>JAJAZD010000292.1 GCA_026785945.1 Pseudonocardia sp. | reverse complement strand
CTCACCGACCTCGCCCAGGAGACCACCATGCCGATCACCTGACCGAGCCGCGCCGGAGGTGGCCGCCACTGGGCAGATCCCATGGCCACCACCGGGCAGATCTCGTGACCGTCTCCGGGCAGTTCTCACTGGCCCTTGACACTTGTCCGCACCGGCGCTGTCTTCGAGGCCGGCAAACTCGTGGAACGACCCTACG
Source organism: Pseudonocardia sp. (assembly GCA_026785945.1). GTDB lineage: Bacteria > Actinomycetota > Actinomycetes > Mycobacteriales > Pseudonocardiaceae > Pseudonocardia. The sequence goes on along the minus strand of JAJAZD010000292.1, from coordinate 16,284 downwards.
AACACCTCCAACTCGAGGCCGCCTAAAGATCATCCGCAGGTCTTGACCGTTGCTCCGACGATCCACGCGGCCTGCGAAGGTGACGGCGGTTGCGGGTCGGCTGGAGGTCGACGGGGAGCCTCCATCTGGCGAACCGGATCGGTGCCGACCCGACGCCGGCGGACGGCGCGCGTGAAGGCACCGTTTCAACACCGAGTGGACCTGTCCCGAGGAGGAGGCGTGCGCGGCAGCGGCGCTGTTCAGCGTAGAAGGCGTCGGGGGTCTTGCCGTCGATCCGTCCGATCGCGAGGTCGCCGAGAAGCGTCTGGATGTAGATCCAGATCGACCGACCGGAGCCGTGTCGTGTCGTGTCCTGGACACCCAGGTACGACTCCATGAGCTGGTTCACCGTCGCGCTCGGTCGGGGGTTACCGCGCGATCTCTCTCGTGACCCGGGCCCGGCCGCCATGGGAGCCGAGGCAGTACCTTCCAGGTAGCCGATCAAGGCCGTGACCTGGTGCCCTCGGCAGGACTTGAACCTGCGACCTAGAGATTAGAAGTCGCCTGAACTCGATGCACTGGGCTTTCAGCAGCGGTTCTGCTGAACGACGGTTGCCGATCAGCGGCTCCAGAGGCACGGCAGGGCGGGTGTTGGCTCCACGCGCGGCGCACCGATTTCCGCACTCGGCAACCCTGCCCGGGAGGGCCGTTCGCCCTGTCGCGACGACCACCCCGCCCCCGGTGCACTGGACCGACAGATGTAGCGCACCGGGGCAGGAAGCGCCTGCGGTGCCGAGATGGCCGCATCCCGGGAGGCTGGTCCGTGGATGCTGAGGCCGGCCCCGGCCTGCTTCAGGCCGTCGCCTGTTCGTTGAGGGCCTTCAGCGCGAGGGCCCATGGGTAGGTGTCGAGAACTTGATTACCGGTGCGAGGTGGATGGGGTTCGAATTCACCAGGTCCGAACAATACGCGGACGCCCACTTGGCGGAGTTCGTCCACACTTTGGTGGAAGATGCGATTGGCGGCTAGGGCTTGGTTGACGAACGGTAGAACGACGATGGGGAGACCTAGGCCGGTGAGTTCGGCCAGTTGGTTGAGCGCGTAGGTATCCGCGGAGCCCGCTGCCCACTTATTTATCGTGTTGTAGGTTGCCGGTGCCACGATCACGCCGTCCGCGCTTGGTAGCGATTCGTCGCCGGGTTTGCTGTAGGTGGTGCGCACTTGGTGACCTGTAGCTTCTTCCAGTGCCGAGATGTCCAGGAAGTGTTCAACGGCTGCCGGGGTGGCCACACAATGCACTGACCACCCGTCCGCGTGGGCAAGAGCGATCATCTCGATGATGTGATTTGCGGAACCGGCTCCGCAGATGAACAGGTAAAGGACGCGCGTGCTCATGCGGTGACCCCCGCCCGCGCTGCGATCTTTTGGACGGTGCGGCCTAGTTCGCCGCTGGTGTTGTTGACCATTGCCCGCAACAGACTGTGCGCCATGGGTCGGCACCGGACCTCTTCGGGTGCGACGTGTTCGGCCGCGATGAGATTGCGGGCGGCATCGTTGTAGTGGCCGGTTTCGGTGTGCGCGGCTGCAACGTCAAGCATGTACGTACAACGGCGTTCTGCCGGCAGCTCGGCGAGAGATTGCGGGTCAATGGTGCGGGCGTGCGCGAGGGCGCGCCCGGGCTCGTGCAGCCGCACCAGCGCGGACACGCGGTGAAGCGCGACATTGACAGTCCCGAAGACAGTGTGATGCGTCTGGTAGCCAGGGGCGAGTTGCTGAGCTGCCGCTTCGGCGTGCTCATGCATCGACAGGGCGGTGTCGGCGTCGTCTTGTCCCGCAGCAGCGATGGAGGCGGCTAGATACAGCATTCCGTACATCGACAGCAACTCATCAGCGCGATGGGCGAGTTCTGGGCGCATTCGGTCGGCCATCCCAGTGAGCGCCGTGAGCGCGCTTGCGAGGTGACCGGCGCTGGTGAGGGAGCGGGCAACGCTGCGGGTTGCTCTGGCCAGTCCAAGCGTGTCGTCGACCGCGAGCGCGGTTTGCATGGCGCGGTCTGCCGCGAGCCATGCGACGTCGTTTATCTCGAACTTCAGCAGAACCGACGAGGCGAGCCGGTAGGACATGACCAAGGCGCGAGACGCGGCGACCTGATCGGCTTGCGCAGAAAGAAGACTTACTCTTTGAGCATCGTGAAGCAGTGCCGGTAGGTGGCGGACAACGACGGTGAAGTGCGAGGACAGCCACGCTTGATCGACGTACCGCAGTTGCCGTGTGACGTGGGCAAGGGTGGGTGCGAGCCCAGTGCTCGCCGATAGGGACGGGTACAGGCTCAGCGCTTCCCGAATGATCTGGATTTCGGTGCCGTTAACGCATTGCGCCGCCCGACGTGCCGTTTTGCCGTCGGTAAGCACGGCGGGGGCAATGCCGAGGGCTTCGGCGACGCGGTCGAGCATGGGCAGGCGCAGCAAATTTCGGTGCCCAGATTCGATCTTGTCCAGCCACGACGTGGACCGGCCCACCATGTCGGCGAACCGCTGGCGGTCGAAGTTGCGCCGCAGCCGCCAGTACCGTACGCGGCGACCGATCGCGCGTGCCTGCTCATCCATACGGGCTGCTTCCTGCCGAACCTGCGACGCCGACCCTCAGCGTAGCCGCGTCACCTCGGTGGCCGGCGCTGATCCAAAGCATCTTCGGACCCCGGCCCGGTCGACTCGGCGGCGGCCGCACGGGACTCGCACATTCTGTCCAACTCGCCGCTCATGCTCACCCATAGCGTCCGGACCGTGATCAGCACGACGAACGACGAACGTGACGGCCGTGCGGGACTGCCGGAGACGGCCCCCGCTGACCCGCTCGGCAGCGTGCCCGGAGGGGGTGCGCTGCAGTGGAGCACTGCGACGCATGGGCAGCACGCGGGCGGGGTGTTGAAGCGTCCGCGATCGGTGCTGCTGGACCGAGCGTGGAGCTACACGCCTGCGACGTGCCTGGCCGGGTTGCGGGTGGTCGCGCTGCCGGTGGGTGGCGGGGTGTTCGTGTGCCCGCTGTGCGGGCTGCGGACGACTTGAGCGGGCGAGAGGAGCAGCGGGTGAACAGCTACGCGTGGGCCGGTGTGTCGCGGCTGGAGTTGATGGACTTGATCTCGGTCACCGACGGACGCACGCACGTGATCACCGCGGCGGAGTTCGAGCGCGGGCTGTCGGAGGCGCGTGGCCGCTATAGCGCGGTCTGTGGCGCGGTGGTCGAGGTGGCCTCAATGAGCACTGGTCCGGGCGCGCGGTGCGTGTTGTGCGTCGAGCACCGCCGCGAGTGCGAGCGGGCCGCCACTGCCGCCGCGCCCGGCCCGCTGGCCCGTCTGGTGCGCCGCACCCGCGGTCGGCGTCCGGGAGTGGAGGTGTGATGGCGGCCGTGTCGCCCCCGCCCGGCCGCGCGGTCCTGGGGTGCCGGTGCGGGCAGGTTCTCGACCTCGCCGACCTGCGCACGCTGCCGCAGCGCTACGGGCCACACCAACGCGCCGGGACGGCCATCCCGCCGGTCATGTGCCCGCGGTGCGCCCGACGCGGGACACCGCTGCGGTAGCGCGCTTGCCCCCGGGTGAGGGAGGCCAGGGAGGCAGTAGCGGGTCCCCGCACACGTGCCGTTCTCGGCCCTCTCCCGAGCTTGGAACGATCTTGTCTTTCGCCTCTTTATACAGGGTTGTGGCAGGTCAGTCCAGGGAGTTCGGTCAGGGAGTCCTCCCTGCTCCCTGCCGCCTCCCTGACCCGCCTCCCTGATCGTCAGCCGACGACTTCCTCGACTCGTACGGCGCCGTCCCGTCCCGGGTTAGCCGCCGGAGGCCGCCGCCACGCGCGCTCGCCGACCGCGCGACGCCACGACCTTGCCGTCCTCGGTCAACGTCGTGATGGCACGGTGGACCGTGGACGGCGCGACGCAGTACCGCGCAGCGAGGTCCTTCATCGTGGGCAGCGGGTCGCCGTCGGCGAGCGCACCGCAGCGGATGGACCCGAGGAGGTCCGCAGCGATGCGCCGGTAGGAGTCGCCGTCGTGCGCGGCGACGGCCGGTAGCGCGCGCCTGCGGACGTCTCGACCGCCGGGTGCTCCCGCAGCCGGTTCTTGGCGACGGCCGGGCGTCGGCCCGTTTCGCTCGACCTTCCGCGTCACGCCGTCGTGGTCAAGTCCAGGGTGAGTTTCTCGGTACCCCTTCTTTCACGCGGCCAATGTCGGAGCGACGGCAAGATCAAGTGCTAACCGTCCATCGTCCTCGCTTGCGCTATGGAGCAGAGCTCGCATGTTATCGGTCACTGCCTCGCCGATGGCTCCTGCGTCCGCGATCCGCTCCGCGATCGCCGTTCGACGTCCTGCTAGGTCAGCGCTCTCCTGCTCCGATATCGGGCGGCGAGTCGCCGTCACGAGGAGTACTTCTCCCGTCTTGAGTGGTGCGGCGAAGATTGGTAGCATCCGTCGTAGTTTGAATAGCGTTCCTGTTGGCTGAACAAAGGAGATGTTGAAGAGCGCAATTTCGTCTTCCGTCGGTGGCGGCAGCCACATCTGCGCTGTCTCACGCTGGGTGTGAGCAGCGTCCATGGTCACCACCACGCGCTTGTCCGACAACGCCGTCACCTCGTCCAGCAGCGCTTTGACCTGTGTGATCTCGTTGGTGTCCGCAGGAACCTGCGCCTGCGCGACGGTCACGCCCACCTCATGGATCATCGCCGAGAACAAGGTGAACTGACCGTTGCCGTCGCTCCACGCCCCGCGCATGACTTTCCCGTCGATCGCGAGGACCAGCATGCCATCGACGTCCTGACGCGCCCGCCCGAACACCCACGCCCCCGCAGCCCGGTCGAACTCGGCAGCATCAATACGCTGCAGCGCACGTCGAATAGTACTCTCAGTGAGGCCGCGGTAGTTGCAGTTGAAGAAGCACCACTTTGCGCCCAACTTTCGCAGCAACGGCTGTGGCAAATCGGCAGCCCGATCTCCAAGTTGCCGGAAATTTGAACCGCCGGTCAGCACCGCTACAAGCGCCACCGCCAAAATAAGATCCAGCCGAAATATCCTGCCGCGCGATTTACGCCGATCTGCGACCTTCTCCAGAGCCTCCAGCAGGCCGCTGATGTTCACATCGTCATAATCGTCTTGAGCCGCGGTGGCCAGCAGCGGAAACACATGAGAGACTTGCGCTCGATGGCCTTTCGTCTGGCGAGTTGATCTTCGCAGATTTTATACTCTCAGACGGGAGGCCATCCCCAACTGTCAGCCTCGCCAACTCCGGTCGCCAGAGCTGCCCAGCCTCACCGACGGTGACGCAGAGTAACAGACGCTCACCTAGAGCGAACTTGCCGTTGCCCTGCTCCCGGACCCGCTCCCGATGCCGACCCTCCTGATACCGATCTCGTCAAAATTGGGTAACTGCACCGTTCGCCGTTAACCGGGCCGGTCGCAGGGGCGACGGTGGGGTATCGCAACCCACAACCGGAGATGACGGCAACGATGACCCCGCAGCAGATCTGGCTCTACCTCCCCGTCCCCGGGTCGCACCAGGTGCCCCGACCGGCGCTGCCGGCCCCCGGTCGGCAGGACGGGTGGATCACATTCGTCCTCCTCCTCGCCGTGGTGGCCGTCGGCGTCCTGGCGTTCGCCGCAACACCGGCCCTCGCCGGCTGGTAGCCGCGCACGGACTCCCGCCCGGGGGGCAGCGGGGTTGCGGGGCACGCCGTCCCGCCTCGCCCGTGGTCTACCCGGTGGGACGCTGCGCGGACGGTGGTGACCCCGGGCCGCCGACGGCCACGACGGTCTCGGCGAACCGTGCCAGCAGGCGCGCCAGGTCGGCGACGTCGCTCTCGCTCCACCCGTCGAGGATGCCGGCGAGCCACCTCGTCCGGAACACGACCGACCGCTCGCGCAGGTCGCGGCCCTGCGGACTGAGGACCAGCGCGATGCGTCGGGCGTCGGACTCCGATGGCGCGCGAACGATCAGCCCGGCGCGGACGGCCCGGTCCACCAGCCGGCTCGCCGTGGAGTGCTCCACGTCGGCGAAGTGCGCGACGCTGCCCACGGTGACCTCCTCGCCGGCCGCGGCACCGCGGGCGCACGCCTCGACGACGAGCACGCTCGACATCTCGACAGGCCGGTCCCCGTCCTCGAGCACCTGGCGCGCCCGGGAGCTCCACAGCCGCCGCAACCGCACCAGTGCGTCGTCAACGGCGTGCAGGGGTGCGGTCATGTATGTATCGTACAGATGTCGAGAGTGGAGGAAAAGATGAAGGTTGCGGTGCTGGGTGCGACCGGCCGGACAGGTCGGCTCGTGGTGGGGGAGCTGCTGGCGCGGGGGCACGACGTGGTCGCGCTCGCGCGTGATCCGGCCGCGGCCGGGCTGCCGGACGGAGCGTCGGTGGTGGCGGGTCACGCACGCGACGCGGGAGTGTTGCGGTCGCTCGTCGCGGGTGCCGACGCGGTGGTCTCCACCCTCGGGCCGGGCCGTGGTGACCGGACCCTGCACCGGGACGTCGCGCCCGTACTGGTGCAGGCCCTGCGCGCGGAGGGGGTGCGCCGGTTCGTCGGAGTCAGCGGTGCGGGGATCGACGTGCCCGGCGACAGGAAGTCCCGGCGTGACCGGTTCATCTCGGGAGCGATCGGGCGGTTCGGCGGCGACGCGGTCCGCGACAAGGTGCTGGAGTACGGCGTCTGGGCCGCCAGCGGGCTCGACTGGACGCTGGTGCGCCCGCCACGCCTGACCGACGCCCCCGTGACCGGGCGGGTCGAGCATCACGCCCACACCTCGCCGCGGTCCACCTCGATCGGGCGGGGCGACCTCGCCGTGTTCGTGGTGGGCTGCGTCGAGCTGCGTCGCCACGTCGGTGAGGCCCCGCTCGTGGCGAAGGGCTGACGCATGCGTGCGGTCCGTTTCCGTACCTTCGGCGACCCGTCGGTGCTGCACGTCGAGGACGTCGCACCGCCGCGCGCTCCGACGGGGGACCAGGTCCTCGTCCGTGTCGACGCCTCCAGCGTCAACGGCACCGATCTGGGGTTGCGACGGGGTGACCTCAAGATCGCCACGTTAGGCCGGATGCCGTTCGTCCCCGGCTTCGACGTCGCGGGGGAGGTGCTGCGCTGCGGCCCGGCGGTCACCGCCTTCACGCCGGGGGACCAGGTGATGGCGCTGCTCGACCACGGTGGGGGCGGTCAGGCCGAACAGGTCCTGATCCGTCAGCACCGTGCGGCGCTCGCCCCGGCGTCGTCCTCGGCGGTGGAGGCGGCCGCCCTGCCGCTCGCCGGACTCACCGCGCTCCAGGCCCTCCACGGCAAGGCCGGCCTGCATGCCCGCAGAGGTGCCCGGGTCCTGGTCAACGGGGCGTCGGGCGGCATCGGCTCCTACGGCGTGCAGCTGGCCAAGCTGGCCGGAGCACACGTCACGGCCGTGGCGAGTGCCGGCAGGCTCGCCTTCGCCGCCGAGCTGGGTGCCGACGCGCTCGTCGACTACCGCGAGCACGAGATCGCTGACCTCGGCGAGCGTTGGGACATCGTGTTCGACGCGCCCGGGCTGCTGTCCTTCGCCGCCGTGCGTCCGGTGCTCGACGACGGTGGCGTGCTCGTCTCCACCCGACCGATCGCGTCCGACGCGCTGCGGGGACTGGTGCCGCCTCCGCTGCGCCACGACTCGCGGCGTTTCACGGCGGTCATGACCCGCCCGCGGTCGCAGGACCTCGCGCACCTCGCGGCCCTGGTCGACTCCGGCCGGCTGCGGGTCGCCGTCGACCGGTCCTTCCCGCTCGCGCGGGCGTCGGAGGCACACCGGCACGCCGAAGGCGGCGTGCGGGGCAAGGTGGTGATCGCGGTGTCCGGTTGAGGCCGGCCCCGGCCGAACGACCAGTGGTCCTCTCGCGGCATCGGGTGCCATTCTGTGGTCGGCGTGACCGGTCGCGCCTAGGTCGAGGAGGACATCAGTGGCGAGCGGATGGTTCGAGACGGTGGCCGAGGCCCAGCGGCGGGCCCGCAGGCGGCTGCCCAGATCGGTGTACGGCGCGCTGGTGGCCGGCTCGGAGCGGGGGCTGACGACCGACGACAACACCGCGGCGTTCAGTGAGCTCGGGTTCGCCCCGCACGTCGCCGGACTGTCGGGCGACCGGGACCTGACGACCTCGGTGATGGGCCAGCAGCTCTCGATGCCCGTGCTCATCTCTCCCACCGGGGTGCAGGCCGTGCACCCCGACGGCGAGGTCGCGGTGGCGCGGGCCGCGGCCGCGCGCGGCGTCGCGATGGGGCTGAGCTCGTTCGCGAGCAAGTCCGTCGAGGACGTCGCGGCGGCCAACCCGCAGACGTTCTTCCAGATGTACTGGGTCGGGTCCCGCGACGTGCTGGTGCAGCGGATGGAGCGGGCACGCAAGGCCGGGGTCGTAGGGCTGATCATGACGCTGGACTGGTCGTTCTCCCACGGCCGCGACTGGGGCAGCCCGGCGATCCCCGAGAGGATCGACCTCCGGGCGGCGCTGAAGTTCGGCCCCGAATGTGTCGTGCGGCCCCGCTGGCTCTACGACTTCGTCAGGTCCGGGAAGATCCCCGACCTGACGACCCCCAACCTGGCCTCACCCGGGGAAGCGGCGCCGACGTTCTTCGGCGCCTACGGCGAGTGGATGCAGACGCCGCTGCCGACGTGGGACGACGTCGCCTGGCTGCGGGAGCAGTGGAACGGTCCGTTCATGCTCAAGGGCGTCATGCGCGTCGACGACGCGCGGCGGGCCGTCGACGCCGGCGTCACCGCGATCTCGGTGTCCAACCACGGCGGCAACAACCTCGACGGCACCCCGGCACCCATCCGCGCGCTCCCCGCGGTCGTCGACGCCGTGGGCGGGCAGGTCGAGGTGCTGCTCGACGGCGGCGTCCGCCGCGGCGGTGACGTGGTGAAGGCCCTGGCCCTGGGAGCCCGCGCCGTGCTGATCGGTCGCGCCTACCTGTGGGGGCTGGCCGCGAACGGACAGGCCGGCGTCGAGAACGTCCTGGACATCCTGCGCGGCGGCATCGACTCCGCCGTACTGGGCCTGGGTCGCCGGTCGGTGGGCGAGCTCACGCCCGACGACGTGCTCGTCCCGGCGGGCTTCACCCGTGCCCTGGGCGCGTCCGAGCACGCCTGACGCACACGGAGCCCGCCGGCGGGATCGCTGCGCCACCGGCGGGTGCTCAGGACCAGGCGCCGCCGGACATGGCCGCGGTGCGCTCCCGGAACCCTGCCGTGCCCTCGACGATGTTGCGGCGGAGGTCGGACTTGCTGCGGCCTGCCGCGGAGACGGTGGGGCCGAGGGCCCGCGCGATCTCCTTCAACACCGGCGTGGTGAACCGGCGGTCGTGGAGTCGCAGGTAGTCGGCGACCTCCGCGGACGTGCCCAGCCGGCTGATCTCCCCCACGGCGTCGGTGACCTCCACCGCCGACGCGGGAACCCCCGCCGCGGGCACCCCCGACATGGGCATCACCACCGGCGGTGCGGGGCACGGGCCCTTCTCACGGCGGGAGTCGCTGATCCAGAAGCCGTCGCGCTCGGCGTCGCCGCTCTGGAGCACGAACTGCACCCGACCCGCGGCCAGATCCTCCAACTGCGCGCAGGACAGGGCCCCCACGACCTCCGCCACCTTCGTCAGCGCGGCGGCAACCAGCGCGGCGGGCGCGGTCACGCGGCCGTCCGGTCGAGCCGGGAGGAGAACTCCGAGACCAGGTCACGCAGCTCGCGGGTCAGCGCACGGCCCGTGCCACCGAGGATGACGGGCACGCCGTGCTCGGGCGCCGGGCCGTACACGGACTTGCTGTCGCGGATCGTGGTGGAGAACGTCGGCACGCCCCGGGCCTCGATGCGGCTGATCACGCTGCGCTGGGTCTCGATGGGCTTGCCGTCGTGGTTCTGCACCATCGTGAAGATCACCGCGGCGGGCGGGCGGTCGATCGGTCCGGCACCGTGGGCGTTGTACTCCTCGGTGAAGGTCCTGATCTTGAGGCCGAGCGAGTCGATGCCGTTGGTGGACAGGTAGTCGGGCTTGGTGGGGATGAGCAACATGTCGCTGGCGGCCACGGCGTTCTTCGCTATCAGGCCGAAGTTGGGCGCGCAGTCGATCAACGCGATGTCGTACTCGGCGAGCGACTTGTGGGAGAGCCCGTCGCGCAGCCGTCGGTGCAGCAGTCCGAAGCGTCCCGGGTCGACGAGCAGGCCCGCGGCCAAAGCGGTGTCGACGTCGGAGAGGTCCCGGTGTGCGGCGATCAGGTCCAGGTGCCCGCCCGAGCGCGACAGCCGGGTGTGTACCCGCGGCGGAGCCACGATCAGCGGAGTCATGTCCTCCATCGCGTTCGCGGTGCCGACGTCGTCGTACCAGTGCTTGATCGTCCGGGTGGGCAGCAGCCCGTCCGTCCACTCGGTCTGGGTGAAGAACGAGACGGTCAGGCTGGCCTGAGAGTCGAGATCGACGAGCAGTACCTTCCTGCCGCGCGCGGCCAGGCCGGCGCCGAGGTTGGCAGTCAGCGTGGTCTTGCCCACACCACCCTTGTGATTGATGACCGAGACGACCTTCATCGCATTCCTCCCGCGCAGGCGGGCCCACGATCCCATACGGTCGTCCAGGCGTTGCCCCAGGGGAGTGCCTCGTCCACACCACGCTCCACCGGTGGTCGGTCGCCGGTCAGGTCGGGTCGGTGGTCCGGGTGAGGATCGCGGCGGCCAGCGGCGCCGTCACGGTGCGGTTGATCGCGTGGCCCATCCCCGGGATCCGGGTCAACCGACCGCGGGCCACCGCACGCGCCAGCTCGCCCGAATGCGGTGGGGGGAAGACCGGGTCCTCGGGGGCCTCGATGACCAGCAGCGGGACCTCCGCAGCGGCGAGCTCCGCTCCCCGTTCCAGGCCTGCGCGGCCCATGTCGTTGTGGGCGGTGGCCGGCTCGTGGTGGCCGGTGTGGGCGATGATCCGCTCCTCGAGCGCGCGGGACGCGTCGGCGTCGAAGGAGGTGCCGGTGCCGTTGAGGAGCCGCCGGTACGCGACGCGCCAGGCGAGCTCGCCGGCGAGGTCGCGCTCGTCGTCGCGCTCGCCCCACATCCGTTGCAGCGCGATCCCGGGGCGGGGAAACCCGGGAGCGCCGGGAGTCGGCAGGGCCCCGGCGCAGAAGACCGTGGCCGACAGGAGACGGTCGGGATGGTCGAGCATGAGGAGCTGGACCAGCAGACCGCCCATCGCCATCCCGACGACGTGCGCGCGTGGCACCGCGAACGCGTCGAGGACGGCGATCGCGTCGGCCGCGAGCTCGGCGGGCCCGTAGGGCTGGTCCTCGAACGAGGCCGTCGAGCGGCCGGTGTCGCGGTGGTCGTAGACGATCACCCGGTGGTGCTCGGCGAGCAACGCGACGAACGGGTCGGGCCACGCGACGCCGGAGTCGTCGGCCCCCATCACCAGCAGGAGCGGCTCGCGGGGCTCCGCGGAGGTGGAGGCGACGTCCCACGCCCAGAGTCGGATCCCCGGTGCGACGTCGACGTAGCGTTCCATGTCGACCAGCCTGCCGGTCGGCACCGACGTGGCCCGAACCGGGGCCTGCCCGCCCGGCCCCGGGGAGTCCCGGGTGCCGAGCGGTGCGGGATGCCTACTTCAGGGCGTCGAGCAGGGCCTGACGCTGGCGGTCGCCGAGGCCCGCCGCGCGGCGGGGCACGTCGATGCCCGTCTGCTCCAGCAGGGCCGTGACCTTGGCGGGGCCGTAGCCGGGCAGGCTCTTGAGCAGGTCGGCGACCTTCGTCTTGCCGACGATCTGGTCGGTCTTGGCCCGGTCGAGCACTCCGGGAATGGTCTCCTCGCCGCGGGAGATCTTGTCGCGCAGTTCTTTGCGAGCGGTACGGGCGGCGGCGGCCTTCTTGAGGGCGTCGGCGCGCTGCTCGGGAGTGAGCGTGGGCAGTGCCATTGGGTCTTTCTCCTTTCCGTGCGTCCACCCCGGACGGGTGTTCACGCAGGTCATCTTCACCTCCAGCGTGACAGAACCCTCGCAACGCCACGCGCACAGGCCCCTCACCACCAGCCGGCGGGCCCCTCGGCGGTCTCCCGTGACGCTCCGCTCGGAACCGCGTCGGGGGGCAGGTCGAGCTGCGTGAGCAGTGTGTGGTGATCCCACAGGGTGCGCTGGGCGGCGATCCGGCCCTGCCGGAGCGTCGCCACCGTGATCGCGACGACGTCCGCCCGGCGGTGCGTCGGCCCGACGCCGGGGAGCAGCCACCCCACCTCCCGGTCGTGGGTGAACGCGACGCGCTCCTCGTCCACGACCCGGAAGCGGTCCACCGTGCGGGAGACGCGGGTGCGTGTGAGGTCGGCGGGCAGGTTCGGCAGCACCTCCTCGGCGAGGTGGCGGCGCAGCCCGTCGCGATCGCGAGCGCCCGTGCCCACCGGCAGGTGCACGACGGAGGTCATGGCGTCGGTGGTGGCCAGCGCGGCCTCGAGATCGCCGGTGACGTACACGGCGTGGCGGTAGGCGTCCCAGACCCGCTCGATCTGGCGCATGAGCTCCTGGATCCCGGGCGTCATGCCCGGTTCTTACCAGGTGGAGACGCCCCGGTGACGGTCCACGGACGGGCACCCCGATCCGGGCCCGACGCGAGCACTCTCGTCCCGGACGAGACCGGCACGGACCGCAGTGCCGACCCCCGAACGGAAGAGGCACCGACATGGGCGTGTTCACCCCGGACCCCGCACCCCACCAGATCCACCGCGTCCACCGCGCCGGCGCGGGCGCGCTCGGCGGTTTCCTGATCGCCTTCGGGCTCATCGGATCGGCGCGAGCCGTGGAGTTCCTCTCCACGACCGGACCGATCGTGATGGGCCTGTCCACCAACGGCCTGCTGGCGACGCTGTCGCTGATCGTCGGCGCGCTGCTGGGGGCGGCCGCCGTACGCGGCGGACCGATGGCCTCGACGGTCGCCGTCACCGTCGGCGGGCTGTTCCTGCTGTCCGGGGTGGGCAACGTGCTGGTGCTCGACTCGCCTCTGAACATGCTTGCGTTCCAGCTGCCCAACGTCGTGTTCAGCCTGCTCGTGGGGGCCGCCCTGCTGTTCGTCGGCGCTTACGGGCGCTTCACCGGCAGCCTCCCCGCGAACAGCCCGTACTCCCACGCTGCCCCCGAGCGCCTCGCACGGGCGCCCTACGTCACGGACGGCACCCTCGAGCGGGCGATGGCGGCCGCCGAGCGCGCCGTCGCCGCACACTCCGCCACGGCCGACCAGGTCGCCAGGGTGCGGGCGGCGTCGATGTTCCGCACCCACGAAGCCCGCCGCCAGGCCTTCGCCTCGCCCAACTGAATCCCCCGCCGCTCCCCCCTCCCCTGAACCATCGGTCAGGCCTGCGCCCCCGCGGGGGGCCTGTCCAGTCTGGTTTCCTCCGGCGTGGCGGCGGGCTCGTCATCGTCGATCATGGAGGCCTCGGCGAAGGGGTCCTCGCCGGCCAGGACGCGATCGGCCTTCGCCCGGTCGAACTCGCCGACCCAGCTGCCGATCAGGACCGTCGCGACCGCGTTGCCGGCGAAGTTGGTGACGGCGCGGGCCTCGGACATGAACCGGTCGATGCCCACGATGATGCCGACACCGTCCACCAGATCCGGACGGTGTGAGGCCAGCCCGATCGCGAGCGCCGCCGTGGACATCGTGAGGAAGTACCTCAGAGCGAGCCCGCCGACCTTGCCGACCTTGGCCGCCTGGCGGATGGAGCCGATACCCAGCACGATCGTGCAGAAGATGACCGGTGAGATCATCATCTTGATCAGGCTGACGAAGGCGGTGCCGGCTTGAGAGCCACGCCGAGCGCGGGTGCGACGAGCCCGACGACCACGCCCAGCACCACCGCGACGATCACGGCGAATTAGAGGATGTGGGTGCGGTCCTTCTTGCGAGGGGTCTGGATGGGCGGCGGTGGTGCGGCGGTGGTGGACACGGGGGCTCCTCGGATACCGACGTCGACGGCGGGTCGTACGCGGTGTACCCGCACTGGTGTGGTCACCATGCGGTGGGATGTGGTCGATATCACCCTTCTGTTCATCTCGCACGGTGTCGCCCCGAGGGTGTCGTCCTGAGGGGTGTCGTCCGGAGGGGCCGATCGGAGGTGGGCGGGATGGGACGGACGTGGAGCCTCACCCTGCAGCTGTTCGCGCTACAGGCGGCGGTGGTGGCGCTCGTGCTGGCCGGCGCCGCGGTGGCCGTCTACGTGCAGTTCTCCGACACCAACCAGGACGCGACGGCCGAGGAGATGCTCGGGATCTCCCGCCGCCGCGGCGCTGCTGCTGGCCGCGGCGGGGACGTGGTTGGTCAGCCGGTGGCTGCGGCGGGCCACCCATGATCTGGGGCCGGCCGAGCTGTCGCGGATGTACGAGTACTACGACGCCGTGCTGCACGCGGTGCGCGAGGGCCTCCTGCTGCTGGACCGCGAGGGGCGCGTCCAGCTGGTCAACGACGAGGCCCGCAGGCTGCTGCATCTCGACGACGACGTGATCGGGCGTCCGGTCTAGGCGATCGGCGCGCTCGGGGCCGTGCTCGCGACCGGTGGGGCCCGGGCCGACGAGATCCACCTCACCTCCGACCGGATCGTGGTGGTGAACCAGGCCGCCGCGCGCTGGGCGGGCCGCGACCTCGGCACGGTCGTGACGTTGCGCGACCACACCGAGCTCCGGGCGCTGGTCAGCGAGCTGCAGACGATCCGTGGTGTCGCCGACTCCCTGGGTGCGCAGGCCCACGAGGCCGCCAACCAGCTGCACACCGTCATCTCGCTGATCGAGCTGAGACGCGCAGACGGGGCGCTGGAGTTCGCCACGACCCAGCTCACCGTCGCCCAGAGCCTGACCGATGCCGTGCTCGGCGCGATCGCGGTGCCCGAGCTCGCCGCGCTCGTCGTCGGCAAGGCGGCCCAGGCGGGGGAGCGGGGAGTCGAGCTGAGCCTGGCCGGGGACAGCGTCGTGCCGGCCGGGATCGACCCGCAGGACCTCGTGACGATCATCGGCAACCTGCTCGACAACGCCATCGACGCCGCGTTCGACGCGCCCCCGCCGCACCGGGTCCAGCTCGGCGCGCGCGCCACCGACTCCGAGGTCGTGCTGCGGGTTGAGCGACACCGGCCCGGGTCTCGCCCTCGTCGACGCCGAGCGGGCTTTCACCCGGGGTTGGAGCACCAAGCCGCACGGCGGCCCGGGACGCGGGATCGGACTCGCGTTGGTCCGCCAGGCCGCGCACCGCGACGGCGGCCGCGTGGAGATCGAGCGGGCGGGGACCCCGCCCGGTGACACGGGCGCGACGTTCGTCGTCCACCTGCCCGTGCCGGTCCGCGCATGATCAGGACGCTCGTCGTGGACGACGACCCGGTCGCCGCGACCGCGCACGCCGTGTACGTGGAGCGGGTACCCGGGTTCGACGTGGCGGCCGTGGCGGGCACGGGCGTGGAGGCGCTGCGGATCGCGGCGACCACCGCCGTCGACCTCGTCCTGCTCGACGTCCACCTGCCCGACATGAGTGGCCTCGACGTGCTGCGCCGCCTGCGCACCGCCGGGCACACCACCGACGTGATCATGGTGACGCGGGCCCGTGATCTCGCCGTCGTCCAGGCTGCGGTGGCCTTCGGGGCGACCCAGTATCTGGTCAAGCCGTTCACCTTCGCGGTGGCCCGGGCCAAGTTGGAGGCTCACCGCGAGTACCGGGAGCGCCTCGGCGGCACGCACGCGCTCGCCCAGGACGAGGTCGACGAGCTGTTCGGCACCCTGCGGGGCCCGGTCGCGCCCGCGGGGTTGCCCAAGGGGATCAGCAGGGCGTCGCTCGCCGCCGTCGCGCAGGCCCTGGAGTCGGCCGACGGCGGCCTGAGCGCGCACGAGGCGGGCACCGCGCTCGGCGCGTCCCGGGTGACCGCCCGCCGCTACCTGGAATACCTGGTGGAGACCGGGTTGGGCGTCCGCCGCGCCCGGTACGGCACCGCGGGGCGTCCGCAGACCGAGTACCGCTGGCGCGCGGGCGGGATCAGTGGTCCGTGATCGCCGCGGGCATGACCCGGCTCCACCGGGTCCGCCCGCTCCCGGCGTCAGGCGCAGCTGGCGGCTAGGGACATGGGGGCGGCCGACCCCGGTTCGGGTGCCGCGGCGTCCGGCCCCGGCTCGGGGGCCGCTGGGGCGTCGTCGGGGGGGGGGGGGGGGCCCCCCGGCCCGGGCCGGGGGGGGGGGGGGGGGGCGCGCCCGGCCCCCCCCCCCCCCCCCCCGGAGGGGGGAGGGCCCCCAGACGCCGCCCCCGGCGGCGGCGCGGGGGAGGGTCGGGCAGGCACAGACCCCGCCGGCGG
>JAJAZD010000291.1 GCA_026785945.1 Pseudonocardia sp. | reverse complement strand
TCCCCGCCGTCAAGATCCCCGCCGTCAAGATCACTGTCGTCGAGGGCGCCGTGCTCGTCGAGCAGGTGTGCGGTCACCCCGGCAGGCCAGGAGGTGGCCGTCCCGGGCACGACGAGCGCGTGCCGGATGCCGGCCTGGGCGCAGACCGACGCGATGCGCGCGCCCGGCCACACCGGTTCCACCGGCACGTAGGCGGCCCCGGACTCCAGGACCCCGAGCAACGCCGTCACCTGGGCGGCGCCCTTCTCGGCCAGCACCGCGACGAGGTCACCGGGGCCGATGTCCAGGGCGGTGAGCGCGCGGCCGGTGGCGGCGGCACGGGCCATGAGAGTGGCGCGGTCGACCACGCCGGCCGACTCGATCAGTGCCGGGCGCTCCGGTTCGGCAGTGGCCGAGGCGCGCAGTGGGTCGGACAGCAGCGGCCCCGTCGCCGGGAACGGGGAGGGACCGACCGGTTCGGCGGCCCGCATCGACGGGTCCCAGCCCAGCGCGGGATCAGTCCACGCGTCGTCGGAGTCCGCGAGGCGGGCCAGCAGCGTGGCGTGCGCGTCGCGCAATCCGGCGGCCACGCCCGGCGCCAGCGCGCCGTCGACGATGTCGAAGCAGACGGTCAGGTCCCCACCGGCGTCATGGACGATGTGGTCGAGCAGCACCTGCGGGGTCTGTGAGACGCCGAAGACCTCCTCGCCCAGCCAAGCGGTCGGGGCGATACCCGGGCCGGCGAGGCCGATGCCGCTGGTGAACACGACCGGGTGCACCGGCACCGGGAGGCCCGTGTCCGGGTCGGTGGGGCGGGGTCGGTCACCCCGGTCGTACAACTCGCGCAGGGCCTCGATACCGGAGACCGAGCGATGGTCCATGTCGGTCCAGAACCGACGGTTCACCGCGTCCGCGAACGCGGCGAACTCGCCGGCCGGATCGGCCGCCGGTACCTCTACCAGGACGGTGCTGGTGAAGTCGCCGACCACCCGGTCCAGTCCCGGGGTGGTGTCACCACCGGCGACGTCGTCGCGGTCGAACAGCGTGGTGTTCAGGCTGAACGCCTCCCCGGCACCGAACCGTTGCAGCGCCATTGCGAACGCGGCGAGGAGCAGGCCGGTGGGGCTGAGCCCGCGCTCGGCTCCCCGGCGCCGCAACCGTTGCCACTGCTGCGCGGGCAGGCGCGCGGCGTGCCGGGTGAAGTGCGGGACGCCAAGCTGCGCCGGGGGCGCGGTCCAGGGCAGGGCCGGGCCGTGCGGCAGCGTTGCGGCGCGCGCGGACCAGTAGGCCAGATCCCGGGCTCGCCGCCGGCCCTCCTCGGGATCGGCGGCGCGCCTGCCGATCAGCTCGGCGAACGTGGCGGGCAGGGCGGGCAGCGTGGCGCCGGGGTCGGCCACCAGCTCGTCCCACTCCCGCATGAGCAGCATCCAGCTGGTGAGGTCCAACGCCAGGACGTCGACGCCGACGAAGAGCCGGGTCCGCCCGTCCGGCAGCAGGGCCGCGCGCACGTCGAACAGTGGCCAGGTGTCGGCGGGCCGAACCTGGTGTGAGCACCGGTTCCGCAGCTCCGCAAGCCGGGCGGTGACCGCCGCGGGCGGCGACGAGCGCAGGTCGACGGACTCGATCATGTAGTCGCCGACGTCGTCGAGTACCCGTTGGCGGGCGTCGGCGCCGACGACCATCCGGAGCATCGGGTGCCGGCGCACCAACGCGGACCAGGCCGTGCCCAGCCGGGCAAGATCGGCGTCCGGATCGCCGTCTGGATGCCGGTCGAACTCGTGGTAGTAGAACGTCGCGACCCCGCCCAGCGGGAACGCGGGATCCCGCCCCACCAGGTACGCCGACTGGATCGCAGTGAGCGGGAACGGATCGCCGGGACCGGCCCGGTCCCAGGGCCGCGCGTGCAACGAGGCGGGGCGTTCGGGCTCAGGCGCGGTCTTCTGCGCGGGCACCACTCCCGCCGCGACGGTGCGGGCCGTCGCCGCGCCTAGGAACGCCGTCAACGGCAGGTCCATCGCCGCGTCCTCGCGCAGCCGCCGACGCAGCCGCACCGCCGTGAACGACTCGAGCCCCAGCGCCGTCAAGGTGGTGTCCGGGTCGAGGTCCGCGGGGTCGCGCCCCAATACGTCGGCGAGGCAGTCGAGCACCTCCGCCACGTCGGTCCCGTGGCGGTGCGGTGGTGCGACGGTCATCCGGAGGTCCTCCCCGATCAGGCATCAGCAGTGCGACGGCGGTTACTCTCCGGCCTTTTGAATACGATTGTCAACTCCGTTACAGTGTCGAGGTGACCACATCGACCACTCCGTCTCGGATGGATGCCACGCTCGGTGCACTGCGCGAGATCTGGGCGGAGCTGCTCGATCTCGAGGCCGCCGACGTGCCGCTCGACTCGGACTTCCTGCGACTGGGCGGTGATTCGGTGCTCGCGGTACGGATGGCGGCGCTGGTCCGGCGCCGCGTCGGGGTGACGCTCGCGCTCACCGACGTCCGGGTCGACACGACCCTGGCGCAGCTGCACGCGACGATCGGCCTGCGCGCCGCGGAGGCCGACGCGGGCGCGGAACGGCCTTTGCCGGTCACCGTGGTCCCACGGCCCGACCCGGCCGCCCCCTTCCCGTTGCTGCCGCTGCAGCAGGGCTACTTCGTCGGCCAGCACGACGGCTGGGAGCTGTCCTACGACTCGGCTCACTACTTCGTCGACTACCCGCTGCACGGCGTCGACGGCGACGACGCCGCCGAGGCGTTGGGTGACGCCCTGGACCGGCTGGCGCGGCGTCAGGCGACGCTACGGGCCCGGGTCACCTCCGACGGGGACCAGCACGTCCTGCCGGTCGACGCTCCAGGTGCGATCCCCACGCTCACCCTGCTCGATCTGCGAGAAGTCGATCCCGACGAGGTCGACCGGACGGTCGCCGAGCTGCGCGCCGCGATGAGCCTCACCGGCCCCGACCCGGTGGCCGGACCCGGCCTGGACGTGCGGCTGACCTTGCTGCCCGGCGGGCGCGGCCTGCTGCATGCGGCGTTCAGCCTGCTGCTGTTCGACGGTTGGTCGACCGGCGTGCTCACCCGCGAGCTGCTCTCGCTGGCCACCGACTGGAACGCCGTACTCGACCCGCTGGAGATCTCATTCGCCGACTACGTCGACGCCGTCGGCCGGCTGCGGGCGAGCACGGCGCGGACGGCGGACCGCGACTGGTGGTTCGAGCGCCTCGACGCGCTGCCCGCCCCGCCCGCCCTACCGCTGGCCCGCGACCCCCAGGACGTACGGCCCCGGCTGATGGCCCACCACGAGGCCCGCCTGTCGCCGCAGCGGTGGTCGTCGCTGCGGGCGGCCTGCCGCCAGCGCGGTGTCACCCCGGCCACGGCGGCGCTCACCGCCTTCTGCATCGTGCTCGCCCGGTGGGCCGGGCACCGCGAGTTGCTGCTCAACTCGCTGCAGCTGGGCCGGTTGCCGGTGCACCCCGACGTACACCGGATCGTCGGCGCCTGTGCCACGACGATGCTGCTCCCGGTGCGCCTCGCACCGGGAGCCACGTTCGGGCAGCTCGCGACAACCGTGCAAGAGGTGTTCTCCACCCACGCCGGGCACAACCTCGTCTCCGGGGTGGAGGTCGCCCGCGAGTTGGGCCGCCGGCGCGCCACCCGCCGACCGGTCGGCCCGGTCGTGTTCCAGTCAACCCTGGGCATGGACGCCGCAATGGGCAGCGCGCTGCCCGCCGAGGCCGGACCGCTGGGGGAGATCCGTGCAGGCGACTACACCCACCAGTTGCGCACCCCACAGGTGGCGCTGGAGACCCGCTGTTTCGAGATCGACGGGGCGATGGTCGTGGTGTTCTCCCTGGTCGAGGAGCTGTTCGACCCATCTGCGGTCGCCGCGGCGTTCACCGAGCTGACCGACCTGCTCGCCGCACTCGCCGACGGTCCCGGCTGGGACACCGTTCCCGACCTCCCGTCCGGTACGGATCCGGCTGTCGACGGGGCGCTGCGCCTGGGGATGCTGGACGAACCCGCCGCCGTCCACAACCCGGGCCCACCGGCGGGGGAGGGCGAGCAGGCGGTCGCCGAGGTGTTCGAGGAACTGCTGGAGCTGCCGGTCCTCGACCGCACCCTGCACTTCTTCACCGCGGGCGGTGACTCCTTACTGGCCGTGCGCGCGGTTACCGTCCTGGCCCGTACCGCCGGGATCACGGTCACTGTCCGGGACTTCCTCGCTGACCCCACCGTCGCGGGCGTCGCCGCCGCCGGCCGCCCCCGGACGTGACGGGCGACATCGGGCTGCTCGGCGGGACGGGGCAGGTC
>JAJAZD010000290.1 GCA_026785945.1 Pseudonocardia sp. | reverse complement strand
TTTATTGCCGCGGGCGGGGGGGGGCACGGCCGGCGCCGGCGGGGGGGGGCGGCCCGGCCTAATCCGGGGGGGGGGCCGGACGGCGCCGCCGCCAGGAGTGACGGGTCGGCCAACGCTGCGGTGAGGAACTGCGCCTCGAGGACGAGATCGTCGCGGCCCTCGTCGGGACGGACGACGTCCAACCGCTCCCGCGCGGCCGCGATGGCCTGCGCGGCATCGGCGGGGCGGCCCTGGAGGAGCGCGGTGCGCGCCTGCTCCAGGCCGGACGTCACGTCCGCGGCGGCCTGGACGGAGCGGGCCCGCTCGGCGTAGAAGACCTCCGAGACGGCCCACAGCGTCTCGCCCGGCTCGGCGTCGGATGCCCCGATGGCGAGCGCGGAGGACGCCAGCACGACCAGCGCCGCGGCCATCACGAGCCTTCGGGCGTACCGAGGCGACCAGGGGGCCGTGACGTCGGCGGCAGCCGGGGTGACCGCAGCCGGGGTGACCGCAGCCGGGAAGGCCGCAGCCGGGAAGGCCGCAGCCGGGAAGGCCGCAGGGCGGCGGGGCGCTGGAACGGCCGCCGACAGAGGGACGACCCGCGTCGGCTCGGCCTGCTGTCCGGGTCCGGTGGCGGTGAGTGTCTCCGGTCGCACCTCGGCGACCCACGCGGCCAACATGGAGAGCAGTTGGTGCTCGCTGTCGGGCACCGGTGCGCCCTCGCGCGGCTCGCGACGGCGCAGGACCCCCGCGGCGAACTCGTCGACGAGAGCGTCGTCGGAGCGCAGGGCGGAGATGTCGACCGGTTGAAGGGATGCGGGGTCTTCCGTGCAGTCGTCGTCACCGCGCCGCACTCGGACCTCCCCTCCGCCCCGACGGGTGGCCGGCCCCGAGCCGGAATCCCACTTAGTACACCCGAGCCTACCCGGAAACCGTACCGGGTAGTACCGGCGGTACCGCATTCCTCTGGATCACATCCGCGTAGAATAGGGCGCTGTCCTTGACCGTCCGCTTCTGGGTCCCGTAGTCCACATGGACTATCCCGAAGCGTTTGGAGTATCCCCACGCCCATTCGAAGTTGTCCAGCAAGGACCAGACGTAGTAGCCGACGACGGGAGCACCCGCGCTGATCGCCGCGTGTACGGCGACGAGGTGCGTACGCAGGTACTCGACCCGATCCGGATCAGCCACGCGACCGCCCTCGCCCACCACGTCGGGGAACGCGGCGCCGTTCTCGGTGACCATCAGGTCCAGCCCCGGGCGTTCCCGTGCCACGCG
This sequence comes from Pseudonocardia sp., assembly GCA_026785945.1. Taxonomy (GTDB): domain Bacteria; phylum Actinomycetota; class Actinomycetes; order Mycobacteriales; family Pseudonocardiaceae; genus Pseudonocardia. The sequence continues at coordinate 7,545 of JAJAZD010000290.1, read as the reverse complement.
CAGCAGCAGTTCTGTCATCCCGCGCGGGTCGATGCTCCAGCCCATGTCGGTCTTGGGCCCGTCGTGGCGGGGGAACTCGACGTCCTCGCAGGCGATCCAGGGGCTCGCGTCGCCGTCACCGTGACCGTCGGCGTGCTCCTTGGGGCGCTCGCGGGTCCAGTGCCGCACGTGGGTGGGGCAGTAGTAGTTGATGCCGAGTGCGTCGATCGGCGCCGAGATGGTCTCCACGTCACCGGGGCGGACGAACGACCAGTCGGTGACCTGAGCCGTGTCGGCCAGCACGTCCGCGGGGTAGCGGCCGTGCAGGATCGGGTCGAGGAAGACCCGGTTCTGCAGTCCGTCGACGCGGCGGGCGGCCTCGGCGTCGGCCGGGGAGCCGGTCTCGGGTCGGAACCAGCCGAGGTTGAGCGTCACGGACACCCGGGACGCGGGTGCGGCCCTCCGGATGGCGGCCGTGGCGAGGCCGTGGGCGAGGTTGAGGTGGTGGACGGCGGCGAGCGCGTCGGCGTCGGAGGTGCGGCCGGGGGCGTGCACGCCGCTGGCGTAGCCGAGGTAGGCGCTGCACCAGGGTTCGTTCAGGGTGATGAACAGCGGCACCCGGTCACCCAGCGCTGCCGCCACGACCTCGGCGTACTCCCCGAAGCGCTCGGCGGTGGCGCGGGCCGCCCAGCCGCCGACGTCCTCCAGGGCCTGTGGCAGGTCCCAGTGGTAGAGCGTGACCGACGGGGCGATCCCGGCGGCGAGCAGCGTGTCCACCAACTCCGAGTAGAACGCGAGGCCCGCGTCGTTGACCGGCCCGAGCGCGGCCGCGTCGACCTGCGGGGTGATCCGCGGCCACGCGACGGAGAACCGGTAGCTCGTGAGCCCGAGTCCGGCCATCAGCGCGACGTCGTCGTGGAAGCGGTGGTAGTGGTCGTCGGCGACGTCGCCGGTGTCCCCGCCGGCGACCCGGCCCGGAGTGTGGGAGAAGGTGTCCCAGATCGACGGGGTGCGCCCGGCCTCGGCGACGGCGCCCTCGATCTGGTAGGCGGCGGTGGCCGAGCCCCAGAGAAAACCCGGGGGGAACGTCGGTGCGTCGGTGGACCGGGCGGCCTGTGTGGTGGTCATGTGTCCTCTGCGTCGACGGGGTCGGGGGACCGGCGCATCCTGGCACGACCGTGCGGGCCGGGCAGGCTCTGCGGATCCTTGTCATGGCGATGGCGATGGCGATGGCGAACAAGGCGTGGCGAACAAGGCCTGGTGGGCCCGGCCGCGCGCCCCGTGAATGCGCACGTCATCTCCGAGCCGAGTGGGAATTCGTGCACGCTGATCCGCGCGCGACGGCGCTGCGCCGAAACGCGACGGCGAATGCGACCAACAACGGGCGTGCGCGAGCGGCAGGGTCGAGACCTCAGGTGGAGCGGCGTTCGCGGCGCATCGGGCCGATCGCCGAACCGTGGGTCACCGCGGACGTCGCCGCGCCCGACGCCTCGACCCCGGCCACCAGGCTGCGGAGGTCGACCGGGAGCGCCGAGGCGGCGGCGGCGACCGAGGCTTTCACCGTCGCACGGTCGCGGTCGACGTCGAGGACACGTTCCACCTTGAGCGCGCCCAGGACGGCCGCTGTCACCGCGGCGGCGAGGTCCCGCTCGCGAGGTGTGCGCAGCATGTGTTCGAGCCGGAGTCGAGGTCCTGCCGCCCGCATGAGGTCCAGCGCCGGGAAGCGGTCGGGGCTGCGTCCCACCAACCGTCGACCGCCCTGCACGCGCCGGACCGTGCCCTCGGCGAGCAGGGTGCGGGCCACCATGTCGTAGACGGTCTCACCGAGGGCGTCCACCCAGCTGCGGACGGTGTGGGCGCTGTCCTGTCGTTGGATGCCCTCGACGACGAAGGAGTCGATCTCGTCCGACTCCGTGCCGCGTGTCTCCGCGACCACGATGCGGTCGTTCTCCATACCGATGTGGCGTGCCATGGTCAGGGCAGCCAGCTCCGCGGCGACCAGGCCCGTCCTGAGCAGGTCGTGGCCGATCTGCGGTTTGCCCGTGAACGGGTCGTGCAGTATGAGGAACATCCTCCTGACGAGCTTGTCCTGGTTCATCCGGCGCCGTTCCCCCTTGTGCCACTTTCCGTGCGACGAGAAGTCGCCGGCCGAGACTAACTGTGGTCTGCGGACCACGAGGCGTGGGACGTCCACGCCTCCAGCGCGGCGCGGGTGGTGAAACGACGGGGTGCGCCGGACACCGGGTCGGTGAACTCCAGTGTGGACGCGAGGAGCTGCAGGGGACGGGTGAAATCGTCGAGCGGCCTGTCGGTGAGCACCGGGTAGAAGTCGTCGCCGAGGATCGGAACGCCCAGACCACTCATGTGCAGCCGCAGCTGGTGGGTGCGGCCGGTGGTCGGGGTGAGCCTGTAGCGGCCCAGCCCGTCGCGGTGCTCGACGAGCTCCACCCGCGTCTCGGCGTTGATCTCACCCGGTTCCTCCCGTGCACAGATGACGCCCCGCTCCTTGACGATGCGGCTGCGCACCGTGCGGGGCAGGTCCAGCGCCGGGTCGTGGGGCGCGACCGCCTGGTAGGTCTTGTGGACGAGGCGGTCGCGGAACAGCGTCTGGTAGGCGCCACGACGCTCGGGCCGCACGACGAACATCAACAGGCCGGCCGTCACGCGGTCGAGGCGGTGGGCGGGGCTGAGTGCGGGCAGGTCGAACTCGCGGCGCATTCGCACCAGCGCCGTCTCGACGATGTGTTGCCCGCGCGGGATCGTCGCCAGGAAGTGCGGCTTGTCGATGACGAGCAGGTCCTCGTCCCGGTGCACGACGGCGATCGGGAACGGCACGGGCACCTCGACGGGCAGGTCCCGGTGGAACCACAGGAACGACCCCGGCACGTAGGGCGCGTCGACGGCGATGGGTCCGGACCGGTCGACGATGCGCTCCTCGCGCAGCATCGCGTCGATCCGGCCCGGTTCGACGCGCGGCAGCCGCTCGACCAGATGATCCCGCATGGTCGTCCAGGACGTCTCCGCCGGCGTACGCAGACGCACGGCGTCGAGCCCGTGACGTTGCGGGAGCGGCGACGGCAGCCTGCGTCGCAGGCCGGTCAGAGCTCGGCGCGGATGGCGGCGATGATGGCCGCGGTCCGGTCGGGCCGCTCGACCTGCGCGCACAGCCGGTCCATCACGATCGCGTAGTGGTCCACGTCGGCCCGCTTGTCCAGGTACAGCGAACTGGTGAGCTGCTCCATGTACACGATGTCGGGCAGGCTCGGGTCGGCGAAGCGAAGGATCGTGAAGGGGCCACCCGCTGCGGCGTGACCGCCGTAGCTGAACGGGGCGATCTGGAGCGAGACGTTCGGCAGCGCACTCAGCTCGATCAGGTGCGCGAGCTGGTCCTTCATGAGGTCGCGAGAGACGATCGAGCGTCGCAGCGCGGCCTCGTCGACGACCGCCCAGACGGTGGGGCCGTCCGGGACGGTGAGGATCTCCTGGCGACGCATCCGCAGGTCGACCCGCCGTTCCGCCTCGGCGGCGTCCCGATGGCTCAGTGCGGTGACGGCCCGGGCGTAGGCCGGGGTCTGCAGCAGGCCCGGCACGAACTGCAGCTCGTAGGTGCGGATGATCGACGCCGCCTGTTCGAGTCCGACGTAGGTCTCGAACCAGTTGGCGAGCACGTCGGAGTAGCGGTGCCACCAGCCCGGGGTGTTGGCGCGCCGCGCGAGCTCCAGGAATCCCGCGCGCTCCACGCCGTCGACGACGCCGTAGAGGGTGAGGAGGTCACCGACGTCACGTTCCTTGAACCCGACGCGCCCGAGTTCGAGTCGGCTGATCTTGGCCGGGGACGCGCGCAGTGCCTCGCCGGCCGCTTCCCGGGTGACACCTGCGGCTTCCCGGCGACGACGGAGCTCGCTGCCCAGGCCGATCCGCAACACCGTCGGCCCGCCGCCGTCGTCGCGTACGTCGCCCACGGTGGACACGGTGGACACCTTGGAGATCTGGTCACGCACCATCTTCGCTCCTGCCCCGCGACTTCCCCCAGATGGACCTGACGCCACCTAAATGTCCGGGCAGAGCGGCAACAAGCTTCACTCTGCCGTGGACATGTTCGAAGAGCAACCTGCCTCAGTCGGCCAGATCGTCGAACTCGCCGCTGCGTATCCCGGCGATGAACGCCGCGATCTCGGCGCGGGTGTAGACGAGCGTGGGTCCGGTCGGGTGCCGGGAGTTCCGGACCGCGATGTCTCCAGCTGCGAGAACAGCGATCTCGACGCAGTTTCCGGTGGGGTTGCTGGCCGTGGCCTTGCGCCAGGTGAGGGCGATCGGTTTGAGATGCACGTGCAGATGTTCATGCAACAGCACTTGCGGATGCAAGTCGGACACGACACGATCGTCCTGCGGAGGACCCGTGTACGCCGCCCGACCGGGTGGCGCCGATACGTGTTGGGGGCGCAGATGAGTTTCTCGTGGGGGGCAGGCCGACCGGCCGGCGACGAGTTCCCGGCGGTCCGGCTGGCATACGACGCCGGCCCGGTGCGCCGACTCGAGCCGGTCCGCGTTCCGGGTCCGGACCGTCCCGCGCCCGCGCCCATCGTGCCGGCGCCCACTCCCACGGGCGAGCTGTCCCAGCTCGCCGCCGAACTGGCCCCGATGGTCGACGTGTGGCAGCGGCTCCTCGCCCAGCACCTGCCCGACCGCAGCGGCCGGTGCCGTACCTGCACCAAGGGTGGCACCGGGTTGCCGTCGCAGCCGTGGCCGTGCTCCATCCACGGTATCGCCGAACTCGCACGCCGCCGGTACGACGGAGACCGGTAGCCGCTCCGAGGAGCGGGCGCACCACCCGCTCCGTGCGCGAGCCGATCGAGCTCCTCGCGCCCGACCTCGCGCGGATCAGCGGGCTCGACCGGGGCCGGGTGCGACCCGGCCGCGCATCAGCAGCACCACCGCGAGCCCGATCAGCCAAGCGCTCCACACGAGGTAGCCGACGAAGGTGTCCGTGCCCGGTACGCCGAGCGGCACCAGTACGCCGAGCACGATGAGCACCGTCGGCAGCGACCCGACGCCCAGGAACAGTCGGCAGACCAGCGCGTTCGGGTGGATCGTGGAGCGCAGCGCGACGACGGCGAGTGCGGTCCACGATGCGGTCAGCACGTAGCCGCTGGTCGCCCCGACAGCGGTACCGAGCACCCGGCCCAGCGCCGTGAACGTCTCTTCGGCGGCGATGCTCTGAGCAGGGTCGGCGGCGCGCCGCGCCAGGGCCGGGACCAGCAACGGCCAGCGGGACAGTCCGACCACCTGGACGAGGGCGGCGAGCACTCCGACCGGTACGGCTGTCCGCATCGCGCGTGAATCGCTCAGTCGGCGGAGCCGGACGGCGATCGGTGCGAGCAGGGCCGCGCCCGCCGCGAGAGCGCGGAACTGGGCGACGATGGCCTGCTGGCTGTCCCGGAAGGAGGCGAGCACCTCTCCGGCGGGCTGTTCGAGGACGTCGGGGTGGTCGAAGACGGCACCGAGGCCCGCGAAGGCCGCATTGACGATGACGGCGCCGGAGATGAGCAGGACGGCGGTCGCCGTGTGGCTGGTGGCCGCTCGGGGTCGAGCGCTGTCGTCCACAGAGGTCCCCCGGCATCGGCGGCCGCCCGACGTCGGGGGTACCCGCGCGTCGGAGGGGGACGGAGTCGGCGAGAATCGGGCCGATGCGTACCGGAGAGAGCACGTCGACGACCATGTCCGGCCCTGTGTCCAGCGGCACCGGGAACGGAGACCCGCAGCGTGCCGACTGGTGGCGGTCGGCCGTGGTCTACCAGCTCTACATCCGCAGCTTCGCCGACGGCGACGGCGACGGGATCGGTGACATCACCGGGATCCGTGCCCACCTGGGACATCTGCGCGACCTCGGCGTCGACGCCGTGTGGATCAACCCGTGGTACCCGTCGCCGATGGCCGACGGCGGCTACGACGTGGCGGACTACCGCGCCGTCGAACCCGTGTTCGGCACGGCGGCCGACGCCGCGCTCCTCGTGGACGAGGCCCACGCGACCGGCCTGCGGGTCCTGCTCGACATCGTCCCCAACCACACCTCCGACCGGCACTCCTGGTTCGTCGAGGCGCTCGCCGCGGAGCCCGGGTCGCCCGCCCGCGCGCGATACGTGTTCCGTCCGGGTCGTGGTGCGGGTGGCGCCCAGGCGCCCAACGACTGGCGCAGCGTGTTCGGCGGCCCGGCGTGGACCCGGGTCACCGACCCGGACGGCACGCCGGGGGAGTGGTACCTGCACCTGTTCGACGTCGCCCAGCCCGACCTCGACTGGACCAACCCCGAGGTGGTTGCGGAGTTCGAGTCGATCCTGCGCTTCTGGTTCGACCGCGGCGTCGACGGTTTCCGCATCGACGTGGCGCACGGGCTGGTCAAGGCCGACGGGCTGCCCGACCTCGGAGTCGAGGAGAAGGGGCTGCTCTCGCCGGCCGACCGCGATGACCACCCCTTCTGGGACCGGGACGGGGTCCACGACATCTACCGCGGTTGGCGCAAGGTCGCCGACTCCTACCCCGAGCGCCGTGTGTTCGTGGCCGAGGCCTGGGTGTCGTCGTCGCACCGGCTGGCGCGTTACGTGCGCCCCGACGAGCTGCACAGCGCGTTCAACTTCCACTACCTCAATACGCCATGGGACGCCGCCGCGCTGCGCCGGGTCGTCGACCGGACCATCGCCACCCTCGCGGCGGTGGACGCGCCGCCGACGTGGGTGATGTCCAACCACGACGTCGTGCGGCACGTGTCCCGGCTGGGTCGGCCGCAGGCCGTCGACGGACCGGCCCCCTACTCCCTGGCCGACCTGCCACCCGTCGAGACGCTGGACCTCGAGCTCGGCACCCGCCGGGCCCGTGCCGCCGCGCTGTTGATGTTCGCGCTGCCCGGTGGTGCGTACGTGTACCAGGGCGACGAGCTGGGCCTCTGGGAGGTGGAGGACCTGCCGGACCGGTCGTTGCAGGACCCGACCTGGGAGCGCTCGGGCCACACCGACCGCGGCCGGGACGGCTGCCGCGTACCGCTGCCGTGGTCGGGGACGGCGAGCCCGTTCGGGTTCGGCCCGGCCGCGACGGAGCCGTGGTTGCCCCAGCCCGCGGGCTTCGCTGACGTGACCGTCGCGGCCCAGGAGGGCGACCCGTCCTCGATGCTGTCGCTGTACCGGTCGGCTCTGGCACTGCGCCGGACCCATCCCGCCCTCGGCGACGGCACGCTGACGTGGCTGCCCTCCGCACCGGGCGTGCTGGCGTTCGCCCGCGACCCCGGGTTCACGTGCGTGGTGAACCTGTCCGCGTACCCCGTCGCGCTGCCGGCCGGGGCCGACGTGCTGCTCGCCGGCGGACCCCTTGCCGGCGGACCCCTTGCCGGCGGGTCGGAGCTGCCGCCGGACACCGCGGTGTGGCTGGCGACCGACACCCTAGATGGTTGATTCCGTGAAGATCGTATGAGGGCGTGTCGCGGCCTCGCTGTCACGACGCCGGTCATCGGACAAGGATGCGCTGCCGCGGTGCGCCTGTCGTCGCAGGGACTGGATGGCCGGGGTGTCCGGTCCC
>JAJAZD010000289.1 GCA_026785945.1 Pseudonocardia sp. | reverse complement strand
GTCCCATCGTCGCGGTGGCCGCAGCCCTGAAGGCGAGGACGACCCTCTACTTCGCGCGCGCGTCCTCAGACGGAGCGACGTCGAAGCCGAACGCAGGACGGTATGCCAGCCCAGCGAATGCCCGAGGAGCTCAGGGCGCTGACCGGCAGACCCACCGCAACAGACCGCGGGGCCCCCCCCCGGGGGGGGGGGGCGGGGCCCGCCGCCGGCCCCACGACGGCGGTGGCCGTGTCGGGCAGGCTCGCCCCGTCCGAACCCGCGCCGACGGGCAGCAGCTCGCGCTCCCACTCGGCCAGCGGCTCGTCGACGGTGGCGTCGGGCTTCTCGTCGCCGTCATTGCCGCCACGCCGGGCCGAGCGGGCCATCAGCCCGTCGGCCGCGGCCAGCGCGATGACCTTGGTGAGCAGCGCCGCGGAGCGGATCGCGTCGTCGTTGCCCGGAATCGGGAAGTCGACCTCGTCGGGGTCGCAGTTGGTGTCCAGGATGGAGACGACGGGGATGCCCAGCTTGCGGGCCTCGCCGACCGCGATGTGCTCCTTCTTCGTGTCCACGATCCACACCGCACTCGGGATCTTCGTCATGTCCCGGATGCCACCGAGGGTCTTCTCGAGCTTGCCCTTCTCGCGGGTGAGCATGAGGATCTCCTTCTTGGTGCGACCCTCGAACCCCCCCGTCTGCTCCATCGACTCGAGTTCCTTCATCCGCTGAAGGCGCTTGTAGACGGTCTGGAAGTTGGTGAGCATGCCGCCGAGCCACCGCTGGTTCACGTACGGCATGTTGACGCGGCCCGCCTCGTCGGCGATGGCCTCCTGCGCCTGCTTCTTCGTGCCGACGAACATGATCGTGCCGCCGTGCGCGACGGTCTCGCGCACGAACTCGTAGGCCCGGTCGATGTAGGACAGCGTCTGCTGCAGGTCGATGATGTAGATGCCGTTGCGCTCGGTGAGGATGTAGCGCTTCATCTTCGGGTTCCAGCGCCGGGTCTGGTGCCCGAAGTGCACACCGGAGTCCAACAACTGCTTCATGGTGACGACGGCCACAGCCACGTTCACCTCTCGTTCCGGCGTGATCGCTCAGCGACCACGCGCGCGGTTTCGCGGTGTGCCGGTCGGCGGCACCGCCCTGGCGTCGCGTCGGGGCCCGGGCCCACACGAATTGCCGGCGGGACCGCCCGGACACCGTTCCCGCCGGCGGGCCGGAACCGGCCGTATACGGGTACGCGAACGCGCGAAGTCACCCCGAACAGCAGTCGGGGTGCGTGTCGAGTGTACGCCGGGACCCCGAACACCCCGACCCCGCGTCCGACGAGCTGTCCACATCGGGTACCGACCGTCCACAGGAGGCGTCACCGACCTCCGGCGGGCCCGGTGGCGCGGCACGCTGAGTGGGTGGCGCACGGCAGCGGGCGGCGGGCGGGTGTGGTCGTCGCAGGGCGGCGATCGCGGGCCCCCACTGCTTGGTGTGCGCTGATCGGCGTACTCCTGCTGGGATCGCTCGCAGGCGGAACCGTCCCGGTCGCAGGCGGAGCAGTGCTCGTCGCCGACGGCACGCCCGGTCCGCCACCGGACGCGCCGCCCGACCCGGCGGCGGTGGGTGCCGCGCCAGGAGCCGGATACCGGTGGCCGCTCGTGCCGGCACCGGCCGTCGACAGACGGTTCGAGGAACCGGCACACACCTACGGTCCCGGCCACCGGGGCGTCGACCTGGCCGGTGCCCCGGGACAACAGGTCGTCGCGGCTCGTGCGGGCACGGTCGTCTTCGCCGGTCCGGTGGCCGGTCGGGGTGTCGTGTCCGTCCAGCACGACGACGGGTTGCGCAGCACCTACGAACCGCTCTCCCCCACCGTCGACGCCGGAGCCGCCGTACGCGCCGGTGACGTTCTCGGACTGCTGCAACCCGGCCACCGCGGCTGCGCCTCCTCCGCGTGCCTGCATTGGGGCGTCCGCCGCGACCGGACCGTGTACGTGGACCCGCTGGTGTTGCTCCGCCCGCCACAGGTGCGCCTTCTGCCCGTGCCCGATCCGTGGCCCGGCGGCAGCCCGCCCCGGGCGGCCGGGGCCGGGGCCACGCTGCGCGTGCCTCAGCCTGCAGCCGGCTCCTCGAGCCTGCCTCGAAGCCGCCCCATGAGCCGTGAGTGCCGCTGGCACACCCGTGACTCGGTCACGCCGACCTGCCGCCCGATCTCGGCGAGCGTGCGGTTCTCCACGTAGTAGAGCCGGATCACGGTCCGGTCCCGCTCGCCGAGCTGGGCGACGATCACCGTCAGCTGGCGCAGGGTCTCGCGGGCCTGGATCACCGCCATCGGTCGGCCGGATAAGCGGTCCAGAGCGTGTCGGCCAGGGCTCGGGGCACCACCCGGAACGCGGTGGGTGACGACACCGGCGCAGGGCCGGGAACGAACGGGACCGGTGGCGGCCCCACGCCACTGACGATGGCCCTGAGCTGCACGGACTCGACCACGACGGGATCATGCCCGGGGATGCGCCTGCCCATGGACCACCTTCAACCGCTCGACTGTCACATGCGTGTAGAGCTGAGTGGTTGCTAGCTTGGCGTGACCTAGTAACTCCTGTACGTAACGGAGGTCCGCACCGCCTTCCAACATGTGAGTCGCGGCGGCATGACGCAGCCCGTGCGGTCCGATGTCGGGCACGCCGGGTACCGCATCAACCGCGTCGTGAACGACGGACCGGGCGATCCGGGGGTCCAGTCGGCCCCCGCGTGCCCCGAGCAGCAGCGCCGGCGGCGAGCCGGACCGGGCGAGGACGGGCCGACCGGCGGCGAGCCAGCGGTGCAGGGCGCGCTCGGCGGGCACGCCGTACACGACGGTGCGCTCCCGGGCGCCCTTGCCGAGTACGCGGAGCGCCCGGCGCTGGACGGCGATGGCGTCGACGTCCAGGCCGCACAGCTCCCCGACCCGCACGCCCGTGGAGTAGAGCAGTTCGAGTACCAGCAGATCCCGCAACGCCACGGGATCGCCCTGCACCGCGCCCGACCCGGCCGCATCGAGCACCGCGAAGGTCTGGTCGACGTCGGGTACGGCGGGTAGCGCCGGGCGGGGCCGTGGAGACACCAGGCGGGCACCGGGATCGGTGGCGAGCAGGCCGGTGCGCCGCGCCCAGGTGGTGAACGTCCGCGCCGCCGCGGCCCGACGGGCCAGGGTGGACCGGCCCGCACCCCGGGCGTGGCCGGCAGCGAGCCACCGGCGCAGGGCATGCAGATCCAGGTCGGCCAGGTCGTCGAGCCCGCCGAGCAACGAAGCAAGATCACCACGGTAGGCCCGCACGGTGTGGGGCGACCGGCCGCGCTCCAGTGCCAGGTGGCTGAGGAACTTCTCCAGAGCGGCGCAGACGCGGGGGCCGGGCTCGGGCGGCGGGGACACCACACGACGGTGCGCGGCGGACCGGACCGGGTCAAGCACCCACTCCCCGGCGCGCCGCGTGGAACCGGCGCAGGGAGAACCGGCGCGGAAGAACCCGCGCAGTGGAGAACCCGCGCGGGGAAGAACCGGCTGAGGCGACCCGCCACGTCACCCCTTCCCGGGAGCGGCACGCCGGCGCCAACTCCCGTCGCGGTGCTCGGCGAGGCCTCGCCGCTCCAGGTCCACAAGCGCGGCGCGCACGGCCCCGATCTGTACCCCCGCCTCCATGGCGAGCCACCGCGTCGGCCGCGCCGCCCGCGACGGCAACGCGTCGTGGACCATCGACCCGGTGCGACCGAGCTCATCGGTGGGCCGCTCCACGTCGGACACCGGCTCGTCCAGCAGGTGCATGCCGATCCGGCCCGCCGCCTCCAGGACGTCCTCGGTGCGCGTGACAAGCAGTGCCCCGTCGCGGATCAGCCGGTGACACCCTGCCGAGAGACCGGAGGTGACGGGGCCGGGTACCGCCATCACCAGGCGCCCGAGTGCCATCGCGTCGGCTGCGGTGCGTCGCGCGCCGCTGCGCAACCCGGCCTCGACGACCACCGTGCCTGCCGCAAGGCCCGCGATCAACCGGTTGCGCACGAGGAACCGGTGACGTCCCGGTACGCAACCCGGCGGGTACTCGCTGACCACCAGACCCGAGCCCGCGATCCGCTGGAGGAGCACCTCGTGGGCGACCGGGTAGCTGCGATCGACCCCGCAGGCAAGAACGGCGACCGTCGCGCCGTCGGCGGCCAGCGCGCCGCGGTGGGCTGCGCCGTCGATCCCGATGGCCGCGCCGGACACGACGGTGAAACCCCGGTCACCCATCCCCGCACCGAGCTCGCCGGCGAGGTGCGTCCCGTAGCCGGTGGCAGCCCGCGCCCCGACCACGGCCACCGCCTGCTCGGACAGCTCCGCCAACCGTCCCGGCCCGCGCACCCAGAGCGCCAGCGGCGGTGCCAGCTCGTCCACCCCGCTGGCGGCGAATGCCGCGAAGCTCTCGTGCGGCCAGTCCCCGTGCTCGGGGACGAGCAGCCGTGCCCCGACGTCGTCGGCCGCAGCCAGGGCGGCCGCGGCGCGGTCGACGGTGCGCCGGGCCGAGGTCTCGCGCGCGACCGGCTCGGGCACCGCCCCCCGACGTACCCCTTGGGCCGCCGCGACCGGGCCGACCTCCGCCACCCACCGGGCCAGCGCCGCCGCGGGTGGCTCGGCCACCCGGGACAGGTACGCCCGCGCGGCCAGCAGCTCGCGGGACGCGGGAGTGGCCGACTCCCGCCCGGCCGGGTCCGCGCTCATGCCGCCCTCCGGTCACGGAAGAACAGCGCGGTCTCCACCAGCTCCTGATCGGGCCGATCCAGACCCGCGAGATCCGAGAGGGTCCACGCGACGCGCAGGGCGCGGTCCGCGCCGCGAGCGGTCAGTTCGCCCGCACGCAGCCCCGCGTCGAGCGGACGGACCGCGGCGCCGGGAAGGGCGAACCGGGTGCGCAGGACCGGGCCCGGCACCTCGGCGTTGGTGCGCCACCCCAGCCCCGCCCAACGCCGCCCCGCGGCCGCCCGCGCGGAGAGCACGCGCGCGCGGACGGTGGCGGTGCTCTCGGTGTCGCCGGCATCCACGGTGAGGGCCGTGACCGGGTACAACCGGGCCCGCAGGTCGACGCGGTCGAGCAACGGGCCCGACAGCCTGCCGAGGTAGCGGCGACGCACGAGCGAGGGGCACACGCAGTCGCGGTCGTGAGCAGGTGCGCACGGGCACGGGTTCGCTGCGAGCACCAGCTGGAACCGCGCCGGGTACCGCACGGTGCCCTCGGCCCTCGCGAGCCGGACCTCACCCTCCTCCAGCGGGGTGCGCAGGGCGTCGAGCATCCGGGCCCCCATCTCCGGTGCCTCGTCGATGAACAGCACGCCCCGGTGCGCGAGCGATACCGCACCTGGGCGCGCGATGCCGCTGCCGCCGCCGACGAGCGCCGCCATCGAGCTCGAATGGTGCGGCGCGACGAACGGCGGCACCCGCGACAGCGCACCCGTGGCCGGCAACCGCCCGGCCACCGACCGGACGGCCGCGAGCGCCAGTGCCTCGTCGGGCTGCAAGGCCGGGAGCAGACCGACGAAGCGCTGCGCGAGCATCGTCTTGCCCGTGCCGGGTGGCCCGATCAGCAACAGGTGGTGCCCGCCCGCCGCGGCGATCTCACAGGCCTGCCGCGCGTCGTCCTGGCCGAGCACGTCGGCCATGTCGGGCGGCTCGTCCCCGCCGACGTCGGTGACCGGGCCCGGACGGCGCAGGGCACGATCGCCGTGCAACCAGCTCAGCACGTCGGTCAGGCTGGTGGCGCCGTACACGTCGAGCCCCTCGACCAGCGCTGCCTCCTCCAGGCCGGCCTCGGGCACCACCACCCGGCGCATCCCGGCGGTGCGGGCGGCGAGCAGGCAGGGCAACACCCCGCGGACCGGCCGCAACCGCCCGTCCAGCGCCAGCTCACCGAGCAGCACCGTGCCGTCGAGCGCACCCTGCGCCACCACCCCGCTCGTTCCGAGGATGGCGCAGGCCAGAGCCAGATCGAACCCCGACCCGGCCTTGCGCAAGGTGGCCGGGGACAGCGCGAGCACTATCCGTTCGTTGGGCCAGTTCCGCCCGGAGTTGACCACCGCGGCCCGCACGCGGTCCTTCGACTCGTGCAGCGCGGCATCGGGCAACCCCACCAGGTGGACCCCGGGCAGCCCGCCACCGACATCGGCCTCGATCTCGATCACGTGCCCCTCGACGCCGTGCAGCGCCACCGACCACGCCCGCGCGAGGCCCATCAGAACGCCGCCTCGTAGTGCTGGACCGTCACCGGGCGTCCCGGCTCGGCGAGGACGGCGAGCACGTCGAACCGGATCTCGCACCAGCGCACCTGGTGCGCGGCGAGCCACGCCTGTGTGACCCGGCGGATCCGGGCGGCCTTGCGCCCGTCGACCGCCTCCGCGGGCTCCCCGTACCGGGTGCCGGAGCGGGTCTTGACCTCGCACACGACCAGCCGCTCCTGATCGGTGGCCACGACATCGAGCTCGCCGTCACGACATCGCCAGTTGCGGGACAGGACCACCAGTCCGCGTTGCGTCAGGTATTCCACCGCGAGGTCCTCACCGCGGCGACCGAGCTCGTCCTTCGCTGCCATGCCACCACGATCGGCGCTCACGGCACCCGGCGGCGGACCCGGTTCAGAACTGTGGACAACCCGGCCCGGGTGGGGACAACTCACCCACAGGACACGCGAACCGTCGGAGGGCTGTGCGGTGGATCAGGTGCCGAACTGGTTGCTCTCCGGCGGCCGCAGATCCGGCTTGTCCAGCTCCTCGACGTTGACGTCCTTGAACGTCAGCACCCGCACGTTCTTCACGAACCGCGCGGGCCGGTACATGTCCCACACCCAGGCGTCGGACATGCGGACCTCGAAGTAGATCTCGCCGTCGGCGTTGCGCGCGGCGACGTCGACCGAGTTGGCGAGGTAGAAGCGACGCTCGGTCTCCACGACGTAGGTGAACTGGGACACGATGTCCCGGTACTCCTTGTAGAGCGTGAGCTCCACCTCGGTCTCGTACTTCTCGAGATCCTCGGCGCTCACGACACCACTCCTCCTCCACGACCCGCCTCGGACGTCCCGAGCGGAGACCTATTGTGGACCAGCCCGGTCGTCGGCTCGACGGCGGCGGGTCGCCCCAGAGCGGACCGTAGCGCCATGCGCACGTTCACGAACGAGTACCGGTGCACGGGGCTGGGCCCGTGTTCGGCCAGCGCGACGTCGTGCACGGGCGTGCAGTAGCCCTTGTGCTCGGCGAACCCGTACTCCGGGAACTCGGTGTCGAGCGCCACCATGATGCGGTCTCGCGTGACCTTGGCCAGCACGGATGCGGCAGCGACGCAGGCCGCGACCTGATCCCCCTTGGGTACGGCCAGCGCCGGTCGCCCGAGACCACGCACCGCGAACCCGTCGGTGAGCACGTAGCCCGGCGGCGCCGAGAGGCGTGCGACGGCGCGGCGCATGCCCTCGATGTTGGCCACGTGCACCCCACGCCGATCGACGTCGTCGGGGGGGATGACGACGACGGCATGGTCCAGTGCCCACCGCGTGATCAACGAGAAGTACTCGTCACGCGCCGCGGCGGTGAGCAGTTTGGAGTCGGTGAGCCCGTCGAGGCGTGCCGCGTCCCCCGGCCGCAGCACGCACGCCGCGACGACCAGCGGCCCGGCGCACGCCCCACGCCCGGCCTCGTCCACCCCGGCCACAGGGCCCAGTCCGTGACGCTGCAGCGTGCTCTGCAACGTCCACGTACCGGCTGATCGGCGGACGACCGCACGGCCGGGCGCCAACTCGGGCGGCAGCAGGGTGCGCGGGGGCTTGCGGCGACGTGCGGGCACGGGCGACGGATCAGGGGCGCGAGTGGTCGAGTGCGGGAAGGAAGGTGTCGGTCTCGCGCCGCAGGGACCTGCGCCGCCACACGACGAGCGGGAGCGCACCGACCAGCCCGAGTGCGGCGGGCACGGCCGCACCCACCGGGGGTGCGTCCAGGGCCGCCGCGGCGATCTGCGGGTTGTGCGAGTCGATACCGCCGAATCGGGGGAACGGCAGCACGATGAGCCGGGCCTTGCCGATCACGTTCCCCACCGGGACGGACCCGTGTCCGGGCGCACGGGAGTCCGACGAGTTGTTGCGGCTGTCGCCCATCATCCACAACTCGCCGTCCGGGATCGTGACCGGCCCGAACGGTGACTGCACCGCCCGCCCCGACTCCGGCTGGTAGTAGATGTAGTCCGACTCCTCCAGCGGCTCCCCGTCGACCAGCACCCGGTTGCGGCTGTCGCAGCACTGCGCCGTCTGGCCGCCGACGGCGATCACGCGCTTGACGAAGTCCTTCTCGTCGGGGGGTGCGATCCCGATCAGGGAGCCGAACTGCTGCAGGCCCCCGACCAGAGCGTTGCTCGGCGGCTTGTAGCTGACCTCGCTGCTCCAGCTGTCCGGGCCACGGAACACCACGACGTCACCGGGCTGGGGGTCGGAGAACTTGTAGGTGACCTTGTCGACAAGGACGCGGTCGTTGTTGCAGTCGGTGCAGCCGTGCAGGGTCTGCTCCATCGACCCGGACGGGATGACGTACACCTTGGCCAGGTACGTCTGGATCACGAAGGTCAGAAACAGCGCCACCACGATGAGCAGCGGGAGTTCCTTCCAGAACGCCGGTCGCCGCCGCCCGGTGCGCGGCTTGCGGCCTCGGGGACCGGTGCGGTCGCGGTCGCGGTGCCCGGCCGCGGGCACGGCGTCCGGGGAGTCCCCGGCCCGCAACCGGTGACGCCCGGTCGTCCCCTCGGCGTCACCGTCCGGCGCGGGGACGACAGCGGGCCCGGCGGCGGGGCTGATGACGGTGCCGGGAACGGGGCTGGCGACGGGGTCGACCACGGCGTCGACGGAAACGCCGTCACCAGACCCGGCGGAGACCTTGTCGTGGGCCTCGGTCGGCTGGTCGGAGAACGGTTCCGGCCGGCGGGGCGGCAGCGGCCGAGGTGCGGGGCCACCGTTCGCCGGGGTACCGGGTGGAGCCGGGCGTCTGTTCGGTCCGGCGCCGCCGGGACGGCCGTCCACAGGCTCCGGTCGGGGCCCCGCGCCCCGCCGCGGCCGGCGGGGGGGCCCGGGGGGCGGGGCCCACGGGCGGGAGCGCGGGGCGGCCCCCCCCGGGGTGGCCCGGG
>JAJAZD010000288.1 GCA_026785945.1 Pseudonocardia sp. | reverse complement strand
GGGACGGGACCGGACACCCCGGCCATTCAGTCCCTGCGACGACAGGCGCACCGCGGCAGCGCATCCTTGTCCGATGACCGGCGTCGTGACAGCGAGGCCGCGACACGCCCTCATACGATCTTCACGGAATCAACCATCTAGACCGCCCGCCCGCGACGTCGAACCGGCTGGAGCACGTGGGTCCTCCACGTTCGCGTGCCCCCCCGGATACGGTCGGGCCACACGAACGAGGAGGACGAGCAGGTGGACGGACCGCTCACCCTGGCGATCGACATCGGCGGATCGGGATGCAAGGCGGTCGTGCTCTCCCCCGACGGCGAGATGCTGTCCGAGCGGGTCCGCCGCGGGACGCCCTACCCGTGCACGCCACCGGTGCTGCTCGACGAGCTGGCCGAGCTGGCTGCCGCGCAGCCGGCCCACGACCGGGTCTCGGTCGGATTCCCCGGTGCGATCCGCCGCGGCCGGGTGCGCGAGGTGCCGGCGTTCTCCCGCCGCGGTCCGGGCCAGGACCCCGATCCCGAGCTGCTGGCGCTGTGGACGGGCTACGAGCTCGAGACCGCGTTGGCCGACCGCTTCGGCAAGCCCGTCCGGGTGGCCAACGACGCCGACGTGCAGGGCTGCGCCGTCATCGAGGGCCGGGGCCTGGAGCTGGTGATCACGCTCGGCACCGGCGTCGGGTGCGCGGTGTTCTTCGACGGCGCCCTGCTGCCCCACATGGAGCTCTCGCACGGCCGCTTCGGCGAGGGGTTGTCGATCGAGGTGGCCTGCGGGGACAACCAGCGCCAGGATATCGGCAAGGAGGCGTGGCGGGAGCGGGTGCTCAATGCGCTCGAGGCCCTGGAGTCCATGGTGCTGCCCGACCACGTCTTCGTCGGCGGGGGCAACGCCAAGAAGCTCGACCTGGACACGATCGGCCCCAACCGCACCCTGATCCCGAACGTGTCGGGGCTGCTCGGCGGCATCGCGCTGTGGGACCGCACCACCGACGCGGGCCTCGACCGCGCACCGGCGCCCGTCCGGACCTGAGACGCGGCAGGATGGCGCGTGTGTCTCCCACCGCCATCCCCGACATCTCAGCCACCCCCGAATGGTCCGCGCTGGCCGAGCACCATCGGGCCGTCGCCGGGCTGCATCTGCGCGAGCTGTTCGCCGGCGACCCCGGACGCGCCGAGGCGCTGACGACCGCCGGTGCCGATCTCGTCCTGGACCACTCCAAGCACCGCGTCACCCGCGACACGCTGCCGCTGCTCACCGCACTGGCCCGCCGTGCCGCGCTCCCCGAGCGCACCGCGGCGATGTTCGCTGGTGAGCACATCAACACCAGCGAGAACCGCGCCGTCCTGCACACGGCGCTGCGACTGCCCCGTGACGCCACGCTCGTCGTCGACGGGCAGGACGTGGTCGCGGACGTCCACGCCGTGCTCGACCGGATGGGCGAGTTCACCGACGCCGTCCGCTCAGGCTCGTGGACCGGCCACACCGGTGAGCGGATCCGGTCGATCGTCAACGTCGGCATCGGCGGCTCGGACCTCGGACCCGTCATGGCGTACGAGGCCCTGCGAGCCCACACCGACCGCACGATCGCGATGCGGTTCGTGTCGAACATCGACCCCACCGACATCACCGAGGCCATCCGTGACCTCGACCCGGCCACCACGCTGTTCGTGATCTCGTCCAAGACGTTCACCACGACGGAGACGCTGACGAACGCCCGGGTCGCGCGCGCCTGGCTGGTCGCCGCGCTCGGTGACGAGTCGGCGGTCGCGAAGCACTTCGTGGCGGTCTCGACGAACGCGACCGCGGTCGGCGGGTTCGGGATCGACGACGCGAACATGTTCGGGTTCTGGGACTGGGTGGGGGGGCGCTACTCACTCGACTCCGCGATCGGGCTGTCGCTGATGATCGCGATCGGCAAGGAGCAGTTCGGTGAGTTCCTGGCCGGCATGCACGCGATGGACGAGCACTTCCGCACCGCGCCGCTGGAGAAGAACCTCCCGGTGATCGCCGGGCTGCTGGGCGTCTGGTATGTCAACTTCTTCGAGGCGCAGACCCACGCCGTACTCCCCTACAGCCAGTACCTGCACCGGCTGCCCGCCTACCTGCAGCAGCTGACGATGGAGAGCAACGGCAAGTCCGTGCGCAGCGACGGCACACCGGTCACCACGGCGACGGGCGAGATATTCTGGGGAGAGCCGGGCACCAACGGCCAGCACGCCTTCTACCAGCTGATCCACCAGGGCACGCGGCTGATCCCCGCCGACTTCATCGGTTTCGCCGAGCCGGACCACGAGCTCGGCGTGGACGACCACACCGACATGCACGACCTGTTCATGTCCAACCTGTTCGCCCAGACCTCCGCACTGGCGTTCGGCAAGACCGCCGAGGAGATCGCCGCCGAGGGCACCCCGGCCGAGGTGGTACCGCACAAGGTGATGCCGGGGAACCGGCCGTCGTCCACGATCCTGGCGCGCAAGCTCACCCCGTCGGTGCTGGGACAGCTCATCGCGTTCTACGAGCACGTCACGTTCGTCCAGGGCACGATCTGGGGCGTCGACTCGTTCGACCAGTGGGGAGTGGAGCTCGGCAAGGTGCTGGCCACGCGTCTCGGACCGGTGCTGACCGACGCGACGCCGGACACCGCGGGCCTTGACACCTCTACCGTGGCGTTGGTGCGTCGCTACCGGGCGTGGCGCGGTCGCCCGGCCTGATCCGATCCCGGACCGGCGGGACGGGCGGCGTGCCCGGAGCGGGGGCGAGAGATGACTCAGGACGCGGGCGGGGACGCCGATGGTGCGCGCCGCGACCACCCCCGTCCCCCCGCCGGACTCGACCGGAGCCTCCCCCACCCGCCGGCCCGCCCCTTGCGCGTCGCGATCGCGGCGGGCGTGCTGGTGCTCGC
>JAJAZD010000287.1 GCA_026785945.1 Pseudonocardia sp. | reverse complement strand
GGCCGCGCGCCCCCCGGCCCCGGGGGGCCGGCCGAACCGGGGGGCCTCGGCCGCGGCCTCCTCCGACTTCGCCTGCTCCAGCGCTCGGGTCTCCTCGACCGGGTCGGGCTTGAGCAGGGACCCCGTCATCGGGGCGCCACCCATGCCGAGCTGGTTCATCCGCTTGGGCACCGGGGCGCCCTGGTAGGCGAGCGGGATCGGGTGGCCGTGGGCGTCCACCCCGGCGAGCGGCTGGTGCACCTCGACGAATTCGCCGTGCGGGAGCCGTTTGATGATGCCGGTCTCGATCCCGTGGTCCAGGACAGCGCGGTCGGCCTTCTGCAGCCCGATGCAGATCCGGTACGTCACCCAGTACGTGATCGGTGGCAGGACCAGCAGCCCGATGCGACCCATCCACGTCGTGGCGTTGAGCGAGACGTTGAAGAAGAAGGCGAACCAGTCGTTGGCCGAGCTGACCAGCAACACCATGTAGAACATGATCGCCATGGCACCCAGCGACGTGCGGACGGGCACGTCGCGCGGGCGCTGCAGCAGGTTGTGCAGCGCGTTGTCCTTGGTGAAGCGCTTCTCGATCCACGGGTAGGCGCCGGCCAGCACGAAGATCACCGGTAGGAATGCGGCGGTGGCCCAGAAGGCACCCGGCACCCGGTAGTTCCCGATCACGATCTCCCACGCCGGGAAGAGTCGGGCGAAGCCGTCCGACCAGCCCATGTAGAAGTCCGGCTGCGACCCCGCCGAGATGTGTGCCGGGTTGTAGGGCCCGAGGTTCCAGATCGGGTTGATCTGGAAGAGACCACCCATCAGGCCCACCACGCCGATGGTGATGGCGAAGAAGGCCCCACCCTTGGCGGCGAATGCGGGCAGGATCCGGACGCCGACCACGTTCTTCTCGGTGCGGCCGGCCCCGGGGAACTGGGTGTGCTTCTGGTACCACACCAGCCCGACGTGCACGGCGATCAGCGCCAGCAGCACGCCCGGCAGGAGCAGTACGTGGATGATGTAGAGCCGCGGGATGATCTCGGTGCCCGGGAACTCGCCACCGAACAGGGCCCAGTGCGTCCAGGAGCCGATCACCGGTACCGACAGCGTGATGCCCGACGCGATCCGCAGCCCGGTACCCGAGAGCAGGTCGTCGGGCAGGGAGTAGCCGGTGAAGCCCTCGAACGTGCCGATGAAGATCAGCAGCACACCGATGACCCAGTTGGCCTCACGCGGCTTGCGGAACGCACCGGTGAAGTAGGTGCGGAACATGTGGGCCACCATCGCGGCGATGAACAGCAGCGCCGCCCAGTGGTGCACCTGGCGGACGAACAGCCCGCCGCGCACCTCGAACGAGATGTCCAGGGCGCTCGCGTACGCCTGGCTCATCTCCAGGCCGCGCAGGTTGGTGAAGGCGCCGTCGTAGGTGACCTCGGTCATCGACGGGTCGAAGAACAGGCCCAGGTAGGTGCCGGTCACCAGCAGGATGATGAAGCTGTAGAGCGCGACCTCACCGAGCATGAACGACCAGTGCGTCGGGAAGACCTTGTTGAACTGCTTGCGCATCCCCGCGGCGGGGTGATAGCGCTGGTCGGCCTCGTCGAGGGCAACGCCGACTTTGCTGGCCAGCCCACCCCCCGAGGTCGTGGGTGTAGTGATCGAGCTCATGATCCCAACTCCCAGAACGACGGGCCGACGGCTTCGACGTAGTCGCCGGTGGCGACGAAGTATCCCTCGTCGTTGACTGTAATCGGAAGTTGTGGCAATGGCCTGGCGGCCGGACCGAAGACCGGTTTGGCGTACTCGGTCGCGATGAACTGCGACTGGTGGCACGGGCACAGGATGCGCTGGGTCTGCGACTCATAGAGCGAGGCCGGGCAGCCCAGGTGGGTGCACACCTTCGAATAGGCGTAGAAGTCGCCGAAGTGGAAGCCGTCCTGGCCGTCGCGGTGGACCACCTCGGTGCCGGGCCGCAGCCGGATCAGCATCGCGGGGGAGTCGGCGCGGCGCAGTCCGTGGAAGAGGGCCTCCTCGTCGCCGCGCTCGGACTCCCGGAACGGGAACACGGTCTCCATCGAGCCCGCGTCCTGGTCCTCCGGGCGGACGAGCGAGATCTCGTCGGGGATGCCGGTGTCGCGGCGCAGGTAGACGGTCTCGCCGCCGACGGGTCGCCACCCCGTGGTCCACAGCGCGGCGTCGTCACCGCCCTTCCACGGGTCGCGCACCAGCGGGGCGATGGCGGCGATGCCCAGCCCCAGCCCGAACACCCCGGCGGCCACGCCCGCGGAGCGGACGATCAGCGGGCGCCGGCCGATCGTGGTGTCCTGGCCCGCCTGTGCCAGCTGCGCGACGACCGTCCTGCGCGAGACCTCGTCGGACGCGCCGTCGTGGCGCTGCTGCACCGAGACCTCGTCGGGGAAGAACTTCTTGACGTACGCGACCACGCCGATGCCCAACGCGAGCACCGAGAGACCGAACGTCAGCCCGACGACCGGGGTGTAGAGCGTGTACACCTCGTACCCGGCCTCACCCGGCGCCCGGTAGTCGAAGGGCCAGAAGACGAACGCCCCGAGGAACGCGAGCCCGGCGATCGCCGAGACGGCGAACCACAGGGCCACCGAGCGCTCGGCGCGCCTCTCGGCGCGCGTGCCCGGGATCGGGAACTTCCGCTGGTTGTGAATGACCTCGACGTCGTCGAGCTCGGAGGCCAGGCGCGCGAGCTGCTCCCGGCTCATGTTCTCGAGCTCGTCCGGCGTGGGTGTGCGCGACACACCGGACGGGCCGCGCTCGGAGATTGTCATGACTTGGCCCCCAGCCACAGTGCGAACCCGATCAGTCCGGCGAGGCCCACGATGAACGCGACCAACCCCTCGGACACCGGACCGATACCGCCCAGCGCGTTGCCGCCGGGGTTGTTGTTGCTTCCGCTCACCGACTTGACGTAGGCGATGATGTCCTGCTTCTCCTCCGGCGAGAGCTGCCGATCGGAGAACTTCGGCATGTTCTGGGGGCCCGAGAGCATCGCGGTGTAGATCACGGTCTCGGTGGCCGGGTCCAGAGTCGGCGCGTACTTGCCCGAGGACAGCGCTCCGCCGCGACCGGTGAAGTTGTGGCAGGACACGCAGTTGAGGCGGAACAGCTCACCGCCGCGGGCGAGGTTCTCACCGCGGAGCGCCTCGCCGGAGGCGTCCGGACGGACGGGCCCGCCACCGTTGGCGGTGATGAACGCGCCGAGGGCGTCGAGGTTGGCGGCGCCCTCCACGGTGTCCGGGTCGAACTTGGCCAGCGGGGGCTTGCGCGCGCCCTGCGCCTCCTGGCGGGCCAGCGGCATCCGGCCCGTGGACACCTGGAAGTACGACGCGGCGTCACCGACACCGATGAGGCTCGGCCCGCGGTTCTGCACGCCCTGCAGGTTGACGCCGTGGCAGGTGATGCACTGGTTGCTGTAGAGCTGCTCGCCCTGGGCGATCAATGCCGTGTCACCGGCCGCGGCGGTGGCGACCTGCGGCTGCGGTGCGAATGCGGTGTACAGACCGCCGGCGGACAGCAGCCCGATGCCCAGGGCGACGACGCCCGCCACCTTGCGACGGAACCGGGTGCGGGGCCCGCGGGAGGGGTGTGTGGTGGTCATCGTCTGCGTCTTCCAGCCCTTGCGGTCGGCGGCATGTCAGCGGTCTCCGGCGTCAGCGGATGAAGTAGATGACGGCGAACAGGCCCACCCACACGACGTCGACGAAGTGCCAGTAGTACGACACGACGATGGCCGCGGTGGCCTGCTGCGGGGTGAACTTGGCCAGCTTCGTGCGGATCAACAGATATACGAACGCGACCAGGCCACCGATGACGTGCAGGGCGTGGAAGCCCGTCGCCAGGTAGAAGACGGTGCCGTAGGCGCTGGACGACAGCGTGGTCCCGTGCTCGGTGACGAGCGTGTAGTACTCGAAGGCCTGCCCGAGCATGAAGAGCGTGCCCATCGCGAGGGTCAGCAGGTACCACCGGCGCAGCCCGAACACGTCGCCGCGCTCGGCGGCGAACACGCCGAACTGGCAGGTGAACGACGACGCGACCAGGACGATCGTCACGGCGAGCGCATAGGGCACGTTGAGCTCTGTCGGGGGCGTCGGCCACTCCACACCGGGCGGGTTCTGCGCCCGCGCCGTGAAGTAGATCGCGAACAGCCCGGCGAAGAACATCAGCTCGCTGGACAGCCAGACGATGGTGCCGACGCTGACGAGGTTCGGGCGGTTCAGCGAGTGGATGCGCGCGCTGATCGCGGGGGCCGCTGTCGTCACAGATGCCATTATGACCCCCGGGTATCTTCTACAGCCTGTCGGGATGCCCGGACGTCCGTCACCATCGCAACCGCGAACGGCCGGGCGGCGCGGGAGTGTCCACGGCTCGCACTACAGTGCCCGCCGTGACCAGCCCCGTCGGGAACGAGACGCTCACCGTCCTCGTCTTCAGCCACCGCCCGGAGGTCCGCGAAGCGATCACGATGGCGGTGGGCCGCAGGCCGGCACCCGATCTCGGCCGCGTGCGGTTCCTGGAGGTGGGCGGGATCGCCGAGGTCCTGGCCGCGGCCGACGCCGGTGGCGTCGACCTCGCGATCCTCGACGGCGAGGCACAGCCGACCGGCGGCATGGGCCTGTCCCGGCAGCTCAAGAACGAGATCGACGACTGCCCGCCGATCGTCGTCACCGTGCGCAGGCGCGACGACCGGTGGCTCGCCACGTGGTCGCAGGCCGACGCCGTGCTCCTCCACCCGCTCGACCCGCTCACCGCGGCCGAGACGGTGGCCGACGTGCTGCGCCGGTCGCGGGCGGGCGAGTTCCCCGCCGTCCGGGGCTGATCCCGGGTGACAGATCCCGGCGGGCCGGCTCCCGCGTCGCCGTCCGGGTCGGGTGGTGTCGGCGCCGTCGCCCCGACCTGGCCCGGCCTGCTCACCCGGTTGATCCGCGGTGAGCACCTCGGGGCCGCCGACACCGCGTGGGTGATGGAACGGGTGCTGCGGGCGGAGGCCACGCCCGCCCAGCTGGCCGGCTTCCTGGTGGCCCTGCGTGCGAAGGGCGAGACGGCCTCGGAGATCGCCGGGCTCGCCGACGCGATGCTGGACCACGCCCGCCGGGTGAGCGTGCCCGGGCCCGCGGTCGACGTGGTCGGCACCGGAGGAGACCAGGCTCATACCGTCAACATCTCCACGATGGCGGCCGTCGTCGTCGCCGCGGCGGGGGTGCCGGTCGTCAAGCACGGGAACCGGGCGGCATCGTCGGCCAGCGGGGCCGCCGATGTGCTCGAGGCGCTGGGCGTGGCCGTGGACCTGCCGCCCGATGCCGTGGCGAGGTGCGTGGCGCAGGTCGGGATCGGCTTCTGCTTCGCGCCGGTGTTCCACCCGGCGTTCCGACACGCATCCGGTCCGCGCCGCGAGCTCGGTGTCCCGACGGCGATGAACGTGCTGGGGCCGCTGACCAACCCGGCACAACCCCCGGCCGCGCTGGTCGGGTGCGCCGACGCGCGCCTCGCACCGGTGATCGCCGAGGTGTTCGCGGGCCGGGGCATGTCCGTGCTGGTCGTACGCGGTGACGACGGCCTGGACGAGCTGACCACGACCACCACCAGCACGGTCTGGGTGGTGGACGGCGGTGCGGTCCGCGTCGAGACCCTCGACCCGAGCGAGTTCGGCCTGGGGCCGGCGACGCGGGAGGACCTGCGAGGTGGCGATCCGGCCGCGAACGCCGAGGTCTTCCGCGCGCTGGTCGACGAGAGACGCGGCCCGGTGCGCGACGCCGTGCTGCTCAACGCCGCCGGCGCGCTCGTGGCGTTCGACGGCCCGCCCGCCCGTGTGGCCGACGCCTTCCCCGGTGCGCTGGAACGGGTGGCCGCGGCCGTCGACTCCGGTGCGGCAGCGGCCCTCCTCGCCCGTTGGGTCGAGGTGTCCACCGCACTGCGGTGAACCCCCTCCTGCGCGGCGTCCGAGCGTTCCCGGTGGAGGCGGCCGATCGGTGGAGGCGCCCGATCGGTGGAGGCGCTAGTCGAGGCCCACCGAGAACGTCTCCTCGGTGTCGGCACGGGAGTAACTGCGAAAAGCGATGTGGGTATCGGTGCGCAGCACCCCGTCGATCTTGCTGAGGCCACCGGCGATGACGTCGGCGAGCTGCTCGTGCTCGGCCACCTTGACGACCGCGACGAGGTCGACATCGCCCGCGCACGAGTAGACCTCGCTCACGCCGTCGAGGTCCGCGATGGTCTGCGCCGTCTCCGGGATGCGGTCGGCGGCGGTGTGCACCAGGACGATCGCGGTGATCACGACGACTCCCTCGTCTCGAACGGTTCGGCGGCCGCAGGCTAGTCCACGTCCGCCGTCGGTCCGTCTCCGCCGCTAGTCCGTTTCCGCCGCGACGGGGCGCGCACGCGCGGCCCAGGACATCCAGGCACCCGCCCCGCGGGCCGGTTCGGTCCACGGGGGCTCGGCGTGGACGAGCCGCGTGCCACCGGTGGCCAGCCAGCGGTGCAGCAGGTGCACCTCCTCGGCGGGCGCGCCGCGCAACGGACCGTCCTGTGGCAGCACGGTCTGTGCCCCCAGGCGCAGCGCGTCGATGACCGGCATCGGGGCCACCCCCCGCCGGGCGAGGCCGGCCGCGGCGAGGCGACCGAACCGGATCACGCACACCTCCCACCCGCCGCGGCCGTCAGGACGGGCGCCGACAAGTTCGGGCAGCGCCGCCAGGGCGGACAGGCGTTGGGAGCGTTCCAGACCGAGGATCAGCCCGGCCAGCCGGTCGCGCCGGCGTGCCGCGACCTCGAAGCGCTGGTGCGCGGCGAGTCCGTCGATCTCGAGGGCCAGGCGCCGCAGCGGGGCGTCGTCGGCTCCCGCCACCAGCCCGGCCAGCGCGTCGACGGCCGGGGCGTACTCGGCCGGGGTCTGGAACCCGGCGCAGGGCGCACGGCAGCGCTTCAGCTCGTGCAGCGCGCAGGGTGTCGCCGTGGCGCCGCGGGCCGGGATGCGCTGCGTGCACGGCCGCAACGGAACGACGTCCAGCATCGTCTCCACCGCACTCACCGCCGCCTGCCGCGAGCGGAACGGCCCGAGCGCGCCCTCGCGGGGCGTGGCGACCACCGACAGGCGCGGAAACGCCTCCGCCGTGGGCGTGATCCACCAGCCGCGGTGCGGGCTCCGGGAACGCCGGTTGTAGCGCGGCTGGTGTGCCGCGATGAGCCGCAGCTCCCGCACCGACGCCTCCAGCGCGTGGGCGCAGACGACGACGTCGACGCGCTCGGCCAGTGACACCATGTCGCGCACCCGCCTGCGCCGTTCCCCGGCGGTGAAGTAGCTGCGCACCCGCCGCCGCAGGTCGCCGCTCGTGCCGACGTAGAGCACCTCCTCGCGCGGCCCGCGGAAGAGGTACACGCCGGGGGAGGACGGCACGCCCTCCGCGAGCACCCGCTTCTGCCGCTGTCCCTGGGTGGGCCGGTGCGGTGCCGACTCCCGGGCCAGTGGGAGGAGCTCCTCGAGGCTCTGGACGCCCAGGTTGCCCACGCGTTCCAGCAGCCCGTGCAGCACCTCCACCGTGGCCCGTGCGTCGGAGAGCGCCCGGTGGTTCGGCTGGGTGGCCGTGCCGAACAACCGGGCGAGCGCCCCGAGGCGCACGCTCGGCGCCTCGTCCCGGGTGAGCACCGCGCGGGCGAGGCGAGCGGTGCACAGGACGGGTGGCCGCGGCCAGGGATGGCCGTGGCGCTCGCACGCCGCGCGCAGGAAACTCGTGTCGAACGGGGCGTTGTGGGCAACGAGGACGGTGCCGGCGAGGAACCGCAGCAGGGTGGGGAGGACGACCTCCACCCGCGGGGCGTCGGCGATCATGGCCGTGGTGATGCCGGTGAGCGCCACGATGTGGGGTGGTACGCCCGTGCCCGGGTCGACGAGGGTCCCGAGCTCGGCGAGCTGCTCGCCCCCGCGGACCTTGACCGCGCCGATCTCGGTGATGGCGTCCGCGTTCGCCGAGCCACCGGTGGTCTCCAGGTCGAGCACGACGAACGTGACCTCGCGCAGCGGCGTGCCGAGCTCGTCGAAGGACAGCTGGCCGCGATCCGCAGCAGGGCGATCCGCAGCAGGGCGGTCGGGAACCGGGGGAGCGGACACAGCCGCGGACGTTATCGGCGGCCACCGACAGAATCGGGGCGGACGCGCGGCGGTGGGCTCGTGCGCCGCGAGATCTCGATCCGGGTCGCCCCCACCGCGTCGACGGTGACCTCGGCGCGACGCGGATAACCTGATGGGATGTCCGCAACGCCTGCCGGGTCGCCCCCGGACCCCCAGGGGGTGCCACCCACCGCCGCGTGCGCGGAGGGACCGGTGCAGGTGGACGGCAGCCCGTTCGACGCGCACTTCGCCGGGTGGGGTCGGCTGCCCGACGCCGTACGTGCCCGGCTCGCCGAGGTCGCGGCCACCGCCGTCGGTGGGTTGCCGGTGGCGGACCTGCCGGTACAGCTGCGCAGGCTGGCGCGGTTCACCCCGGCGAAGCGCGCGAAGCTCGGCGCCGCGGCGCTCACGGC
>JAJAZD010000286.1 GCA_026785945.1 Pseudonocardia sp. | reverse complement strand
TCCGGGTCCACCTCCCGGCACATCGCCCGGTGTCGGAAGTCCTCCGACCGCGCATGCCCCGCCACCGGCTCCCGCGACACCCGCCTCATCGTCGACGCGCTCATCGGCCCGCCACCCCGTATCCGACGAGCTCCTCGCCCAAGCCCGCCGCCTCCGGGCCCGTCAAGCGAATGAACGCCGTCTCCGCGGCACCCTCGAAGGTCACCAGCACGCCGTCATCGGCGTCACCCGGTGTCCCGACGCTGAACGCGGGCGACGTCAGCCGAACCACATCCGCGCTCATCCCACGGCCTCCGAACCGCCGCCGGTCAGCGGCTCCGACGCCGCACCCACCGCGGCCAAGAAGTCCGCCACCATCCCCGGCAGACCCGCCC
Organism: Pseudonocardia sp.; assembly: GCA_026785945.1. Classification (GTDB taxonomy): domain Bacteria; phylum Actinomycetota; class Actinomycetes; order Mycobacteriales; family Pseudonocardiaceae; genus Pseudonocardia. Next base: position 80,015 of record JAJAZD010000286.1, on the reverse strand, counting down.
CGGCCGGGGTACCGATGAACAACACCAAACCCACCAGCGCGAACACGACCGCCCCACCCGCAACCCGGGCCTTCGCGCAGATCGCCGAACCCACGACCGCGAAGAAGATCAACAATCCAACCGTTCCCATGGCTACTCCTCTCCCGTGCGTTGATGTGCTGCGCGGCGCGTCTCCGGATGCGCCATCACCGAGGCCGGGTCCGATCCGGTGGCCCAGTCCTCCGCCACGGCCCGGCTGACGTACCAGCGGTTTCCGATCCGGCGGGCCGGGAGAATCTCCGGGATCAGCCGGCGGATCTTCTGGCAGTTCGAGCTGGCCGATCCGTTCTCGCCGACCTCGCCGAACCACAGGACCGCGATCTGCTCCACCGTCATCAGCAAGCCGGCGTCTTGCCGTTGCCGAGGGGCGCGTGCTGTCTGCACAGGTGCGCTCATCGGACCCCTGCCTCTCGGTCGACTCCTGTGCCGTAGCCGCTGGTGAGCGGCCCCCTGCTGCTGTGAACCTGCATGTTCACTCCTCTCCTGTGGACCAATACTAGCATCAGTTGGGCTCAATATTGACTCTCATTGGTCACGGTCGTCACCGAAGATGGCGTCGAAAGTCATCGCGGCCGACGGGTTGGCCCTACGCTGGGCGGGTGGCAGATGCGGGTGAGCAGAACGACTGGGACGCGGTGGCGAGCGCCATCCAGGACCGCTTGAACGACATGCGCGTGACGCAGATGGACGTCGCGTCGCGCGCCCACGTGTCCCTCACGACGCTGCGGGAGCTGCAGCACAACCTGAACCCGCGTCGGCGACGCCCGCAGACGCTGTCCGCGGTATCCGAGGCACTGGGGTGGCCGTCCGACTACCTGGCGCGGGTGCTCCATGGCGAGCCGGCACGGGCACATGCCGACGAGGTCGACGATTCGGTGCTGCGGTCGCTCAGGAGCCTGGAGAGCGAGATCGAACTGCTCCGCGGGCGGGTGGCCCGGGTCGAGCAGCAGCTAGCTGCCGGAGACGCGTAGCCCTGGCGGAGTAGATCAGTTCCTGTATGCGGTCAAGCTCGGCGGCTGCCTCGTTGAGCCTCCGGCGCTCCGCCGCACCCTGCTCTCGGTTTCGGTTCTTCGCTGTCGAGTCGGTCATGACATGAATAAACATCATCGAGCGCGCCGAATTAAGACAGATCACACTCAGCGAGTGAGTATCGCCAGAACGACTATTCCCGAGCGGAATATTCGAGCTGCGCCGACTCCCACGCGTCCTGGACGATCCGCCGGAGCTGCGAGCGGTGAGGCCGCCAGCCCAGCTCCTTCGTGATCAGGGCGGCATCGGCGAGTAGCACGTCGGGCTCGTCGGTAGGCGGGTTGTGACGGACCGGGAGCGGCGCGCCCGTGACGTCCTCCGCTGCGGCGATGACGTCCGCGATCGTGCTCCGACGGCCACTGCCGACGTTGTAAGCGGTCCACCGGCCCGGCTCGCACGCTTCGACGGCCCGAACGAACGCATCGGCCATGTCCGCAACGTGCACGTAGTCGCGCACGACGGAGCCGTCACCGTTGACACCGAGCTCGGCGTCGCGTCCCTGCGCAACCGCCACGACCTTCGGAATCAACCGGCTCTCGTCATCGTCGGGCCGGCCGCCGGCCGCTCCAGCGATATTGAAGGCACGAAGGCTGACCGCCCCGATCGCCCCTGTCCCGGCTACTTCGGCGACGGCTTGATCGGCAGCGAGCTTGCTGGTTCCGTACGGGTTCGTCGGCTGGGGTAACGCTCGTTCGTCAATCGGCTGAGCGACTCGTTCTCCGTAGACCGCACAGGTCGACGCCACGACCAGCCGACTGGGCGACTCACGACCCGTCATCGATTGAAGCAGCGCCAGGGTCCCGCCGACGTTGGTTCTCCAGTAGCCGAGAGGGTCAATGCGTGAGTCCCGAACGCGGGCGAGCGCGGCCAGGTGACAGATCGCCTCAGCGCCGCTCGACTTGACCGCGCATGCGACCGAATCGGCGTCGAGGAGGTTGCCGAGAACGGGTTGAATACCGTTGGGCAGCGGCCGATGCGACCGGGTGAGCGCGGTGACCTCGTGTCCGGCCGTCAGGAGCGCGGTAGCGACCGCCGAGCCGACGAATCCGGTGGCACCGGTGACCAGGACCTTCATCGGCCGAGCAGCGTTCCGCGGTGCCGCCAAACCAATTCGATACACGCCCGAGAGATTGGGGACAACGGCTCGTGCCGCAACTTCTCGCGCGCGGCAGAGGTGAATGGGATGCCCACTGTCGGCCGGCTTGCATCGGTGCTGACCGCCGCTCCTTCATCGTTCACCGCGACCATGTCGCCGAACAGCGAGTCGAATACGGGAGCCTCGATGACCGCAACGGTCAGCAACTCCACCCATAGCGTGAGTGGCTCCACGACCAGCGCCAATGCGGACACTCGAAAGTCTCCTGCGACTCGGGCGCGCTCGAACGACGCGAACGGTTCCTCGGCGAGATACTCGATCGGATCAACGCTGTTACCGTCATGCTCGGCATTTCCAAGAAACTCTTCCGAGTACTCACGCTGGATGTTGCGCCAGAAGGAGAAGTCGTTCGACTGGTGCGCGGGCGCGAGCGCGGCCGGCTGGAACACCCCGGCCGGAACGACGTGGTACATCCCGCCGGCCGCGGCGACGGCGCCTGCGTTGCGGCGGTGCAGGTACATCCTGTGGCCCTCGATCGGGTCACGGCGGATCGTCAGGGTGTTGATGGACGGCAGAATCGGCCGGGCGCTGAGGTCGAACGGGTCCTCGATCAGTCGACGGAACGGCAGGTCAGCCATGCTCGGTCGGCGCCGGCCGGCGTCGAGCCACCCGCTCGCGAACTCGTGTCCCACGGCTTCGCCGATGTCGAGTACGTCGAAGTAGCTCGTGTAGTTGAACCCGAAGCTGCCCCGCCCGTCGGCCCACTCTGCAGAAAGCAGCCGGTAGCTCACCCGGTTGTCGAACAACGTCGGTCGGGCGAGGTCCCGTAAAGCGCGCGAGTACCGGTCGTAGGGCTTCCCGGACGGCAGCACCGCGCGGGACCCGGCCGCCTCGGGCGCCTTGCCCGTGATCTCCGGCGGCGGGGACTCGGGTAGCCAGAGCAGCTCAACGGCCGCCAGGTCCACGGGCTCGTCGGGCACCCACCCGGCGGCGGTAAGGACGCTCGTCCCGGGGATGCGCCGCTCCTGCGGGTAGAGGTCGGCCGCGAGGTCTCCGAGCCTCGCACGATTCGCGTTCAACTCGGCCCGCACGGCCCGCCACCGCTCCTGACCGTCGCGCGCCGGTCCCGGATCGAGGCTGACCGTCTCCGCACGGGGGGTGGCGTCACCCGAACGATCCGGGAGCACCCCCAGCCGCTCCGGTGGGATACCGAGCTTGCTCGCGATATGCCGCAGCTCGACGACGTCCCGAAGGGCCTGGGAGCCCTTCTCCAGCTTCGAGAGCCGCGATTGCGTCGTGTTCAGCAGCGCGGCCGCGTCCTGCTGGGTCAGGCCCTCACGTTGGCGGTACCAGCGAATCACCTCGCCGACATCGGACCCGTCCGGTGGCGCCGCCACCACGGTCTCAGCCACGTGCAGCCACCGTTCCTCCGCATCTGCTGGCATTCCCACGCGCCCCGCCCCGATCGATTGCCCGCCGCCGTCCGGGACATGCTCTCACCTTCGAGCGAGCGTGATCCTCACGCTCGCAACGTCAGGTGTCCATCCACGCGGCGTCCATGACGGCTGCCCCGCGCGGGTGGAGCTCCCCGCGGGCGACATAGATGTCGGTTGTCGAACAGCTTCGGCCGGGCGAGATCCCTCAGCGCGCGGGAGTACCGGTCATAAGGCTTGCCCGACGGCAGCGCCGCGCGGGACCCGGCGGCCTCGAGCGCCTTGCCTGTGATGTCCGACGGCGGGGACTCAGGCAACCACTGCACCTCGACGGCCGCCAGGTCCACGGGCTCGTCCGGCATCCAACCCTCGGCAGTCAGGACGCTCGTCCCGGCGATTCGCTGCTCGGCCGGGTAGAGGTCAGACGCCAAGTCGCCAAGCAGCGCCCGATGCCCGTTCAACTCGGCCCGGACCCCCCGCCACCGCTCCTGGCTATCGCGAACTGGCCCCGGATCGAGGCTGACCGCCTCGGCACGTGGCGTGGCGTCGCCCGAACGGTCCGGCAGTACCCCCAGCCGTTCCGGCGGGATGCCGAGCTTGCTCGCGACGTGGCGCAGCTCGACGATGTCACGGAGAGCCTGCGAGCCCTTCTCCAGCTTCGACAGCCGGGACTGCGTCGTGTTGAGCAGCGTCGCCGCGTCCTGCTGGGTCAGCCCCTCACGTTGGCGATACCAGCGAATCACCTCGCCGACGTCCGACCCATCGGGCGGAGCAGCGGCCACGGTCTCAGCCACGTGGAGCCACCGCGCCCCCACGCCTACCTGCTTGCCCATGCACCGCTCCGATCGGTTGGCTCAACGTCACCAACATGCTCCCATCTCGACAACACCCGCGGCACGTCCGATCAGTTCTTGGCCCGTCCGCCGAGCAGCATGTCGACATCTGGACGCCACTCGACGGCACACCTTGCAGCCTTCTTGAGCACTTCGGCGCAGGCGCAGACGGCGGTCCCGGACGTCGAGTCCCGCGCGGCCCGCGCAACTATCAAATGCATGAACGGCTCTCAGGAGGGCCAACGCATCAACGACTCGGCCGTGCCGAGTTGACGGCTACGCCTCCATCTTCAAGCTTCTGTCTCAAGTCGGCCGACAACGGAACATCTATTTCAAGAGTGGACAACGATTCCATCTCAGCGAGAGCACCGAGATCGGCGACAAGATTCGCAGGCATCTTCATTATCGCGAGATGCGCGAGCTGCTTAAGTTCTGAGAGGTGCTTTAACGGCAGGGCGATCGTCGTGCAGCGCTCGATTCGTAGCGATTGGATAGTAGACATTCGGGAGACTTGCTCCCATCCAACTATTTTGCATTTTCGTAGCGACAATGTTCGGAGATTCGCCGGTAGCAAGTGATTGAAGTCGACAGACCCCATCATGCTCGTCAGACCGAGAGTTTGAAGTCTCGATAACACCCCGCCTAGCGACTGCAGTCCATCCTTCAAAAACGCCTCACTGAGCAATAGCCGTTTCAACGCGGCCATGCCTTGCAATACATCTCCCGACACGAGTCCAGCCGCGCCCCAGAGCGACAACTCTTCGATATATATTAGCTGGTTCAAGAACGACAGGTTAGTAATTCCTCGCGTATCGAGGTCCAGTCGAACCAGCTGTGGTACGTCAACCAAAAAGGCGAGGTCCTCTTGAATTCGCGGGTCTCTATCTCGCACAAGTCGTGCAAGATCAATTCGTAGTCGCCGAATATTGCGGAGATGACTCAAGTGCCGGATAGGTCTAGTCGTCGCGAGCGTAACGGATCCAGAATCAAGTGCCGCATCCTTAAGGACATCTCTCGCGAAAACTTCAGATTGAAAATACTCCCAAGATTCAATTAGTGCTTGCTGAAGCCGTGATCGTGAGTCAGATGCGTAGTGTGACAAAAGATTCAACGCACTCTGCCCCCCGATCATCGCTGCAGTCTTTATCGATGCGAGCCCAGCCGATTCATCCAGATCCTCAATTCGAGGAGCCAACATGGGCAAGACAGATTCCCCCATTGATGCAAGCATCGCGGCCGATGCAAGATCGCGAGGAGGAAGTACCTGGCCAATCAACGTCAACGTCTCCTCGCGAAGCGCCGGATTATTTACCAGGTATTGAGCGCAGACCGCAGATAGCAACCTCAACTGCAACCTCTGTCGACCCAAGCTATCGGTAGCTCGATCAATAAGGCCACGTATCAGCATCTTCCGCTGAGGCTCGGTGGCCTGCGCAGGAAACATCAGGATCACCTCACGCCATCTATCCTTGTCTGCGTTCTCGATCAGCAGTCCGGTCAAGTCCAGCTCCACAACCGCTTGGGCCGTCAGGAATTCTTGGAATGTCTTGTGAATAAAGTCGAGTCGACCATTTGTCGGTTCTCGAATCACGCCGCTTCGCTGCTTCAGATATTCGAGCACCTCATTAGGCTCATTCGGCTGCTCTGGAAGCACTTTCATTGCCTGAGCAATATTCGATAAGGCGCCTGCAGTAGATATCTCCGTTCGATTGTTGAGGCTCAGGTGCAGTGCCAGATTCCTGAGAATGGTAATCTTCGCTGATTTCGTCAACTGCACGTTCTTGGCGGTGATGTTTCGTTTACGATCCCGCCTGACAAGGAGCAGGTCAAGGGCAGACTCGTACAAGTCGCGACGGCTCTCAGGTAGCTGCCCGTCGCGATCCAAGTTGAGCGCGCAAATCATGGCAGCGAGAAGTGGACTGGACGCGAGAGACCTAAGGTGCAGTTTCGCGTCCAACTCACGCAGAAGACCGCTCTCATATACGGGGAGCTCCGAGACATCACATGGCAGGTATTCGGCAGCAGCGGCTGCATCATGCCAGCGATGGACAAATGCCCGGCATTCCGGCGGGGAAAGCGGCTCGATCGCGAGGGACACAAAATTGACTTCGGATAGCCATCTAGGCTCGACTGCAGATGGTCGGGTAGTAACTATGACTGTCAATGCCGGGAATGTCGTTAGTAGACCAGTTATCCATGCATGTACCTCGTAGCGTTTGCTATCCTCAAGCTCATCCAGTCCATCAATTAGCAATAGGCCGTTTCCAGCGCTGAAAGTCCGATGAACCCAGTCGTCAGGCTTCGCATCCGACAGACTGGGAGCCAGATCTCTAACGAGCTCCTCCACTGTAGGAAGTGACTTTGACGCGTAGGAACGCAGCTTCAACATGAAAGGAGTTAGAGAATTCCAGCTCTGGAGATCACCAGTAAACTCTTTCAGAGCCGCAGTTACTGCTATCCACCGAAGAAGAGTACTCTTGCCGGACCCAGCTTCACCCCTAACAAGGAAGCGCCGCCCCTTGCCAAAGGCTTCCGTAACTGGCAGCTTATGGGTTTGATTAGCTGAGCTATCCACGTAATACTTTGGGTCGACCGGCCTCATCACGGAATCACTGCTCTCAGTCTCCACAGAAAGACCGAGGTAGCCTAGACTGAGCTTCAACCGCAAACGTGACGTGACTTCGATTCCGAAGATGTCAAGATGGTCCAGTTGCGCAACAACGACAGCCTGGTACGCACTAAGGTATCCTTCTTCGTCAGGCCCCATGCGAGAGCGGAACAGAGGCCGCTGACCCCGACTCAGCAATTCATCTAACCGATCTTCGAAGCCTTTCTGCTGGACCAGCACCTCCAAGATCGCTCGAGCCACGAACGGCTTCAGAATCAATACGGTCTGAAGCAGACACTGACATCCCTCAAGCAAAGCCCTCTGAAGTAATTCCTCGTCTCGTGATCCCAACTGTGATTGGACAATTTTCTTTCGAGCAGACCCCCAAATATGATCAGCAAGAACCCTCGCAGACATGCCGACGTCAAATAGCATACGGTCATCTATATCTGCCTCCTCTATCAGACTTGACGCCAACGCAATTACCATGCTTCTGTCGTCGTCAGTCGTACCGACAAATTCGTTAGCGTACAGGGGCTCAAGTCGGCGCGCAATCTTTTCGCCGATATCGTCGATTCTTCGATTTGCTGCCCAACGATTGATGGGCGACAACCGCTGATCAGCTAGTTCGACAAGACCTTTCGTTGAGATCTGGCGCTTCTCTTGCTGCGAGGCAATCGCTCGAACCGCCGCATTCGCAATCGTGATCCCGAACTTGATAGCTGCACCTTCGAGTCCTGCCGCGCTCACGCTGGCCCCATTCTGGAAAATTTGTACATTGGCAGGTCATGTCAGGACTATTGACAACTTCCGCCTGTACTTCGCCGTGGAGCAAGAGAACGTTACATTCAAGTCCTAAGTGGCCAACACGGCACGCGTTACATTTGAATGTTCGAGGATCAATTCATGTGTCAAGCCCACGCGGCGTCCATCACTGCCGCCCCCTGCGGGTGGAGCTCCCCTCGCGCGACGTAGATGTCGGTCAGCGTGCTGATCTTCGCGTGGCCAGTCAGGTCCGCCTTCTGCCGACCCGTCAGCAGCCCGGAGTCGTGCCAGACCGTCGCAGCCGTCTTGCGGAAGGTGTGACTGGTGACCGGCCAATCCATCCCCGCCGCCTGGCGTGCCTCGCGGATGTAGGTCGACATGTTGTTCGGGTCTTTCCAGTTCAGGCCCGCCCGCTTGCTTCCCGCAGCTGGGAAGACTGGCACCTCCGGCCCATGCATCTCTCGTGCAGCGAGCGTCGCCACGACGAACCGCGGCAGCGGCACGATCCGCAACGCCATCTCGGTCTTGCCGGCGTGCCGGTGCAGACCCTTCCCGCGGTGTCGCACGACGTTCCCGGTGATGGCGACGATGGGCACCGCACGCAGCTCGTCCCCGTCGACTACAGGCACGCCCTCGAGGTCGACATCGCACCACCGGACCGCCAGGGCCTCACCGATGCGCACCCCGGTGCCGAGCATGAACGTGACGATGTCGGGCAGGTCGCGCCGGCGCGCTGCCGCCTGGGCCCGCGCTTCGGTCTCGTCCTCCGACACACCACCCATCCACCCCAGGAAGCGACTGCGCTCCGCGGTGGTGAGGGCCCGCGGCCTCCGCAAGCCGGACTCGATCGGGTCCAGGTGCCGGACGGGGTTGTCCCGGATTGCCTCGTGCTGCACGGCCAGCCGCAGGATCAACGAGACGACAGTCCGGATCGTCCTACGGGACTGCGCGCTCTGGGTCGCCGTGAGGCCCCGGAAGAAGCCGTCCAGCTGCGGCACCGTGCACTCGTAGAGCCGCCACTGCCCCATCGCCGGGAGGATCACCGACCGCAGGCGCTGCCGGTAGGTGTCAGCCGTCGTCGTCGCCCGCGTGCCCTCGGCCACCTGGGCATCGAGCTTGGACAGCCACATCTCCGAGGCTCGCTCGAACGTGTACTGCGGCCTCAGCTGGGCCTTCGGCGAACCCATCCGGTCCTGCAGCGCGTCCTGCAACGCAGCCGCGGCCGCCGTCTTCGACCGGCCGACGTACTCCAGCGAGCGGGTCACACCGTCGAAGTCGCGGAACCGGCAACGCGCGACCCAACTCGGGCCGCCCACGGGCTTCTTCACAGAGATGCTGCCGTGGGTACCCATCGCTAACGGTGGTCGCGCCATCGATCTCGCCCCCTCCGCCACGGGTTTCCGTGGGGTTTTCGTGGGATCGGACCGCTGTAGCGTACCGGAGGCGACTCAGCGACTCGCTGACCTGCGCGTATGTGGGGCGGGTGGGGTTCGAACCCACGACCTGACGGATTATGAGTCCGCTGCTCTGACCAGCTGAGCTACCGCCCCAGTGTGCGGTCAGGTTAGCGGGAGTGACGTCGTCAGGTGCCGTGGCCTGTGGCAGCCCACGCGTTCGGGCCCCGCCCCGGGGACGGGGGCGGGGGGGCGCGCGGCCCCGGGGGCCGCGGGGGGCCCCGGGGGGGGGGGGGGCGCGGGGCGCGGGGGGGGCGGCCGCCCGGCGGCAGTCAGCGCGTCAGCGCGTGGGCCCGCTTGCGGGCGTCCTTGGCCACACCCTCGGCCTGGTGCACGACCTCGGCACCCACCGCGGACGCGCGCTCGGCCACGTCGTGCCCGAGCTTCGCGGCCTGGGTGGTCACCTGGTCGATGACGGCAGGGGCCCGCTTCTCCAGCTCGGCGCGGCTGTCCTGCGCCGCCTTCTGCAGCTCGGCGACCCGCTTGGACGCCCGCTTCTGCAGCGACGCGGACCGCTTCCCCGCGGAGCGCTCCAGCTCGGCCCGCTTCTTCCCCGCGGCCTTCTCCAGCTCGGCGCGCTTCTTCCCCGCGACCTTCTCCAGCTCCTTGCGCCTCCTGGCTGCCAGCTTCTGCAGCTTCACTCCCCGCTTCTCGGCCCTCTTCGCGGCCTTGACCGCACGGGCGGTCCAGTCCTCGCTCAGCACCGACGCCCGTGAGGACAGGTCCGCACCCGCCTTGGACGCGCGCGAGGACATCGCCGCACCGGCGCCGGGGGCGAGCCCGACCAGGCCCGCGGCGATCCCGCCGACGGTGGCCGAGGCGTCGTGCGCCGTGCCCGTCACGCGGCCGGTGACGTCGTGGGCGACGTCCGAGACGCGGTTCGAGACGTCGGACGCGGTCTGCGACAGGGCCGAGGCCTGGGCCGCCGCGGCCGCGGTGGCGAGCGAGGCGGCCCGGCGGCCGCGCCAACCGAGTGAGGGCTTGCCCTCGGTGTCGGCGGCGGCGATCAGCAGCCCGCCGAGCAGGCCGAGGTTCTTGAGGAACTGGATCTGCTGGTCGGTGCGCTCCTGGGGGTCGGTCGCCTCCCAGAAGCGGTGCCCGGCCAGGGTCGTCGGGACGAGCGACGCGGCCAGCGCCACGGACGCCAGACGCGGCCACACGCCGAGCGCCAGGAGCGAGCCGGCCGCGACCTTGACCGCGCCGTCGATCGTGACGAGCAGCTCGTCGTCCGGGCGGTGGTCGATGGGGGCCACCTCGACGACCTGGTCGACCGCGGGTGAGACGGCGTTCAGCACCGGCTTCGCGACCTGTACGTGGCCCTGGGGGTTCCTGAGGGTGTTGATGCCGCCGTAGATGAAGATGCCCGCGAGCAGGGGCCGAGCGACTCGTCGAAGAAGCATGCCGCAACGTACCCGGACAGCCCGCTCCCTAATCGTGATGGGCCGTGATGGGATCATGCGCCGATGACGAGCAGCGCGCGGCGGGCGATCGGCCTCGACATCGGCGGCACCAAGATCGCCGGGGCGGTGGTCGACGAGCAGGGCACCGTGCTGGCTGAGCTGGTGGAGCCCACGCCGGAGAAGTCCGACGCGGAGGCGGTCAGGGCCGTACTGCTCGACCTGATCGACCGGCTCCGCGCCGCGCACCCCGAGGTGGTGACGATCGGCGTCGGGGCGGCCGGCCTCGTCGAGTGGCCGGTCGGGAGGATGCTGTGGGCGCCGAACAACGCCTACCGCAACTGGCCCGTGCGTGCGCAGCTGGAGCAGGCCACGCTGCTGCCCGTCGTCGTCGACAACGATGCCAACGTGGCGGCGCTCGCCGAGTCCCGCCTGGGCGAGCCTTACCCCAACATGGTGCTGGTGACCGTCGGTACCGGTATCGGCGGCGGTCTCGTCTTCGACGGCGCGATCTACCGCGGCCCGACGGGGATGGGCGCCGAACTCGGCCACATCGTCCTCAACCCCGACGGCCCGCGCTGCGGCTGCGGCAACCACGGCTGTTTCGAGGCGTACGCCTCGGGCACCGCCCTGACGCGGATGGGACGGGACGCGGCCACCGACGATCCCGGCGGGCTCATCGCGCGCCTGGGCGCCGAGCAGGGCGAGGTGACCGGCCAGACCGTGGCGACCGCCGCCGAGCAGGGCGACGAGGTCGCGACCGCGCTGTTCGCACGGCTGGGCCGGTGGCTGGGCGTCGGCATCGCGTCGCTGGCCAACATCTTCGAGGTCGACGCCGTGGTCGTCGGCGGCGGTCTCGTGGAGACCGGTGACCTGCTGCTGGCGCCCGCCAGGGCCGCGGCCCGCGAGTTCGCCTACGCGCCTGGCGCACGGGGCGTCGCCCCCGTGGTGCCCGCGGCGTTCGGCGGCGACGCCGGCAAGATCGGTGCGGCGCTGCTGGCACTCGATCACGTCTGACCGCGGTTAGGCTGCGTCGTGTGCCACTGTCGTTGGGCCCCATCCTCCGCCATGTCGGCGAGACCACCGCGTCGGTATGGGTGCAGACCGACGCGCCCGCCACCGTCGTGGTCCTCGGGTGCGAGGCCCGCACCTTCGAGGTGTCCGACCACCACTACGCGCTCGTGCCGGTCACGGGCCTGACGCCCGACACGCGAACGCCCTACACCGTCGAGCTCGACGGGGAGCAGGTCTGGCCGCCGACGACCAGCGCGTACCCCGCCAGCCTCATCAGCACGCGCGGGCCGACGTCGGACCACCACAAGCGCATCATCTTCGGCTCGTGCCGCTACTCCAAGGTCACCGAGCCCGGGCTCGCCGCACAGCTCGGCATCGACGCCCTCGACGCCTACGCCGTGCGGATGGCGCGGCGCCCGCCGCAGGAGTGGCCCGACGCGCTGCTGCTGCTCGGCGACCAGGTCTACGCCGACGAGCTGACCCCGCAGAACCGTCGCCGCATCGCCGCCCGCAGCGACCGCCACCCGGAATGGCCCGACGACGAGATCGTCGGCTATGAGGAGTACGTGGGGCTCTACCGCGACGCGTGGACGGACCCGGAGATCCGCTGGCTGCTCTCCACGGTGCCCACCGCGATGATCTTCGACGACCACGACGTGCGCGACGACTGGAACACCTCCGCTGCCTGGCGTGACGAGATCCGACTGATGTCGTGGTGGGGCACGCGGATCCGCTCCGCGCTCGCGTCCTACTGGGTCTACCAGCACATCGGCAACCTCTCCCCCGACGAGCTGGCCGCCGACCCGGACCACCGCAAGATCGTCACGCACGGCGGTGACACGTGGCCGCTGCTCGCCGAGCTGGCCGACCGGGCCGACGCCGAGACCGACGGCGCGAAGGGCGTCCGGTTCAGCTTCCGCTGGGACCTCGGGCACAGCCGCCTCGTCATGATCGACTCCCGCAATGGTCGCATCCTCGACGACGGAGCGCGCCTGATGCTCGGTGAGAGCGAGTTCGGCTGGATCGAGGAGCAGGCCACCGCCCCCGGGCGCGTCGACCACCTCGTCCTGGGCACGTCGATCCCCTGGCTGCTGCCGCACGCGCTCGGCGACCTGGAGACGGTCAACGAGATCGCCGCCGCCCGCCCCGGGTGGCGGGGCCGCCTCGGCGAGTCGATCCGGCAGGCCGCCGACCTCGAGCACTGGTCGGCGTTCCGCGCGTCGTTCGACCGGCTCACCGCGATCATCGGGCGCGCCGCGGCCGGGGGGCCGGCGACCGTCAGCGTCCTGTCCGGCGACGTCCACCACAGCTACGCGGCACGCGCCGAGCTGCCCGGCCGCCCCGCCGCGCAGGTCCACCAGCTCACCTGCTCGCCCGTGCACAACAAGATGGACCGGTACATCAAGCCCGGGTTCCGGCTGAGCTGGTCGCGCGGGGGGCGCTGGTTCGCGCAACGCTGGGCCAGCGGAGCCGGCGCGCCGGTCAAGCCCGTGAGCTGGGAGAAGAAGGCCGGGCCGCTGTTCGGCAACACGATCGCCACACTGGATGTCGACGGCAGGCACGCCGAGGTGTCGTTCGAGCAGCCGCAGTCCGCGTCGTCGCTCGTGACCAGGGCGCACCTGGATCTGACGCCGTGACCGACCCCGTGGTCCAACCATCCGCGCCGGCCGCGATCGCGGGCCAGACCGTGATCCTGCGCCCGACCTCCGCGGCACACGTGCCGGTGTTCCTGGAGATCCTCGGCCACCCCGAGATCGCGAGATGGTGGGGCGGCTACGACCTCACCCGCGTCCGCCGCGAGTTGCTCGGCCCGCACTGCTACGCGATCGAGCTGGCCGGCGAGGTCGTCGGGCTGATCATCTACCGCGAGGAGACCGACCCCGACCACCGGCACGCCGCGATCGACCTCGCGGTCCATCCCGACCACCAGAGCCAGGGCCTGGGCTGTGACGCGATGCGGACGACGGCGCAGTACCTGTTCTCCCGCGGCCATCACCGGGTCGTGATCGACCCCGCCGCGCACAACGAGCGCGCCATCCGCAGCTGCGCGCGTGCCGGGTTCCGCCCCGTCGGGGTGATGCGGAACTACGAGCGCAGCACCGACGGCACGTGGCACGACGGCCTCCTGATGGACCTCCTCGCGGACGACCTGGGATAGCCGAACAACCCCCGTGGCTAGAAGCGGGTGCGGTCCAGCCAGGTGTCCCACAGCGTCCTCTCGCCGAGGACCTCCACCTCGGCGGGGCGACCGACGGCGGCGAGCAGCAGGTCGAGGGCACGGCCCCGGACCGCGGCGGGCCCCTTCGCGTGCCCGTGCTCCCACGTCACGCGCCCGCCGTCACCGCGGACGAGCCACTCCCCCTCGGAATCGGTGGCGTGCAGGTGCAGTGTCACGCCGTCGTCCAGTGCGGCCGGACCGGCCTCCGCGGGACGCGCGGCGAGCAGCGTCAGCCACTCCGACACCCCGTCGGCCGCCAGGTCGGGCGCCAGGTCGTACGGAGCGTCGAGGGCGAACGCGGCATCGGCGCGGTGGACAGCGGTCTCGTGCAGACGCCGGCGCACCCACCACGACGCCGGCTGCTGGCCGGTGAACGTCCAGACCGGGGTGTCGGCGCCGATCGACTCCACCGCGTCGAGGACCGACCGGGCGCCGGCGTGCAACCAGTCGACGCTGCCGCCCGCGTCGGCCGGGGGCGTCCCGTCGGGCACGGTGCGGATGTCGACGTATCCCGACGCCCGCTCCCGGACGATCGTCGCCACCCACCGGTCACCGCGCCCGACGTGAGTGACGAGCTTCCGCATCGTCCACTCCGGGCAGGTCGGCACCGGAGTCGAGGGCTCGGCGGCGCGAACGAGTTGGCCGAGGAGTCGATTCTGCTCGATCAGCGCAGCGGCATGGTCCACACGGCCGAAGGTTAGACCCTCCGTCACGACGCCCGAGACCGTTCACCGGCCGTTGCCCGACCCGGCGTCACCCGATCATCCGATGGCCTTAGATTATGGCTGTGCGTCGACTCCGCTCCGTGCTCCTCGCAGGGGGCCACACCGGCGGCCTCCTCGCACTGCGGGACGCGAGAGCGCCTCCGGGGTAGCGGGGTACGGCGGCGAGACCCGCCCCAACACCAACCTCACGTCCCTTGACGTAGGCGTCCTTGTCCGCCCCCGCGCGGGCGCGAACACGATCCGGTAGGAAGTGCATATGGGTTCGAAGACTCGGGAATGGTCGGTTCCCACGCCCCTGCGGGCGCTGCTGTGGTGGCCGGCCGTCTCGTTCGTCCTGGTGATCGTGGCCCCCGAGACGGCGGTCGGCACCATCGTCGCGTCGGGCGCGCTGCTGGTCGTGATCGGCGGTCTCTTCTCCACCGGTGCACACCGCCTCCGTGAGCTGCGGGCCGATGCGGCCGCGGCCGCCGTCGGCTCGACCGGTGGGGCGGTGGCCGATACGGCGGCCGTCCTCATCGAGGGTCCGGCCGCCCGGCAGGCGGCCGCGCAGCAGCACCCCGACGGGATCCACTCGACGGGTGCCTGGCGCTCGACCGTCCAGTCCGCGGCGATCGACCCGCCGACCACCAAGATCGCGAAGGTGACGGCCCGGGCCAGGGGCCGCGCCGCGTAACCACGGATCCTGCCCATCACCTCCGGTATCGCTTGTACGTCCGATACTAGGATGTCAAACTAAATCGTCGGGATGGTCGTCCGAGCGTCCCGACGGCGCCGTGGGCGCCCCACGGCGAGAGGACATCCGCATGGTCGAGCTGCACGTCCCCACCCACCCGCTGCGGTTCGTCACCGCCGCGAGCCTGTTCGACGGGCACGACGCCGCCATCAACATCATGCGCCGGATCCTGCAGCGTCAGGGCGCCGAGGTGGTGCATCTGGGCCACAACCGCTCCGTCGACGAGGTGGTGTCCGCGGCGGTGCAGGAGGACGTGCAGGGCGTCGCGATCAGCTCGTACCAGGGCGGGCACGTCGAGTACTTCACCTACCTGGTGGAGCTGCTGCGCGAGCGTGGCGCCGGGCACGTCAAGGTGTACGGCGGGGGCGGCGGCGTCATCGTCCCGGCCGAGATCGAGCTGCTGCACGCCCGCGGGGTGTCCCGCATCTTCTCCCCCGAGGACGGCCAGCGCCTCGGACTCCCAGGGATGATCAACATCATGGTCCGGGAGTGTGACGTCGACCTGGCGGCGGAGCTCCCCGCGTCCTTCGACGGCCTGTTCGCCGGCGAACCGGCCACGCTGGCGCGCACGCTCACCCTCGCCGAGACCGGCCACCTGCCGGCCGGTCTGGACCTGACGCCACGCCGACCCGTCCCCGTGCTCGGCATCACCGGCACCGGCGGTTCGGGCAAGAGCTCGCTGACCGACGAGCTGGTGCGCCGGTTCCGCCTCGACCAGGAGGACAAGCTCCGCATCGCCGTCCTCGCCGTCGATCCCACGCGGCGCAAGGGCGGCGGGGCTCTGCTCGGCGACCGGATCCGGATGAACAGCCTGACGGGCGAGCAGGTCTTCTTCCGTTCCATGGCGACGCGCGGCACCGACGGGCGGCTGCCCGCGCACCTCGGCGACATGATCTCCGTGCTCAGGGCGGCCGGGTTCGACCTGGTGATCGTCGAGACCCCCGGCATCGGGCAGGGTGACGCCGCCATAGTCCCGTTCGTCGACCGCTCGCTGTATGTGATGACACCCGAGTTCGGCGCCGCGTCGCAGCTCGAGAAGATCGACATGCTGGACTTCGCCGACACCGTCGCGATCAACAAGTTCGAGCGGCGCGGCGCCGAGGACGCCCGCCGCGACGTCGGGCGCCAACTCGTCCGCAACCGCGAGGCGTTCGGATCGTCGTGGGAGGACATGCCGGTCTTCGGCACCAGCGCGGCGACCTTCAACGACGACGGGGTGACGGCGCTCTACCAGCACCTCCTGGCCCTGCTGGCGGAGAACGGGCTGGTGACGGGCGAGGGACGGCTGCCCCGTACCGAACGCCGGACGTCGTCGGACCACACGGCGGTCATCCCGGCGCACCGCACGAGGTACCTGTCCGACATCGCCGCGACGCTCCGCAGCTACCACGACGACACCGCCGTCCACGTCGACGCCGCGCGGCGGCGCCACCACCTGCGCACGGCTCGCGCGGCGCTGGAGGCGGCGGGAGCCGAACCCGGCGGGATCGTCGACCTCGTCGAGAAGGCCGAGCAGGCGCTGCACACCGACGCGGCCGCGCTGCTGGACGGGTGGCCCGCCGTCGTCGAGGCCTACTCCGGTGACGAGATGGTCGTCCGGATCCGCGACCGCGAACTGCGCACGCAGCTCACCCGCGAGACGCTCTCGGGCAACACGGTGCGCCGGGTGTCGCTGCCGCCCTACACCGAGGACGCCGAGCTCCTGCGTTTCCTGCGGCGGGAGAACCTGCCCGGGACGTTCCCGTTCACGGCCGGCGTGTTCGCGTTCAAGCGCGAGGGCGAGGATCCCGCACGCATGTTCGCCGGTGAGGGTGACGCGTTCCGCACCAACCGGCGTTTCCAGCTGCTCTCCGCCGACTCCGACGCCAAGCGCCTCTCCACGGCGTTCGACTCCGTGACGCTCTACGGGCGCGACCCCGGGACCCGTCCCGACGTCTACGGCAAGGTCGGCACGTCGGGGGTCTCGATCGCGACGCTGGAGGACATGAAGGTCCTCTACGGCGGGTTCGACCTCACCTCGCCGACCACCTCGGTGTCGATGACGATCAACGGTCCGGCCCCGACGATCCTGGCGTTCTACCTGAACACGGCCATCGATCAGCAGGTGGCGAGGTTCGAGGCCGAGCACGGCCGGGCCCCGTCCGCCGCCGAGCACGAGGAGCTCACGGCGTTCGCGCTGGCCAACGTGCGCGGCACGGTGCAGGCCGACATCCTCAAGGAGGACCAGGGCCAGAACACCTGCATCTTCTCCACCGAGTTCTCGCTGCGGATGATGGCCGACATCCAGGAGTGGTTCATCGCGCACAAGGTGCGCAACTTCTACTCCGTCTCGATCTCCGGCTACCACATCGCCGAGGCCGGGGCCAACCCGATCAGCCAGCTCGCCTTCACGCTCTCCAACGGGTTCACCTTCGTCGAGAGCTACCTCGCCCGCGGCATGGACGTCGACGACTTCGCTCCGAACCTGTCGTTCTTCTTCTCCAACGGCATGGACGCCGAGTACTCGGTGATCGGCCGGGTGGCGCGGCGCATCTGGGCGGTCGTCATGAGGGATCGCTACGGTGCGAACGAGCGGTCGCAGAAGCTCAAGTACCACGTGCAGACCTCCGGCCGGTCGCTGCACGCGCAGGAGATGAACTTCAACGACATCCGGACGACGCTGCAGGCGCTCTGCGCGCTCTACGACAACGCGAACTCCCTGCACACCAACGCCTACGACGAGGCCGTGACCACCCCCACGACCGAGTCGGTGCGGCGCGCGATGGCGATCCAGCTGATCATCAACCGTGAGTGGGGCCTGTCGATGAACGAGAACCCGCTGCAGGGTTCCTTCGTCATCGACGAGCTCACCGACCTCGTCGAGGAGGCCGTGCTGACCGAGTTCGACCGCATCTCCGAGCGTGGCGGGGTGCTGGGCGCGATGGAGACCGGCTACCAGCGCGGCCGCATCCAGGACGAGTCGATGCTCTACGAGCACCGCAAGCACGACGGCACGCTGCCGATCATCGGCGTCAACACGTTCGTGAAGCCCGAGTCCGGGCAGGCGCCCCACGAGATCGAGCTGGCCCGCGCCACCGAGGCCGAGAAGCAGAGCCAGCTCGCCCGCCTCGCCGACTTCCGGTCGCGCCACAAGAGCCAGGCCGAGGTGGCCGTCCGGCGCCTGCAGGACGTGGCCACGGGCGACGGCAACGCCTTCGACGAGCTGATGCGCGCCGCCCGGGTCTGCAGCCTGGGCCAGCTGACGGACGCGCTCTTCGAAGTGGGCGGCCAATACCGCCGCAACATGTGAACCCCGCCCGCGAGCGACCCCACCCGAGTTCAGGAAAGCCACGTTCCTGCCCTGTGGGGGCGTGAAAGTGGCTTTCCTGAACCCCGGGGGGTCGGCGTGAACGCGAAGGTGCGGCGGGTGGTGTCGATCGTGCCCTCGCTGACCGAGGCGGTCGCGCTGAGCGCCCCCGGTCTGCTGGTCGGGGCGACGGACTGGTGCACCCATCCGGCCGATCTCGACGTCGTGCGGGTCAAGGGCACCAAGAACCCCGACGTCGGCGCGATCGTCGCGCTGCGACCGGATCTGGTCGTGGCCAACCAGGAGGAGAACCGCCTCCCCGATCTCGACGCCCTGCGGGCCGCGGGCGTCCCGGTGTACGTCACCGACGTCCGCACCCTCGACGGCGCATTCACCTCGCTCGCCCGGATGCTCGCCGCGTGCGGACTGGACCGCCCGCCGTGGCTCGAGGACGCCGAGCGAGCCTGGTCCGCTGTTCCGGAACCGCTCGTGCGGCGGCGCGCGGTGGTCCCCATCTGGCGCAGGCCGTGGATGGCCGTCGGGCGCGACACCTTCACCGGCGCGCTGCTCGCGCGCCTGGGCGTCGACAACGTCCTCGGCGGCGATCCCGAGCGCTACCCGCGCTTCGACCCGGCCGCGCTGCCCGAGCACGACCTGGTCGTGCTCCCCGACGAGCCCTACCGCTTCGCCGCGGACGACGGGCCCGAGGCGTTCCCCGGCGTACCGTCGGTGCTGGTCAGCGGGCGGCTGCTGACCTGGTACGGCCCGAGCCTGGCCGCGGCGGCCGCGGAGCTGCCGGCGCTGCTGGGCCCGTGACCTCCGGTGGCGACCGGACGCCCGAGGGCGCCGTGGGAGCCGCGCGTCAGGCCGGCGCCGTGCCGTCCGGATGTGCATCCGAGCAGGCCGGTGCCCGTGGCCCGCAGTGACGAGTCGGTGCCGTACGGTCCGAGGACGTGGTGGCAGGAGCGGACGACCCGGGACCGTACGGGCGACGCACCAGGACGACACGCGGACCGAGGTGCCGCGGCCCCGCGCTCGTGATCGCGGCCGGGGTCCTGCTCAGCGGGAGTGGACCGGGGCTGGAAGAACTTCCTGGACGAGGACACCCCGACCTTCACGCCCGCGCAGACGGTGGACGTCGGCCCGACCCCACCTGTCTTCATCTCCTACCAGTGATCAGCTCGGCGGCCTTCTCGCCGACCATCATGCAGGTGATGTTCGGGTTGACCGCCGGGAGGAACGGCAGGATCGACGCGTCGGCGACCCGCAGGCCGGTCACTCCACGGACGCGCAGCTGCGGGTCGACCACCGCCATCGGGTCCGACACCGGGCCCATCTTCGCCGTGCAGGCCGGGTGGTAGACGGTGTTGTGCGTCGTGCGGACGTAGTCGACGAGCTCGTCGTCGGTGACCGCGTCGGGGCCGGGGGCGAGCTCCCTCGCGATCCACTCCCGCAGTGCGGGCTGCTCGCCGATCCGTCGCGCGAGCTTCACCCCGGCGAGCATCACACCCATGTCGTGACCTGCCGGGTCGGTGAAGTAGCGCGGGTCGACCCGGGGGCGGTCGCGGAAGTCGCGGCTGCGCAGCCGCACCGTGCCCCGGGAGCGGCCGCGTGTCACGTTCGGGGTGAGGCAGAAGCCGTTGTCGGTGGTCGGGTAGCCGCGGCGCACCGTGTTCAGGTCGAACGGCACCGAGCCGTAGTGCATCATCAGGTCCGGCCGGTCCAGGCCCGGTGCGGTGCGGGCGAACAGGCCGATCTCCCACCACTGCGTGGAGCGCGTGACCATCGGCCGCGCGGCGTCCCACATCACGAGGCCCTCGACGTGGTCGTCCAGGTCGGACCCGACGCCGGGTGCGTCCACCCGCACGTCGATGCCGAACTCCCGCAGGTGCCCGGCCGGGCCGACGCCCGAGAGCATGAGCAGCTTCGGGGTGTCGATGGAGCCCGCCGAGAGGATCACCTCGCGGCGGGCCGAGACCGACGCTCGCCCCGGGCCGATGTCCTGCTGGTACTCGACGCCGGTGGCTCGCCCGCCCTCCTCGCTGAAGATCACCCGCGACGCCCACGCCCCCGTGCGGACCTCCAGGTTCGGGCGCCCGAGCACCGGGTGCAGGTAGCTCACCGACGCCGAGGCGCGCGTGCCGTCGGGGAACTGGTTGATCTGGAAGAACCCGGCCCCGTCGGTGACCGTCACACCCTCGTTGAACCGGACGGTCGGCAGCCCGACGCCCGCCGCCGCCGCCAGCACCGCCACGCCGCACGGGTCGTCCGGCGGGACCTGCATGAGGTTCACCGGGCCCGACCGACCGTGTCCGTGCCACGGCCCGTCGTTGGTCTCCAGGCGCCGTATCAGCGGCCAGCACTCGTCGGCGCTCCAGCCCTCGCAGCCCGTTCGCGCCCACTCGTCGAGGTCCTCGCGCGGCGTCCAGAACGCGATGCACGAGTTGTGCGACGAGCAGCCGCCGAGCACGCGGGCGCGGGCGTGGCGCAGGAAGGAGTTGCCGCGCTCCTGGGGCTCCACCGGGTAGTCCCAGTCGTAGCCGGAGTCGAGCAGCGCCATCCAGTCGGCGAGCCGGAGTATCGCCGGATCGTCGACGTCGGACGGCCCGGCCTCCAGCAGGCACACGGTGACCGACGGGTCCTGCGACAGTCGGGCGGCGAGCACACACCCCGCCGACCCCCCGCCGACGACGACGTAGTCGAACTCGTTCACCGGCCGCTACTCCGCATGTTCGGGCAGCGTGCCGACACGATGGCACCCGTCTTGTACCTCGGATGCACCTTCGCCAGCACCGAGCCACCGGGCAGGGCGTTGTCGCGGGCCATCGCGAGCATCATCCGGATCGCGGTGGTGTGCACGGCCGGCGCGCACACGGTGATGGCGATGACGACCGTGACCAGGAAGATCTTGCCGATGGTCGAGCCCGGCACGGCGAGCACGATGAACTGCAGCCCGGCCGTGGCGATCCCGGGGCCGGCGAGGTCCGGCGCCGCCAGGATCGCGAACAGCGGGATGAGCCCGCCGATCACGAACGACGCGATGATGGCCCGCAGGATGGCCGTGGGCGCGGTGCGCCGGGGGTCGACCGTCTCCTCGCCCAGCGAGCTCGCGGTGTCGAAGCCGTACATCACGTAGGCCGAGGCCAGCGCGGCCACCAGGAACGCGCCGAGGTGACCCGTCGAGTGGCTCTCACCCAGGCCCTGGGTGTCGAACAGCACCGTCGGCGGATTCACGATGTTCACCGCGAGCAGGATGATCAGCAGCACCGCGGCGACGGGCTCGATGAACACCCCCGCGCTGTTGATGCGGGACATCGGCGTCACGCCGGAGGCGTTCACGGCCATCGTGAAGACGATGAGGATCGACCCGAGCGCTTGGACCGATTGTAGATGGAGCCCGCGATCGGACACCGCCCGGCCAGCTCGGCGAAGCACAG
This sequence comes from Pseudonocardia sp., assembly GCA_026785945.1. Lineage (GTDB taxonomy): Bacteria > Actinomycetota > Actinomycetes > Mycobacteriales > Pseudonocardiaceae > Pseudonocardia. Next base: position 57,948 of record JAJAZD010000286.1, on the reverse strand, counting down.
CGCGACCATGATCTGCACGGCGAACACCGGCGGCCACGACCACCGGTACGCCGGGCCGCCGAACGCGTAGCCGAGGTAGAACAGCTGGAACGTGCCGGTCAGGATCGAGATGTAGCTGACCCCCGCCGCGAAGCTCGCGAACTTGCCGATGCTGCGCTCCAGCGACCGGACATAGCCGAAGTCGGCCATCCCGTGGTCCCCGGACCAGGTGTCACCCTTGCGGTTCTCGGTCGTACTCATCACCTCACCTCTCGTGGGTCGATCAGCCCGCGAACCACCGCATCGGCTTCGGCGCGGTGTTGTGCCAGACGTGCTTGTGCTCCTGGTACTCGGCCAGCCCCGTCGGGCCCAGCTCCCGGCCGTTGCCCGACCGCTTCATCCCGCCCCACTCCGCCGCGGGGACGTACGGGTGGTAATCGTTGATCCACACCGTGCCGTGCCGCAGCGCCGACGCCACCCGGTGCGCCCGGCCCATGTCGGCCGTCCACACCGCCCCGGCGAGGCCGTAGCCGGTGTCGTTGCCGAGCGCGATCGCCTGGTCCTCGTCCGCGAAGCGCTCGACGGTGAGGATGGGGCCGAACGTCTCCTCGCGGATCACGCGCATGTCGCGGTGGACGTCGGCGAGCACCGTGGGCCGGTAGAAGTAGCCCCGTTGCAGGTCGGGGTCCTCGGGCCGCCGCCCGCCCGCCACCAGCCGCGCGCCGCCGGCCAGCGCGGACGCCACGAAACCCTCGATCTTCGTTCGGTGCGCGGCGGAGACCAGCGGGCCGGACTCGGTGGCATCGTCGAGCCCGTTGCCCAGCCGGATCCGGTCGGCGCGTCTGCCCACCTCGGCGACGAGGTCGTCGTGCATCTCGTCCTGCACGATCAGCCGGGCGCCGGCGGAGCAGACCTGACCGGAGTGCAGGAACACGGCGGTGAGTGCGTAGTCGACCGCGAGGTCGAAATCGGTGTCGGCGAAGACGATGTTGGGGTTCTTGCCGCCGAGCTCGACGGCCACGCGCTTCACCGTCGCGGCCGAGGCGCGGATGATGGCCTGCCCGGTGGTGAGCCCGCCGGTGAAGGACACCATGTCGACGTCCGGGTGCTCGGTGAGCGGGGCACCGACGGTGGGGCCGTCGCCGAGCACGATGTTGACGACGCCCCGGGGGACGCCCGCCTCCTCGAGCAGCCGCACCAGCAGCACGGACGTCAGCGGCGTCACCTCGCTGGGCTTGATCACGCAGGTGTTGCCGGCCGCGAGTGCGGGGGCGAGTTTCCACGACAGCTGCAGCAGCGGGTAGTTCCACGGCGTGATCAGGACGCACACCCCGACCGGTTCGCGCACCACACGGCTCAGCACGTGCGGCTGCCCGACGTCGACGACCCGCCCGGCGTCGGCCCCGGCGAGGTCGGCGTAGTAACGGAACACGGCGGTCACGTCGTCGACGTCGACGCGGCTCTCGACGAGCGTCTTCCCCGTGTCGAGGGTCTCGGTGTGGGCGATCGCCTCCTTGTCACGGATCAGCAGGTCGGCGACGCGGCGGAGCAGCGCGCCCCGCTCGGAGGCCGGCGTGGTGCGCCACGGGCCGCCGTCGAACGCGGTCCGGGCGGCCGCGACCGCGTGCTCGACGTCGGCGGGGCCGGCCTGGTCGACGGCTCGCACCACCGTCGCGTCGAACGGGTTGACGACGTCGGCGGTGCCGCTGGAACCGGCGGTCCACGCCCCGTCGATGAAGAGGTCGACCACCGCTGTGATCATCCTCCGAAGAGACGTCGCGTCAACCACCGCGTTCGGATCGACGCATATAGTTTCGCCATGGGCAACACGACTGGTCGTGATGGGGGCGTCCAGTCCGTCGATCGGGCGATCAGCGTGCTGGAGATCCTGGCCCGCCGCGGCGAGGCCGGGGTCAGCGAGGTGGCCGCCGAGATCGAGGTGCACAAGTCCACGGCGTTCCGGCTGCTGGGCGCGCTGGAGGTGCGCGGGCTCGTCGAGCAGGCGTCCGACCGCGGCAAGTACCGGCTCGGGTTCGGACTGATCCCGCTGGCCGGCGCCGTCTCCGACCGTCTCGACGTGAGCAGGCGGGGCCGCGACGTGTGCGAGCGTCTGGCCGTCGAGATGGGCGAGACGATCAACGTCGCCATCCTGCAGAAGCACTGGGCGGTGAACGTCGACCAGGCCCGCGGGCCGTCCACCGTCTCCACGCACAACTGGATCGGGCACCTCACGCCGCTGCACTGCACGTCGAGCGGGAAGGTGCTGCTCGCCCACGTCCCGCTGCCCCGCCGGGCCGAGCTGCTCGAGGCGTCGGGCATGGGGGCGTTCACCCCGCACACCGTCACGTCCGCCGCATCGCTGGAGTCCGAGCTCGACGGGGTGCTCGCCGACGGGTTCGCGACGGCCGTGGAGGAGTACGAGGTCGGCCTGAACGCCGTCGCCGCCCCCGTGCTCGGCCGCGGCGGCGAGGTGATCGCGGCGCTCAGCGTGAGCGGCCCGAGCTACCGTCTGGACGAGACACGCCTGGCCCGGCTCACCAGTCCCCTGCGCGCCGCAGCGGCGGAGATCTCCCGCCGCATGGGCTGGTTCGGCGAGTGAGATGAACGTCAGCGCTGTCCGGAGATGATCGACAGCGCTGGTGTTCATCTCAGCCGGGCGGTGACCCAGGAGTGGAACGCGCCGATGTGGTGCTCGCTCGGGACGAGGACGCCGCCGTCGCGATAGGCGCGGCTGCCCATGCCGGGCTGGGTGCGCTCGCAGGCCGCGAAGTCCTGGACGTTGACGCGGTGGAACAGTTCCACGGAGGGGTCGAGGTCGCGACCCAGCGCGTCGGGGGCGAAGAGCCAGTCGCACTCCACCACGGTGCGGTCGGGGGCGAGCGGCGTCATCCGGTGGACGATCACGTGGTCGGGCACCAGGTTGACGAACACCTGGGGTTTGATCGTGATCGCGTAGTAGCGGCGGTCCTGCTCGTCGGTCACACCCGGGAGCCGATCCGCGCCCGCGCGACCGTCGACGGTGAACCCGGCGGCCGTGGGGGCGAACTCCGCGCCGTGGCCCACCCAGTACTGCGCCGCGTACCCGTCGGCGAACTCCGGAAGAACCTCTGTCAGCTCCGGATGGATCGAGGCGCAGTGGTAGCACTCCATGAAGTTCTCGACGATCAGCTTCCAGTTCGCGGCGACGTCGTATCTCAGGCGCCGGCCCAGGGCGAGTTGCTCGACGCCGTAGCGCTCGATCGCCGCGACCTCGCCGAGCCTGCTGACCACCTCGCCGAGCACGTCGGCCTCGAACGACGGCGGTTCGTCGGCCAGGCAGATCCACACGTAGCCCAGCCATTCCCGCAGGTGGACGGCCAGCAGGCCGTACTCGACGCGGTCGACGTCGGGCATCGAGCTCAGGTTCGGAGCGGCCACGAGCCGGCCGGTGAGGTCGTAGGTCCAGGCGTGGTAGGAGCACTGCAGGTTGCGGCGCAGTTGCCCGGCGTCGTCGGTGCACAGCCGCGCGCCCCGGTGTCGGCACACGTTGAGGAAGGCACGCACGACCCCGTCGCGGCCGCGGACGAGCACCACGCTCTCCCGCCCGACGGTGACCGTGTGGAAAGCCCCCGCCGCGGCGAGGTCCGCGGCGAACGCGACACACGCCCAGGTGCGCTCGAAGATGCGCTCCTGCTCGTCGGCGAACACCCCGGGGTCGGTGTAGGCCGAGCCGGGGAGCGTACGGACGAGGCTCGGCCCCGGCGCGCCGGGCTCGGGACGGCCGGGCTCGGGCGCGCCCGGGTCGGGACGGGCGGGCTCGGGACGGTCCAGGTCGGCCTCCGCGGCGGTCATGGGCGGGCCTCCGTGGCGAGTGGGCGACGGTCCGTGGGGCCGGACGACGGACTCGACGGCGCGAGCGCGTCCGGGTCGAACCTCGTCGGGTCGAACCTCGTCGGGTCGAACCTCCTCGGGTCGAACAGGGCGATGGGGTGCGCGGTGGCACCCGAGGTGGCCAGGTCGGCCAGGATCTCGCCGATCACCGGCACGAACTTGAACCCGTGCCCGGAGAAGCCGCAGGCGACCGTGACGCGATCCTGCCGGTCGACCACGAAGTGTTCGTCCGGCGTGGTTGTGTACATGCACGGGACCGTCTTCACGACCGGGCCCACGAGCCCCGGGAGGGTGTCGGCGACGCGGGCGCGCATCTCGGCCACCTCGGTCTCGGTGACCACGCGGTCCAGGGCGTCGGGGTCGGCGTCGCGGCCCCGGCGGAAGAACGCGACCTTCGCGCCGCCGTCCGGGCCGTCGATCGCGGGAAAGCCGTAGATCTGCGCGCCACCGGTACCGTCGCCGCGACCGGCCTGCTCGGCGATGTAGACCGGATGCTCCTCGAACGGCCCGACGCCACCGGGCGGGGCGAACCAGTACTGCACCTGACGCTCCACCCGCAGCGGGACCCCCGGGAGCAGCGTCGGCGCCCACGAGCCGGGGCAGACCACCAGGTGCCCCGCCGTGAACGCGCTCCCGGCGGTACGGACGCGCACGCCGTCGCCGGTCGCCTCCCAGCCCAGCACCTGCTGCCCGAACCGCAGGTCGGCGCCGTCCCGTGCGGCGAGGTCCAGGTGCGCTGCCACGCTCGCCTCGGGGCGGACGAACCCGGCGCGTTCCTCGTACACCGCCATCTCGTCGGCGGCCGGGGTGACCGTCGGGAAACGGGCCCGCACGGCGTCGGCGTCGAGGATCTCGTGGGGCAGTCCCCACTCCTGGGCCGCCCGCAGGCTCCCGGCGAACGTGGTGCTCCCGGGCGGGCCGAGGTACAGCCCTCCGGTCAGGGTGAGCAGGTCGGCGTCGGCCTCCTTCTGCGCCTGGGCCCACAGCTCGTAGGCCCGCAGCAGCAGCGGGACGTACGCCGGGTCCTCGAAGTAGGACTGCCGGACGATCCGCGAGCCGCCGTGGCTGGACCCGCGGTCGTGCGCCGGGGTGAACCGTTCCAACCCGAGCACCCGCACACCCCGCGCGGCGAGGTGCCGCGCCGCGGCGGACCCCATGCCACCCAGCCCGACGACCACCACGTCGAAGGCGTTCACGCGCGGATCCTCTTCATCTCGGGGTCGAACAGCGGTTCCGCGGCCACCACAGCGGGCAGGCGGTCGCCGAAGTACTCCACCTGCACGGGGGTGCCCGGCTCCGCGGCCGCGGCCGGGAGCCAGGCGTAGGCGATGGACGCGTCGATCGTGTAGCCGTAGGCCGCGCTGGTGACGTGACCCGCGCAGACGCCGGCGTGGAACACCGGCTCCTTGCCCAGCACCACGTGCGCGGGGTCGTCGAGGATCAGGGGAACGAGCCGGCGTTGCGGGGTCTCGCGGCCGACCAGTGCCGCCGCGCCCACGTAGGAGCCCGGACGCACGGCGAACCCGAGCCCGGCCTCGTACGGGTCGTGCTCGGTGGTCATGTCGAGCCCGGCCGAGCGGTAGCCCTTCTCCAGCCGCAGGGAGTTGAACGCGCTGCGACCCGCGGCGATCACGCCGTGGCGCTGTCCGGCGTCCCACAGCACGTCCCACAGCCGCAGTCCGACGTCAGCGCCCGCGTAGAGCTCCCAGCCGAGCTCGCCCACATAGGACAGTCGCAGCGCGGTGACCGGCACGCCGCCGACGTGGATCCGGCGGGCCCGGAAGTACCCGAACGCGGCGTGCGAGACGTCGTCACGCGACACCGACGCCAGCACGTCACGGGCGCGCGGTCCCCACAGCCCGATGCAGCACGTGCCGCCGGTGACGTCGCGCACCGCGACGTCGGGTCCTGCGTCGCGCCGCAGCCGGTCGAGGTCGAGGCTGCCGTTCGCCCCGACCTGGAAGTGCTGCTCGCCCAACCGGGCCACGGTCAGGTCGCCACGGATGCCACCTGAGGGCTCCAGCATCAGCGTGTAGGTGACCGCACCGGGTTTCCGGTCCAGGTCGTTGGTGGTGAGCCGCTGGAGCAGGTCGAGCGCGCCGGGGCCGGTGACCTCCAGGCGCTTGAGCGGGGTCATGTCGAACATCGCCACGCGGTCGCGCGTCACCAGCGCCTCGGCCCCCACGATCGGCGACCAGAACCGCGACGCCCACTCCCCGCGTCCCGGGATCCGTCCGACCTCGGGCAGGGCGGCGTTGGCCGCGAACCAGTGCGGTCGCTCCCAGCCCGCGCCTTCCAGGAACACCGCGCCCAGCTCCACCTGACGGGAGTGGAACGGGCTGACGCGAAGCGGGCGCGGCCGGCGGGGCGGCTCGAGCGGGTGCAGGACGTCGTAGACCTCGACGAAGTTACGCGCACTGCGTATCTCCACATAGGACGGTGCGAGCTGGGCGTCCTCGAAGCGGTTGAGGTCGCACTCGTGGACGTCGACGCCCGGCTCGCCCTCGACCAGCCAACGCGCCAGAGCCCGCCCGACGCCGCACGAGTGCGTCACCCAGACCGCCTCGGCGACCCAGAAACCGCGCAGGCCCGGGTGCTCGCCGAGGAGCGGCATCCCGTCGGGGGTGAAGGAGAAGACGCCGTTGAAGCCCGTGTCGATCTCCGCGGTGCGCAGGGCCGGCAGCAGGTCGCGGGCGTCGGCCCAGCTCGGTGCGAAGTCCTCCGGCGTGAAGGGAAGGACGCTCGGCATCCCGGTGACGGGCAGCGCGTCGAGGTCGACGGGCATCGGGCGGTGGGCGTAGGAGCCTACGCCGAGACGGTCGACGTGCTCGCGGACGTACAGGTCACGGTCCTGGTGGCGCAGGATCGGCAGCCCCGCCTCGGCGGCCTCGGTGTTGCGCCCGGCCAGCGCCGCGACCGGCGTCGTCGTCACGTACTGGTGCGCCATCGGCAGCAGCGGGACCACGAGGTCGACGAGCGCACCTGTGCGCGGCCCCCAGAACCCCGTGGCGGAGACGACGACATCGGCCGGGATGTCACCGTGTTCGGTGCGGACACCGCTCACGCGCCCGCGATCGGAGAGGACCTCGCACACGCGCTGCCCGCCGAGCACGCGCGCCCCGCGGTCGACGGCCCTGGCCAGCTGGGCGGCGACCGCGCGCGGGGCCTTGGCCAGCCCGTCGGAGGGGGTGTGGAAGCCGCCGAGGACGCGGGCGGGGTCGACGAGCGGGTGCAGGGCGGCGCACTCGCCGGGGTCGACCAATCGCGACGCGATCCCCCAGCTCGTCGCGAGCCCGTGGCGTCGGCGCAGGTCGGCGAACCGTTCGGGTGTGGTGGCGAGCTCGAGCCCGCCGACGGGGTTGAAGCACCACGCGCCGTCCAGCGCTGCGAGCTTCTCGACCGTGTAGCGGGCGAACCCGGTCATCGTCGAAGACGGGTTGGTCTGGAACACCAGGCCCGGTGCGTGCGAGGACGACCCGCCGGGCAGCGGCAGCAGGCCACGGTCGAGCACGGTGACGTCGGTCCAGCCGCGCGCGGCCAGCTCGTCGGCCACTGCCGCGCCGACGACGCCTGCCCCGATGACGACGACCCGGGGGACGGTCATGATGCGGCGACGGAGCCGGGGCCGGAGCCGTGGGCGGGCTCGCCGGAGAGCACGACGTGCACCGCGCCGCCCTCGACGACAACCCGGTGCGTCCGGACCGGGTCGCGGGCCAGCAGCCCGTCCGGCTCCCCGGTACGCAGGTCGAAGATCGCCGCGTGCAGCGGGCACTCCACCTCGCAGCCCTCCAGCCAGCCCTCGGCGAGGGAGGCGTCCTGGTGGGTGCACGTGTCGTCGATGGCGTAGAGCTCGCCGTCGGCGGTGTGGAACACGGCGACCGGCGGGCTGAGCGGGAGGCGGCGAGCGCTGTCGCGGGGCAGATCAGCGAGCGCGCAGACGTGAATCATGCGGAATCTCCGGAGCGCAGTGCGGAACGTTGTGCACGACGCGCAACAGAGTCCGCTCAGTGATGGGCGCCTGTCAAGGGTCGGGCCGCCCCCGAAACACGCCGTAACCTGACCGGCGCCCCCCGTCCGGCGCGGTGCTCCCCGTCCGGCGCGCGGTGCTCCCCGTCCGGCGCGGTGCTCCCCATCCGGCGCGCGGTGCTCCCCGTCCGGCCCGGTGCCCCCCATCGACCGGGAGCGCCGAACTGAACCGCGGAGCACGACCCCCCGGCGGGAGCGCGGCGGGTCAGTGGGGTTGTTGGTGGTCCGGTGTGGGGAGGGGGCGGGCAGCGCCCGCGGCGAGCAGGCCCACCACCAGCGCCCCGAGCACGACGAACAACCCGCGCAGGATGCCGGCGTCCTCGGAGAGCAGTCCGATCAACGGGGGCCCGGCGAGGAACGCGGTATAGCCCACCGAACTGACCACCGACACGCGCGCGGCAGCGAGGACCGGGTCGTCGGCCGCCGCGCTCATGCCGACCGGGAACCCCAGCGACGCCCCGACCCCCCACAACAACGCACCGGCCAGCGCGACGGGCGTGGAGCCACCCAGCAGCACCAGCAGCAGTCCGGCCAGCGCGAACACCGCCGTCGCACGCAACACCGCCACGCGACCGAACCGCTCCAGAGCCGACCCGCCGAGCAGCCGCCCCACCGTCATCGCGCTCACGAAGAACCCGAACGCCACCGCGCCGACGGCCTCACTCACCGCATACCCGTCGACGAACGCCACGGCGATCCAGTCGTTCGCCGAGCCCTCGGTGAAGGCGAACCCGAACACCATCAGACCGATCAGCAGGGTGCGCGGCTCACGCCACGCCACGAGGACACCGGAGCCGGTGGCCGCCTTGCCGGCGGCGGCCTCGTGCCGGGGCAGGAAGCGGAGGCTCGCCACGGTGACGACGACCGGGAGGAGTACCGCGACCGCCGCGACCTGCACCGCGAGCGGTACGCCGGTGGCGGCCGAGGCGGCCCCGAGCGCGGCACCGGCCACCGTGCCCAGGCTGAACGCGGCGTGCAGGCGGGGCAGCAGCGAGCGGCCGAGGCGGTGTTCGACGTCGGCGCCCTCGACGTTCATCGCGACGTCCCACACCCCGCTGCCCAGCCCGGTGAACACCAGCCCGATCCCGGCCGGGACGACGGCACCCGTGACGAGCCCGGTCACCAGCCCGGCGAGCCCGAGGCTGACCGACAGCGCCCCGAGCAGCACGGCGGGGCCGGGCCCGAGCCGGTGCACCACCGGCCCGGACAGCGGCAGCCCCGCGATGGCCCCGCCGGACAGGCACAGGAGCAGCAACCCGAGCTGGGCCGAGGAGATGCCGAGCGCGTCGCGGATGGCCGGGGTGCGGGAGATGAACGAGGCGAACGCGACGCCGTTCGCGGCGAACGCGATCACCACGGCGGTACGGGCGCGCGACGTCTCGGGGGTGGGGGTGGGCAGCGCCCGGGCGGTCGGCACGACGACGCCTCCGTATCGAATCGATTCGATAGAAGACGGTACGTGGCCGTGCAGCCATCGCTCAACCCGTGGGGCTGTGACGCGTACCGTCTCGTCCGTGACCACCCGCCCGACGCTGGCCGTCGTCGCGGCCCGCGCCGGGGTCTCGCCGTCCACCGCGTCGCTGACGTTCTCCGGCAGCCCGCGCGTGACGCCCGCGACGCGCGAGCGGGTGCTGACCGCCGCCGCCGCCCTCGGCTACGCCGGCCCCGACCCGCTCGCGGCGTCCCTGCGCCGGGGCCGCAGCGGCGTCATCGGCGCCTTCGTGGGCGAGCGGCTGCTCCACGCGTTCCGCGACCCTGTCGCCGTCGCGCTGCTCGACGGCATCACCGAGGTGCTCGGCCCGCACGGCGTCGGGTTGTTGCTGCTCGCCGGTGACACCGGGCGTCCCTCCACCGACCAGATCGGGCGCCTGCCCCTCGACGCCGCGATCTTCGCCACCTGCGGGCTGGAGGACGACCCGGCGCTGGAACAGCTCCGCGCGCGCGGGGTGCCGCTCGTCGTCGTCGAGGGCCCGGCCGTGGACGGCGTCGTCCTCGTCGACATCGACGACCGGCGCGGCACCCGCGACCTCGCCCGGCACCTGCACGGTCTCGGCCACCGCCGCGTCGAGGTGGTCGCGATGCCCCTGCGCCTCGACGGCACACGCGGGCCGGTCGGCGCGTCGCGTCGCTCCCGGGCGCACTACCGCGACGTCCGCCACCGCATCGAGGGTGTGGAGGACGTGTTCGGCGCCGTGCCGGTGTTCGAGACCGCCAGCAACGCCGTGGACGAGGGCATCGGGGCGGGCCGCAGGGTGCTCGGCGTGCCCGCGCACCGCCGCCCGACCGCGGTGATCGCGCAGAGCGACGTCCTCGCGGCCGGGGTGCTCCGAGCCGCCGCCGAGCTGGACCTGCGGGTGCCCGACGACGTGTCGGTGGCGGGTTTCGACGGCGCCGACCTGCACTGGCTGGGCGACACGCGGCTCACCACGGTCGTCCAGCCGACCGAGGAGAAGGGTCGCTCCGCCGCCCGCGCGGCGATGGGACTGGTGGCCGGCGAACGACCGGACGACGTGACGCTTCCGGTCCAGCTCCGCACCGGCACGACAACGGCTCCGCCGCCCCGTGCGTGATCGGGCAGGGGCGTGATCGGGCAGGGGCGTGATCACACAGGGGCGTGATCAGGCAGGGGCGTGATCAGGCGCGCGGGAACGTGCCCAGAGCGCTCAGGTCGTAGCCGCCGGGGTAGCTGCGGATGTTCGGGAGCTGGCGGGCGAACCTGGGCTCGAGCCGCGGGGGAAGCCACCGCACGACCCGGCTGCGCAGCTTCACCGCCCCGCGGGCGACCCGCTGCTCCAGCGGGGAGATGCGCGGGTAGTGGAACGCGGCGCGCAGCGGGTCGTCCATCAGGCCGTAGGAGAAGCGGGTGACCAGCGCCGCGGGCGCCCGGTGGTTCGGCGGGAACGTCGCGAACAGGGCGAGCGTGGCATCGGCGACCGCCCGCCCGCCCTCGTCGAACGCGAAGTGCTCGGCCTCGTAGGCGTCGAGGTAGGCGGCGAACTCGCCGTGGGTCGCCGGGACGTCGCGCATGCCCAGGCGCCGACCCAGCTCGCGGTAGTAGTTCGCGGCCGCGACCTTCTCGGCCTCGGTGAGCACCCGCCAGCCCAGCTCGTCGATCCAGTGGATCGGGACGACCACGAACGTCGAGAGGACGTAGAGCAGGTCACCGTCGGCGATGTCGTAGGAGCCGTGCATCCGGTTCACCCGCCGGATCGCGGTGCGCCCCTGCACGCTGTCGAACCCGTGCTCGACGAGGGCGTCGAGGAGCAGCCCGGTGTCGTCGTAGCGCTTCTGGACGCGTTCGGTGAACTCGCCCGTCGACGCCAGCAACCGCCCGATGCTCGGCACCGCATAGGTGCGGAACAGCGCGAACGACAGCGACTGGTTGTAGTCCCACGGGAACTCGTGCGTGGCACTGATGCGGTAGATCTCGGCGAAGTCGGACTCCGGATCGAGCCGCTCGATCCGGTCCCGCCACTCGAACCGCCTCATTGCGCAACGGTAGGCAGCACCCGGCGAGCCGGTCAATGCCGACCGCCCGACACCTACGGCTGTCGCGGACCTCCCGCGCCCGTCGCCCGGTGAGGCGCCATGATGTGCGCTCGGACGACGAGCGAGGAGATACGCATGTCCGCACCGAACGGGATCGATCCGACCGTGCCGCCCGGTGGCTCCGGCTGCGTGGACTGCGACGCGGCGGGCGGCTGGTGGGTGCACCTGCGCCGGTGCGCGCACTTCGCCGCCGGCGCGCTTCGGGAGACCTGAGCCCGGGTCTCCCGCGGAGATCACGGTTCCATGATCGACGCTTCGGGCCGGGCAGCCGCGTTACGGCTGTCTGGCCCGACGACGTGGATCGGCCCTCCGGAGCCGGTTACCGGCCGCCGCCGGTCAGGCGGTTCCAGGCGTCCTGCGCCGCCCGGACCAAGGGCTGGACGTAGTTCTGGTTGGCCTCCTCGGCCTTCTGCTGCACCACCTGCACTACGGGCTGGACGTGGTCGCGGTTGACCTCGTCGGCCTTGCCCTGGACCGCCTGCACGGCGCGTTCGACGCTCGGCTCCTCGAACGGACGGGGCGCGGACGGCACCAGGGCCGGGCTCTGTGCGGCGGGGAGAGCGGCGCGGGTGTCCCCCGTCGACTCCGCTCGCGGGGAGCCGAATACGGCGTCCGCGCGGTCCGCGCCGGTCCCGACCAGCGCGTTGCCCACGAAGTTGGTGCGAACGCCGAGGTTGTCCTGGTTCCACCGGTTCGCAGCCCTTGCCCCCTCCGGGGTGCCGTCGCCGATCCGGACAGCGCCGCCGCCGGGCGTGACGGGAGCGGGGGCTGCCACAGGGCCGGGGTCGGCCGGCGCCCCGAACACCTGGTCGCGCAGCTTCTCGGTGCCGCCCACCAGATTGGACCACCCGTCGTGCACGGGTTGCACGAACGCCCGGTTCGCGTTGGCCGCGGCGTTCTGCCCGTACTGCACCAACTGCCGGTTCGCCGAGTCGACATTCCCGGGAATCTCCTGCGCGGCGCTCTGCACCGCACTCGCCGCGCCGCGGGCCGGCTCGCCGAATGCCCGGTCCAGGTTTCGCGGCAGGTTCTGCCCGAACATGGTGGCGAGCTGGTTGTTGGCGCTACTGATGTTCGCCGCCACTCGGCTGTGCACCGGGTCGGTGAGCAACGTGTCTGCTGCGACGCGGGCCGCCTCGAGATGCCTGGCGGCGTTCCTCTGGTTCTCCGCCGGGATCAGCGAGTTGTCCAGTCTGCCCTCTGCGCAGGACTGACAGACGCCGTTCGAACCCAGTGTCGCCTGCTTCATCACACCGGACGTCACGTCCGAGACCGCGTTGAGGAGGTTCGCGGGCACGGAGATCAGACGGGCGAGGTCGTCCTCGGCCGGGTCGGACCGTCCGGGCTTGCTCTCCACCTCGATCGAGGTCTTCGCCGCCGAGTCGAAGAACGGGAAGGTCTGCTTCCCGGTCACCGAGAAGTTCGGCGACACCACCAGCTTTCCCTGCACGAACGGGTTGACCGCCAGTCCCGTCTCGTCCTCCGCCGCGGCGGCGACCCCACCGCTGAGCTGGACGTTCGGCGCCGAGCCGGGTGCCCCGACCTGCAACACCGGACCCACCTTCGCACCGACCTTGGGCATAGCCCCGCCCACGGACATGCTCGACTCGGCCGTCAGGTTGACGCCCTGCTGCGTGGACAGGTCCGGTCCCACCCAGAAGAGCGCCTTGCTGACGCCCTCGTTCTTGACCGGCTTGCCGATCTCCAACGTCTGCCGGACGTTGTCCGTGCTGATCTTGCCCCCGAACCACGGGTTGTCCTGACCCCCGGACTCGGCGGGGGTGCCCGGCGACAGCGTCGAGATCGGCGGGAAACCGTCCATGGGCTCCGGAGTGCCCGGAAGTCCGGGCACCACCCCGGTCACCCGGACCAGCGGAGTCCCCGTCGGCACGTGGTAGGTCTGCGACAGCTCGCGGGAGTCGAATCCGGAGCTGACCGGCACCAACGCCGAGACCTCGCCGTGTCGTCCACCCACCGAACCGTCGCCGGCCGGCTCCCGCGCCGGGGTGACGATGACTTCTTCCATCCCGTCCTGCCCGGCGACTCCCGAGCGGGTGACCAGGCCCGGGATGACGCCTGGACGGCCCGACCCGACCAGCTTGATGCTCTGTCCCGCGATCCCGGGCATGTAGTCGTAGCTCGCCACGTCGGTGTCCGCACCGCTCGAGACCGGCTCGACCGGGATCACCGGCACGGCCCCCTCCAGGCGGAGCGGCGCTCCGCCGTCCGCGGGGAGGGTCCGGTCGTCCGGCGGCGCCGGGCCGGCGGGTGCGTCGCCCGTCGTGACGTTGCCCGACCCGAGAGATGCGAGGTCTGCGACATCGAACGACAGTTGCTGCTGTGCCCCGGTGCCGGGCCCGTCATCCACCGGGGGCGGGAGCAGCCCGTCGAGAGCGCCGGGCGCCGTGACGTCGGAAGGGTCGACGATCGTCGGTAGGTCATCAAATGCCGAACCGGCGCCGAGGGCGTCGGTGCCCGACCCACTCCACGAGATGTCCTGCGTCTCGCTGGGTGCGCCGAGGACCGGCGAAGTCACCGTCAGCCCGGGCTCCTCGACGACGTCCGTCCTTCCCAGGTCCATGTCGGACACGGGCTCAGCGGTCCACATCGGCGAGGGACTCCCGGTCGCCGTGTCGGTCGACACGGCGACCTCGTCAGCCGGTTCGGGCACCGTCACCGGCTCAGGCAGCACAACAGCCTCGGACGACGACACCGGCGACGAGACGTCGGAGTCGAACGACGACACCGGCGACGACACATCCGAGTCGAACGACGACACCGGCGACGACGGAGCGGAGTCGAACGAGTTGCTGGCCACGTCGGGGCTGGAGAAGGCTTCGGACCCGCCACCACCGGCGCCGCCGAACATGTCACCCGACCCCGACATGCCGCCGAAGTCGGACGACCCGTAGTCCGAGCCCCCCAGACCGATGTCCTCGGCCGACGCTGTGCCCGCCCCGAACACCACCAGACCGGCCGCGCCGGCCAGAACCACGCCTGCCGCGGACACCGCGCCCGGTCCGGCCCGACGCTGCTCCGCCACGGCGTACGGATTCACCAGACGCGATCCATGCTGCTGAGAGGAATTCTTTACCACCGGTTTGCCCCAATATCTTGCATCGGATCATTGTCGTCACATGGACACTGGTCCACGACAAGGGCGTCGCGGCATGCCATCGACAGCCGCGCACATGTCATGGGCACTTATTCGGAACGGATTCTTGAGTTTTGGTTCGCAATTTCGCGTCCGTCGGTCGGCCGGCCACCTCACGTCCACTGTCGTGAGCGTATTATGGCAGGTCAGGGCGCATGTGGTGTGTCACAGGCCACATTGAGCAGTCGAAACTTCACCGTATATTCATCTCGTCCAGGTGTGGCCTCGAGCAGGGGGCGGGCGGCCGTCCAAAGCCGGAACCGGGCCGGCTACGACAGCAATTCCCTGGGCACTGTCGCGACAGAAATGGACAAGACCTGATCGTCCTCCGGCGACTTCGCAAGGTTCGTCCCCCGCCCTTTTCGGGCACTGGCCCGGATCTTTGGTCGCCTTCGCCAGCGCGACGATGACCTGCCGAGAAACCCGGTGAACCTGTCGAGACGCGCCACTGGCATCGCCACGTGGTCGAAGCCCGGACGACAGCGGGAAGGGTGCGCGGCGCCATCCGACCCGAGCCGCGACGCGGGCCTGCCGGTCATGGTGTGGATCCACGGCGGCGCCTACACGATCGGCACGTCCGGCCTTCCCGAGTACGACGGCGCCCGCCTCGCGCGCGACGGCGTCGTACTGGTCGCCTTCAACTACCGCGTGGGCGTCGAGGGTTTCGCGCACATCGGGGGCGCGCCCGCCAACCGGGGGCTGCTCGACCAGGTCGCCGCGCTGGAGTGGGTGAGGGACAACATCCGCCTGTTCGGCGGTGACCCCGGACGGGTCACCGTGTTCGGCCAGTCGGCGGGCGGGGGATCGGTCGCCGCTCTGGTGGCGATGCCGCGGGCAGCGGGACTGTTCTGTACGAGTGGATTCTCTCGGACCGGCTGTTCCGCATGCCGTCGCTCCACCTCGCCGAGCGGGACCCTGCGCAGGCTTCGGTGCGACACCGAGCCGGTCGTCGCGCCTTACCCGGAGGCGGAGTCGCGGAAGATCTGGCAGGACCACAGCTTCTCGCCGCTGGCGTTGAGGTAGCGACGCCCCAGGCTCGCGAAGGTGTCCCGCAGCTCGGGCGGTCCTCACCTGGAGGGTCAACTCGGGTCTCACGATCCGGCGAAGTCCGGGACGGTGGTGCCGGGTGGGAACCGTGCCAGGCATCGGGCCCCGGGCGGGTGTCGCGCGCGGGCGCATGACGGTCGCGACGGGCCTTGAGCGGCGCGCGGGAGAATCAACCGGTGCACCCCCTCTCAGACGCGGTCGCCGCAGCCGCGGTCCGGCTCGCCGGCGTCGCCGTGACCACTCCCCTGCAGCTCTGCGAACGACTGTCGGCCGCCACGGGCACCCGGGTCCGGCTCAAGCGCGAAGACCTGCAGATCGGTCGTTCCTACAAACTGCGCGGGGCGTACAACCTGCTCGCCGGGTTGACCGCCGCGCAGCGAGCGGCGGGGGCGGTGTGCGCGAGTGCGGGCAACCACGGTCAGGGCGTTGCGTATGCGTGCGCAGAGCTAGGGATTCGAGGGCGGGTGCACGTCCCCAGCACCACGCCCCGCCAGAAGCGCGAACGGATCCTGGCGCTCGGCGGCGGGGCCGTCGAGCTGGTGGTGGGCGGTGACACCTACGACGAGGCGGCCGCCGCCGCGGCCGAGCACGCCGCGCGCACCGGCGCCACCGTGGTCCCCGCGTTCGACGACCCAAGGACGATCGCCGGGCAGGGCACCGTCGGCGTCGAGATCGTCGCGCAGCTCGGACGCGCCCCCGACGTGGTGGTGCTGCCGGTGGGCGGGGGCGGGCTGCTCGCCGGCGTCGGCAGCTGGTTCGCGGCGCACCACCCGCAGGTACGGATCGTCGGGGTGGAACCGGCGGGCGCGGCCGGCATGGCGGCGGCGCTGGCCGCGGGAGGGCCGGTGGTGCTGCGCGAGCTCGACACGTTCGTCGACGGCGCCGCGGTGCGCCGCGTCGGGGACGTGACGTTCCCCCTGGTGCGCGACTGTGGCGCCGAGCTGGTGACGGTGGCCGAGGGCCGGGTGTGCACCGAGATGCTGGACCTCTACCAGGTCGACGGGATCATCGCGGAGCCCGCGGGCGCGCTCGCCGCCGCCGCGCTGGGCGAGGAGATCGCGGTGTCCCCCGGCGCGACCGTCGTCTGCCTGCTCTCGGGCGGCAACAACGACGTGAGCCGCTACGCCGAGGTCGTCGAGCGCTCACTGGTGCACCGCGGACTCAAGCACTACTTCCTCGTGGAGTTCCCGCAGGAGCCCGGTGCCCTGCGCCGGTTCCTCGACGAGGTGCTCGGCGCCGACGACGACATCGCGCTGTTCACCTACGTCAAGCGCGACAACCGCGAGACCGGCGCGGCACTGGTCGGCGTCGAGATCAGCAGCCGCGAGGCCTACGAGCCGCTGTGGAAGAGGATGGAGGCGAGCCCGCTGACCATCCAGCTCGTGGCGCCGGGCACCACCGCCTATCGGTTCCTCGTCTGAACCCGCCGAGGTGCCGTCGACGAAGACCATGTGGGCCGGCGACCGCCGGGGTGGAGGGGATTCCGCGCGGCGGCCGCCGGCGCGCGTGGTCCCGGGGGGCACCCCGGAAATGACGCGCATCACCCAGAGTATTCGCAGGCCGACCGTCGTGGGCCGCGGAAGGTACGTCTGGCCTGGTCATCCTTCCGACCAGGTCGGTTGCGCGCCCGACGGTCAGTGGCCAGGCGGTGAACGGCGGTCGACGGTCGACGGCAGCCGCACCGTTCGTGGAGGGACGGCGGGCAGGTCGGCAGCGGAGCAGGACGAGCACCTGTCCACCTGTGTCGTCCACGCCGCCGCTGCCGGCGCGAGCGGGCCCAGCAGAAGGTGCGCGAAACTCTCAGGCTCGATCGCCCGGCTCGTCCGCTCCTGAGGGCGGCGTCACGCGCCTCGGTCAGCGTGTGGGCCGTCCGTCGATCTCGACGCCCTCGATGTCGGAGGCCAGAGCGGTTCCGTAGGCGGTGACCGGCGTGCGGAACCCGGTGGGCGCGTCACCGCCCTCGATCCGGTGCAGCACGGCGACGGCGGACCGCGCGGTGAAGGCGTAGGCCTCGGGACCGCGCAGCCGCACCTCGGCGCGAGCACCCGCGCCGTCACGCGCACGTGCCCACACCTCGACATGCCCGGAGGCGAGACCGCGACGGCTGGGGCCGGGCGGCAAGAGCCGCACGGTCCGCCGCAACAGCCCCTGCCACAGGGACGAGTCCAGCGCGCCCACGAGCCGGGGCGCGGGCCGCATCAGCAGCCGTAGCGGCGCGGGCAGATCCTGGTAGGTCGTGACCGTTCTCGCTCCCGTGCTGTATGCGGCGGTCACCAGGTCGGCGCGCCAGGGGTTCAGCACGACCGTCCGGGGGCGCCCGTCGCCGAAGTCCACGCTCAGGGACCGCGACCCCGGTGTCGCCGGGACGAGCCGGCCGTCGATGCGGGTGACGCCGGCGTGGTGCAGCGTCGGGAGCAGCCCGGCGGCCGTGCCGCGCGAGACCCCGCCGACCGTGCGGAAGGCGATCTCCAGCTCGACGGCCCCGTCGACCGCCGCCGCGGCACGGGCAGCCGCGATGTCGGTGGCGACCACGCCGAAGCCGGCGCCCGGCAACATCATCACCCCGGCGACGAGCGCCGCGTCGTGCCGCCGGGCCACGGCCTCGACGGCGGGCACCTCACCGGCGAGGTCGACATAGTGCACGCCGCGGGCGAGGCACGCGTCGAGCAGAGGTGGGCCGGTCGTCCCGAACGAGCCGGCCGTGTTCAGCACCGTGGTGATTCCGTCGAGGCCCGCGTCGAGCGCGTCGAGCGCGAACACCCGCGCGGGCAGTCCGAGCTCGGCGGCGACCGCCCGCACCGCGGCGCCGTCGCGCCCGGCAACCACCGGCCGCACGCCGGCGTCCCGGGCGTAGCGGGCGACGAGCGCGCCGGTGTAACCGGCGGCGCCGTAGATCAGGATCGTCATCGGGAGGAGCCGAGCTCTGACATGGGTGTCCTTCTCAGCTGGGGAGTGGTCGGGAGAGACCGGCGACGGTGGCCCGGACGAGTTCACCGAGCAGGTGCCGGGCCGAGTGGGCGGCGGCCGGGTCCTGTTCCAGTCCGGTCACGGCGCGGGTCAGGGCGGTTGCGAGGTCGACGCACCGCTCGCGGGGCGCACCGGTGTCGGCGAGCGCGCCCGCGACCAGGTCCTCGACCGTCGCGAGAAAGCGCGCGGACTCGTCGGCAGCGAGCCGGTGGTAGGAGTCGAGCAGTTCGACCGCGTGTGCGGAGTGTGCGGCCAGTTCGAGCGTCATGCCGAGCTTGGCCTGCAGAACGCCGTCGACGCGGGCGTCGACCGGCCCGTCCGAGGCCTCCGCGGTGCGGGCGCGCTCCAGCGAGGCGTTCAGCAGGGCGGCGGCGACGAGCCGCAACAGCTCGTCCTTGTTCGCCACCCGCAGGTAGAGCGCGGGACGGGACATCCCGGCCGCCGACGCCACGTCCGCCATCGTGGTGCGGGTGAAGCCGTACCGGGCGAAGGACTCGAACGCGGCGGTGAGGAGCGCATCGGTGTGGAGTGCGGTTCGGACTGACACCCTGACATCCTGAGACTGAGACGTCAGAACATCAAGCCGACTGAGACGCGGGTCGCTGCGGTGCGGCGCGCACCGCGGCCCGACCGTCGCGATACTGGAGCCATGCCCGAGCCCACCTCGACCGCCCCCACCTCGACCGATGTGCTCGTCGTGGGAGCCGGGCCGGCCGGTGCCGCCGCCGCGGTGTGGGCGTCGCGGCACGGCTGCGACGTCGTGCTCGCGGACGCGGCCACCTTCCCCCGTGACAAGCCCTGCGGCGACGGCCTGACCCCGCGCGCGATCGCCGAGCTCGACCACCTGGGCCTCGGCGAGTGGGTCCGCGCCCACGGGACGAACCGTGGGCTGCGCGCCACCGGGTTCGGGCAGGTGCTGGAGCTGCCGTGGCCGGGCGGGTCGCTGCCCGACCACGGTGGCGCGGTTCCGCGCCTGGAGCTCGATGCGCGCATCCGCGAGGTGGCGCTGGAGTCGGGGGCGACACCGGTCGAGGGCGTGAAGGCCGTCGACGTCGTGCGGGACGGCGACCGCGTGACCGGCGTGGTGTTCGACCGGGCCGGTGAGAAGCAGACGATCCTCTGCGAGCGCCTGGTCGTCGCCGACGGCGCCCGCTCGACGCTCGGCCGGGTGCTGGGCCGGGAGTGGCACAAGGAGACCGTGTACGGCGTGGCCGCGCGGGGCTATGTGACGTCGGGCCGCAGTGACGACCCGTGGATCTCCTCGCACCTGGAGCTGCGCGGGGAGAACGACGAGGTCCTGGCCGGATACGGCTGGGTGTTCCCGCTGTCGGACGGCCAGGTGAACATCGGCGTGGGAACGCTCGCCACCGCGAAGCGTCCGGCCGCGGTCCGGCTGCGGGGCCTGATCGAGCACTACGCCGACGCCCGTCGCGAGGACTGGCAGCTCGTCGGGCCCGTCCGCGCCCCGGCGTCGGCGCTGCTCCCGATGGGCGGTGCGGTGTCGAACGTGGCGGGACCCAACTGGGCGCTGATCGGCGATGCCGCGGGCTGCGTCAACCCGCTCAACGGCGAGGGCATCGACTACGGCCTGGAGACCGGACGCCTGGTGGCCGAGCTGATGGCCGGCGAGCGTGACCTCGCAGTGGCCTGGCCCGCCACCCTGCGCACCCACTACGGCCAGGCGTTCTCCATCGCCCGCCGCCTCGCCGGCCTCCTCACGGTGCCCCGGCTCCTGCCGCTCGCCGGTCCGGTCGGGATGCGGTCGCGCGCGCTGATGACCGTGGCACTGCGCGTGATGGGCAACCTGGTGACCGACGCCGACCGCGACCTGACCGCCCGCGCCTGGCGGGCCGCGGGCCGCCTGAGCCTGCGTCTGGACGAGCGCCCTCCCTTTCCCGCCGCCGACCTCCGCAGCCCGGCGCCCGCGCACGTCTGAGCGTCCGACCGCCCTCAGCCGAGCAGGCGCGCCCGGATGTCGGTCTTGAGGATCTTGCCCACCTTCGAGCGGGGCAGGTCGGGCCAGATCTCCACCTGCTTCGGGGTGTTCACACTGCCGATCCGGGCCTTGACGAACGACATGATCTCCTCGGGTGTCAGCGTCGCGCCGGGTTGCGGCTGCAGCACAGCGGCGACCCGCTCACCCCATTTCTCGTCCGGCAGCCCGACGACCCCGCACTCGCGGACGGCCGGGTGTTCCGGCAGTCCCTCCTCCGCCACCTGGCCGGTTCCCCGACGGCGACCGACGACCTGCACACCTACGCCGGCGCCCTGCTGACGCAGGTGGTCCCGTCCCCGCCCGCCCGCCGGATCGGGCGCGCAACGCGACCGGTACGCGGCATCATCGGACGGGTGAGCACCGATCCGATCGACCTGCAGACCGCACTGGCCGGGTTCGACGCGCTGTGGAGCCCGCGCATCGTCACCCGCGTCAACGACTACGACGTGCGGATCGCGAAGGTGGCCGGCGAGCACGTCTGGCACGCCCACGACCACACCGACGAGTTCTTCCTCGTCCTCGACGGGGAGCTGGGCATCGCGATGCGGGAGAACGGCACCGAGCGGGCCGTCTCGCTGTCGCGGGGGGCGGTGTTCGTCGTCCCGCGCGGCGTCGAGCACAGGCCGTCGTCGCCGTCCGGGGCGTCGATCCTGATGTTCGAGCCGACGGGCACCCTGTCCGTCGGCGACCGCCACGACGAGGTCCCCGACCACGTCGACGCGACCATCGGCCACGCCCTCACCTGAGCGGCGGGGAACGGCAGGCGCGTCAGCATGCCGGTGCCGTCCACCGGGAGAACGTGGCGTGCAGGTGCACGCGCAGCGCGGGATCCTCGGTGAGGCCGAGCGCGATCCGCCGAGGACGTGCGCCCCCTTGGTGCCCCGGGCACTGCGGATCAGCGCGGCTCTGGGCCGGCGACTGCTCGTGGTCCTGGCCGCGCTCTACGTGCTGGGCATGGTCATGGCGTACCTGCCCGGTGTCGTCATCCCGCTCGCGATCGCGTTGTTGCTCGCCGCCCCGCTCTCACCCGCGGTCGCCTGGCTGCAGGCGCACCGGGTCCCCCGCAGCGTCGCGGCGACGCTGGTGATGATCTGCGGCCTCGCCGTCCTCCTGGGCGTAGTGGCCTTCGTGGTCGTCACGGTCGCGGAGGGGCTGCCCGCACCGGCCACCCAGCTGTCGTCCAGCGTGAACGCCGCCGTCTCGTGGACGTCGCCGGCCGGCGCAGCCTCGCCGCCCTGGTGAGCCACGTGCGGGCGACGGCGATCGTCGCCGTCGTCGACGCGGTCGCCATCGGCGTCGGGCAGGTGGTGCTCGGCGTCCCGCTCGCGGTGCCGCGGGCCGCGGTGGTGTTCATCGGCGCGTTCGTGCCGATCGTCGGGGCGGTGGTCGCCGGGAGCCTGGCCGTGCTGATCGCGCTGGTCGACAACGGGTTCGTCTCGGTCCCGGGGAGGAACGCCCGCTCAGCGTGCCAATCCGGGCAACCCGCGGATCGCCAGCGCGTAGCCCTCCACCCCGAAGCCGACGACGATTCCGGCCGCCACCGCCGAGACGTAGGAGTGGTGCCGGAACACCTCCCGGCGATGGACGTTGGAGATGTGGACCTCGACCACCGGCACCTCCACCGCCTCGATCGCGTCGTGCAGGGCCACCGAGGTGTGGGTGTAGGCGCCCGCGTTGAGCACGACGCCGAGAACGTCACGGACATCCCCGGCTTCGTGGATCCAGTCGATGAGCACGCCCTCGTGGTTGGTCTGCCGGAAGTCCAGGTCCAGCCCCAGCCCGGCGGCGGTGTCGCGGCAGAGCCGATCGACGTCGGCGAGCGTCGTGGTGCCGTAGACCTCCGGCCTCCGCGTCCCCAGCAGGTTCAGGTTCGGGCCGTTGAGCACCAGTACCGACGTCATCGCATCAGCTTCCTCCACCTGGTCATCGACGCGGACATGATCCGGTCGAGCGTGCTCGTCATCGGGGTTCTCGGCGCCGCCGGGACGACCAGGGCGGTCGCCCTGCTGCGCACGAGGCCCTCGCGCGGCTGGACGGCGGCACTGCTCGCGACCTTCGTCCTGGCGCTGCTCGCCGACATCGCCGTCCAGTTCGCCGCACGAGCAGCGGACCTGCCCCTGCCCAACACCGTGGCCGCCGCCGCGGCCGCCGCCGTCGTCGTCGTCGTCGTCGCACGCCCGGTCCAGGCCCGGGCGGCCGCGAGCCTGCGGCCGTGACGCCCGAGGCCGCGTACGGCGGCGGGCCCGTGGGCCCGGTCGCCGTCGGGGCGATCGACGAGTTCGTGCACACCCCGGCGCGCCTGAGCATCCTGTCGCTGCTCGCACCGGCCCAGTGGGTCCTGTTCTCCTTCCTCCGCGAGAGCATCGGCACCAGCGACTCGGCGCTGTCCAAGCAGATCAGCGCCCTCGAGGCAGCCGGGTACGTGGAGTCCCGCAAGGACCACGCCGCCCGGCGCAGCACCTCGGTACGCCTGACCCCTCATGGCCGAGATTCCTTCGACGCCTACCTCGCCACCCTCGAAGCCCTCGTGGCCCGAGCCCGCGGCGCCCGTGCCGAGGCCCATCGGGAGGCGGGCGCATGAACTCCTCCGGCTGGACCCCGCACCCGGGCGCCGAGCGCCCGGCGCGGGCCGCCACCGTGGTCGTCAGTCGTGTCCGGCCCAGCTGTCGGGCCCGCAACCCGACCACGAAGCACATCTCGATCCGGCGACCACACCACGAACCGAGTCCGACAGGCGGGGCCGCCCGGTCGCAGCCGCCGCGTTCGCGCGATGGCGCCCGCACACCCGGGCGTGCGAACATACGTTCGTGCGGAGCGACGCCACGATCATGCACGCCGACCTCGACGCGTTCTACGCGTCGGTGGAGCAGCGCGACGACCCGCGGCTGCGTGCCCGCCCGGTGATCGTCGGGGCAGGCGTCGTGCTGGCCGCCAGCTACGAGGCCAAGGCACACGGCGTCCGCACCGCGATGAACAGCCGGCAGGCGCGCCTGCTCTGCCCGCACGCGGTGGTCGTCCCACCACGGATGTCCGCCTACTCCTCGGCGAGCAAGGCCGTGTTCGCCGTGTTCTCCCGGACCACACCGCTGGTCGAGCCCCTCTCCATCGACGAGGCGTTCCTCGAGGTCGGCGGGCTGTGGCGGATCGCGGGCGCGCCACTGGACATCGCTGCGGCCCTGCGGCGCGACGTACTGGAGCAGGTCGGGCTGCCCATCACCGTCGGGATCGCCCGCACGAAGTTCCTGGCCAAGGTCGCCAGCGGGGTGGCCAAGCCCGACGGCCTGCTCCTCGTCCCACCCGACGGGGAGCTCAGGTTCCTGCACCCGTTGCCGGTGGAGCGGCTCTGGGGGGTCGGCACCGTCACCGCGGGGAAGCTGCGCGCGCTCGGGGTCCGCACCGTCGGGGAGGTGGCCCGGCTCGGCCGGCCCGCGCTGGTGTCGATCCTCGGTCCGGCCGCCGGCGGGCACCTGCACGCGCTGGCCCACAACCTCGATCCGCGACCGGTCGACACCACGCGGCGGCGGCGCTCCATCGGGTCCCAACGCGCGCTCGGCCGGCGGTCGCGGACCCCGTCGGAACTGGATGTGATCCTCGCCGGCACCGTCGACCGGCTGGGCCGTCGGCTCCGCGCCGCACACCGCGTCTGCCGCACCGTGGTCCTCCGGCTGCGGTTCGCCGACTTCACCCGCGCCACCCGCTCCCACACCCTCGCCGAGCCGACCGCGCACACCGCGACGATCCTCGCCGCCGCGCGCACCCTGCTCGCCGCCGCGACACCGCGGATCCTCGGTGACGGCCTGACCCTGCTCGGGGTGTCGCTCGCCAATCTGGACGACGACCGCGCGGTCCAGCTCGCGCTGCCCTTCACACCCCACTGCGGACCCGCGCTGGACGTCACGCTGGACTCCCTGCGCGACCGGTTCGGCGCGCAGGCCGTCACGCGGGCCACCCAGCTCGGCCAGGACCAGGGCCTCGCCGTCCCCCTGCTGCCGGACTGACCCTCCCGTGGACAGCAGCGACACGGAGGCGGTGATCGCCCGGGAGCGCGCCGCCACCGCGTCCCGCGCGGCGGCGCTGGCGAGGCAGGTCGCCGAGCTGGCCGAGGTGCAGGCCCACACCACCCATGACGACGAGCACGACCCCGAGGGCGTCACCGTCGCCTACGAACGCGCCCACCTGCAGGGTCTGCTCGCCGGGGCCCGGCGCGAGATCGAGGCGCTCGACCGTGCGGCCGACCGGCTCGAAGCCGGCACCTACGGGCGGTGCCGGACCTGCGGCGAACCGATCGGACCGGAGCGGCTGGACGCGCTCCCCTCCGCCGAGACCTGCATCGCCTGCGCGCCGCGACGTCGTCGGTGACCCCCCGGCTCGCCCGGGATGGTCCCGACGACGTCGGCGCGCGCGCTCAGTTCGGTCCCGGCCACGTCCATCCCGCGATCGCCGGGTCGTCCTCGCCGTGCTCGCGCGTGTAGGCGCGGGCGCTCAGGCGGGCGTCGGACATCTGCTGCCGCAGGGTCGCGGCCCGGCTGCCCAGCGACGGGACGCGGTCGATCACGTCCATGACGAGCCGGAAACGGTCGAGGTCGTTGAGCATCACCATGTCGAACGGCGTGGTCGTCGTGCCCTCCTCCTTGTAGCCGCGCACGTGCATGTTCCGGTGGTTCGTGCGCCGGTAGGTGAGCTTGTGGATCAGCGACGGGTAGCCGTGGTAGGCGAAGATCACCGGCTTGTCGACGGTGAACAGGGCGTCGAAGTCGCGGTCGGACAGCCCGTGCGGGTGCTCGGTGTCGGGTTCGAGCCGCATGAGGTCCACGACGTTGACGACCCGCACCCGCAGCCCGGGCAGGTGGGTGCGCAGCAGGTCCGCCGCGGCCACGGTCTCCATCGTCGGGGTGTCCCCGGCGCAGGCGAGCACCACGTCGGGGTCGCTGTAGGCCGCGTCCGTGTCGGCGGTGCCGGCCCACGGCCAGATCCCGAGCCCGCGGGTGCAGTGCGCGATGGCCTCGTCCATGGTCAGGTAGGTCAGCGCAGGCTGCTTCCCGGCCACGATGACGTTGACGTAGTGGCGGCTGCGCAGGCAGTGGTCGGCCACCGACAGCAGGGTGTTGGTGTCCGGCGGCAGGTAGACGCGGACGACCTCCGCCTTCTTGTTCACCACGTGGTCGATGAACCCGGGGTCCTGATGGGACAGTCCATTGTGGTCCTGACGCCAGACGTGGCTGGTGAGCAGGTAGTTCAGCGAAGCGATCGGGGCCCGCCACGGGATGTGGTTGGTGGTCTTGAGCCACTTGGCGTGCTGGTTGAACATCGAGTCGATGATGTGGATGAACGCCTCGTAGCAGTTGAACAGGCCGTGGCGACCGGTGAGCAGGTAGCCCTCCAGCCAGCCCTGGCACAGGTGCTCGGACAGCACCTCCATCACCCGCCCGTCCGGCGCGAGATGGTCGTCACCGGGAAGGATCTCGGCGTTCCAGGCCCGGTCGGTCTGCTCGAACACGGCGGAGAGGCGGTTGGACGCCGTCTCGTCGGGGCCCATGATGCGGAACGTCTCGGGGTTGCGCACGATGATGTCGCGCAGGAACCCGCCGAGCACGCCGGTGGCCGAGCTGGATCCGACACCGGGACGGTCGACGGCCACGGCGTGGTCGCGGAAGTCGGGCATGCGCAGGTCCCGCAGGAGACGTCCGCCGTTCGCGTGCGGGTTGGCGCTCATCCGCCGGGCGCCCTCCGGCGCGAGCGCCGCCAGCTCCGGGACCAGCCGCCCGGTCGGGTCGAACAGCTCCTCGGGCCGGTAGCTGCGCAGCCACTGCTCGAGCAGCGCGCGGTGCTCGGGGTTGCTGCGGGTGGCGGCCACCGGCACCTGGTGGGCACGGAAGGTGCCCTCGACCGGTAGGCCGTCCACCTCCTTGGGGCCCGTCCAGCCCTTCGGGGTGCGCAGGACGATCATCGGCCACGTCGGGCGCACGGCCGGAGCCTGCCCGACGCGGGCCGCGTCCTGGATCGCGGCGATGTCGTCGAGCACCTCGTCGAGGGTGGCCGCGAGCCGCTCGTGGACGGCCACGGGGTCGTCGCCCCCGGCACCCTCGCCGCCGACGAAGTGCGGTTCATAGCCGTAACCGCGCATCAGTGCGGCGAGCTCGGACTCGGGGATGCGGGCCAGGACCGTCGGGTTGGCGATCTTGTAGCCGTTGAGGTGGAGCACCGGCAGCACGGCGCCGTCGGTCGCGGGGTTGAGGAACTTGTTCGAGTGCCAGCTCGCAGCCAGCGGCCCGGTCTCCGCCTCCCCGTCGCCCACCACGCACAGCGCCAGCAGGTCGGGGTTGTCGAACACCGCACCGAAGGCGTGCACCAGCGCGTAGCCGAGCTCGCCGCCCTCGTGGATGGACCCGGGTGTCTCGGGGGCGACGTGGCTGGGGATGCCGCCGGGGAAGGAGAACTGCCGGAACAGCGCGCGCATCCCGTCCTCGTCACGCCCGATCGAGGAGTACACCTCGCTGTAGGTGCCCTCGAGGTAGGCGTTGGCCACCAATCCGGGCCCGCCGTGGCCCGGCCCGGTCACGTACAGCGCGTCGAGGTCACGCTGCCGGATGACCCGATTCATGTGCGCGTAGAGCAGGTTCAACCCCGGTGTCGTACCCCAGTGCCCGAGCAGGCGGGGCTTGACGTGCTCGGCGAGCAGCGCCTCGCGCAGCAACGGGTTGTCGAGCAGGTAGATCTGTCCGACCGACAGGTAGTTCGCCGCCCGCCAATACGCGTCGATCAGCTCGAGGTCGCGGCGACTGACGGCCCGGGTGGGCGCCGTGTCGGTGTCGGGCGCCGTGGCGGTGTCGGTGTCGGGCAAGGGTGACTCCTCAGGTGGGCCGGGCGGTGAAGGCGACACGGGGCGCTCCCGGAGGAAGCCTCTCCCACGGGCCGGGTCATACGATACCGGCGAAGGTCCCGTCGGGAACGGGTCAGCGGGGCCTACCGGCGTCGCGGCCTCCGCCCGGTTCACCGGTGGCACATCGGCCGGCCCACCCGGGACCTTCTGCTCTGTCGCCGGCCCGGGCCGGCGGGCGAGGATCGGACCATGACCCAGACCGTGCGGAGCCCTGTCCCCGGGCCGAGGAGCGCCACCGACCGCCACCCGTCGGGAGACACCCGCGCGGGAGATCCGTGGCGCGGTTTCCGGGGGCAGGGCTGGCGCGGCTCGATCGACCCCCGACAGTTCCTGCAGGACAACTACACGCCCTACGAGGGCGACGCGTCGTTCCTGGCCGGACCCACCGACCGGACGACGGCCCTGTGGGCGCGCATGACGGCGCTGTTCCCGCAGGAACGCGCGCGGGGCGTCCACGACATCGACACGCACACCCCGGCGTCGATCACCGGGCACGCCCCCGGCTACATCGACCGGGACGCCGAGCTGATCGTCGGCCTGCAGACCGACGCCCCGCTCCGCCGCGCGATCATGCCCAACGGCGGCTGGCGCGTCGTCGAGACAAGCCTTCGGACCTACGGGTACGAGGTCGACCCGCGGGTCGCGGAGATCTTCACGAAGTACCGCAAGACCCACAACGACGGGGTGTTCGACGCCTACACCGAGGAGATTCTCGCGGCCCGGCGCTCCCACATCATCACCGGCCTCCCCGACGCCTACGGGCGTGGCCGCATCATCGGCGACTACCGCCGCGTCGCCCTCTACGGGACCGACCGGCTCGTCGCGGACAAGCAGCTCGTCAAGTCCTCGCTCGACGCGCTGCCCTCGAGCGAGGACGTCATCCGCGACCGGGAGGAGCTGGCCGAGCAGATCCGGGCCTTGGGCGAACTGCGGGAGATGGCCGCCTCCTACGGGTTCGACATCTCGGGCCCGGCCGGCACGGCGCAGGAGGCGATCCAATGGCTCTACTTCGGCTACCTCGCCGCGGTGAAGGAGCAGAACGGCGCCGCGATGTCGCTGGGGCGCACGTCGACGTTCCTCGACATCTATCTGCAGCGTGACCTCGACGACGGCCGCATCGACGAGTCGCGCGCCCAGGAGCTGATCGACGACTTCGTGATCAAGCTGCGGATCGTCCGCTTCCTGCGCACCCCGGAGTACGACGCCCTGTTCTCCGGCGACCCGACGTGGGTGACCGAGTGCATCGGCGGCATGGGCGCCGACGGACGGACGCTGGTGACGCGCAGCTCGTTCCGCTTCCTGCAGACCTTGCACGACCTGGGCCCGGCCCCGGAGCCGAACCTCACCGTGATGTGGTCGCCGGCGCTGCCCCAGGGCTTCAAGGACTTCGCCGCCCGGACCTCGATCGACACGAGCAGCATCCAATACGAGTCCGACGAGCTGATGCGCCCCGTGACCGGCGACGACACGGCCATCGCGTGCTGCGTCTCGGCGATGACCCTCGGCAGGCAGATGCAGTTCTTCGGCGCCCGGGTCAACCTGGCGAAGACGCTGCTCTACGCCATCAACGGCGGGCGCGACGAGAAGAGCGGCCTGCAGGTGGCGGTGCCCACCGCGCCCGTGACCGGAGACCTGCTCGACTACGACGACGTGCTGGCCAAGCTCGACGTCGAGATGGACTGGCTCGCCCGTGTCTACGTCGACGCGCTCAACGTCATCCACTACATGCACGACAAGTACGCCTACGAGCGCATCGAGATGGCGCTGCACGACCACCCGGTGCACCGCACGATGGCGATGGGCATCGCTGGTCTGGCGGTCACCGCCGACAGCCTGTCCGCGATCCGGGACGCCCGCGTCACGGTCGTCCGCGACGACACCGGTCTGGTCGTCGACTATCGGATCGAGGGTAGCTACCCGGCGTACGGCAACAACGACGACCGCGTCGACGACATCGCGGTCGGGCTGGTGGAACGGTTCATGGAGAAGATCCGCCGCCATCGCGCCTACCGCGGGGCGACCCACACCCAGTCGGTGCTGACGATCACCTCGAACGTGGTCTACGGCAAGGCCACCGGGAACACCCCCGACGGCCGCCGCTCGGGCGAGCCCTTCTCCCCCGGTGCGAACCCGATGAACGGGCGCGACCGGCACGGTTGGGTGGCCTCGGCGCTCTCGGTCGCCAAGCTGCCCTACGACCAGGCGCGCGACGGCATCTCGCTGACCAGCAACCTCGTGCCGACCGCACTGGGGAAGACCGCGGCGGAGCAGGTCGAGAACCTCACCGGCATCCTCGACGGCTTCTTCGGCGCGCACGGTTTCCACGTCAACGTCAACGTGCTCGACCGGGACACCCTGCTCGACGCCATGGAGCACCCCGAGCGCTACCCGCAGCTGACCATCCGGGTGTCCGGGTACGCGGTGAACTTCGTGCGGCTCACCCGGGAGCAACAGCTCGACGTCATCCACCGCACGTTCCACGGCTCGCTCTGATGCGCCGGCTCCCGATCACGCCGGTGCGCGAGCGTCACGGCGGGTCGCGGGCCGAGCTCGAGGCGGAGCTGGCGCAGGAGGGGGACCCGGAGATCGGCTACTACCACTCCTACGAGATCACCGGCGCCGTCAACGGGCCCGGCGTGCGGTTCACCCTGTTCCTGTCCGGGTGCCCGCTGCGCTGCCAGTACTGCGAGAACCCCGACACGTGGACGATGGGCGACGGCCGCCGGGTCACGACGGGACGGATGGTGGACGAGATCGCGAAGTACGCGGCGTTCGTCACCACCGCGCACGGCGGGATCACCGTCAGCGGCGGCGAACCGATGCTGCAGATCCGGTTCCTGGAGGCGTTGCTGCGCCGCTGCCGCCACGACCTCGGGCTGCACACCGCCGTGGACACCTCGGGGTTCCTCGGCGACCGGGCCACCGACGAGTTCCTCGACCTGGTCGACCTGTTCCTGCTCGACATCAAGTCCGGCGACCCCGACACCTACCGCCTGGTCACCAGCGCGGACCTCGCACCGACGCTGCGCTTCGCCCGCCGGCTGTCGGACCGGGGCAACCGGATGTGGGTGCGTTTCGTGCTGGTGCCGGGACTCACCGACGCGCCCGAGAACGTCGAGGCGGTGGCCGCGTTCGTCGCCACCCTCGACGGCGTCGATCGGGTGGAGGTCCTGCCGTTCCACCACCTGGGTGCGGGCAAGTGGGCCGAGCTCGGGCTCCCTTACCAGCTGGGGGCCCACGCCCCGCCGTCGCAGGAGCTGGTGGAGCGCGTGGAGGACCGGTTCCGCTCCCACGGCCTGACCGTCCTCTGAACCGGGAGGACACCCGCCGGTCCGGGCCAGGTCCGGCACTTCGACCCCGCCGCCTCGGGACGTTCAGCTCTGCCACCGCAACGCTCCGGTGATCAGGATGGGTCCATGACCCCCACCGCGAGAAGCGACGGGATCTGATCAGCCACCAGGCCGCCATCCACTCAGAGAGGCCGTCATGAGCACCGCAGTCCCGAGCAGGAGAACCTCAGTCCCGAGCACGGAGGCCACGCCGTCCATCCACCCGGGGACCGGGCCGACATCGCGGACGGCGCTGCGCTACCTCGCCGCCGTCACGAGGCTGAGCATCGGGTGGGTGTTCCTCTGGGCGTTCATCGACAAGACCTTCGCTCTCGGCTTCGCCACCGGCCGCGACAAGGAGACCGGCGCCGTCGCCGTCTTCGGGGATGCCGCCTGGCTCAACGGCGGGTCGCCGACCAAGGGCTTCCTGGGCAACGCCACGCAGGGTCCCTTCGCCGACGCCTACGGTTCGATCGCCGGTGCGGCGTGGGCCGACTGGCTGTTCATGATCGGCCTGCTCGGCATCGGGGTCGCCCTCATGCTCGGCATCGCGATGCGCATCGCGGCGGTCTCCGGTGCGGTGCTACTGTTCCTCATGTGGACCGCGGTCCTGCCGCCCGCCACCAACCCGTTCATGGACGACCACCTGATCTACGCCATGCTCCTGGGGATCCTCGTCCTCGTCGGTGCCGGCCGGACCCTCGGACTGGGCAGGACGTGGGAGCGCCTCCCGATCGTCGAACGGTTCCGGTTCCTTGCCTGACCTCGACCAGAACGGTCGACCGGGTCCCGAGATCGCCGCGGGCCCGGTCGCTCGCGTCCGACCTCCTCCTGTCCGACGCCGCCCCGCTCCCGCAGTTCGCCGGAAAGGCACACCCGTGAAGAAGTCGTCGCTGACCGCGCTGGCCAGGGAACAGCTGAAGATCGCGAGGACGGCGTCCAGTGGGCGGAGCGCGCAGACCGTGTTCGGCGGCCACGAACGCGTCCTGCGCCAGACGGTCATCGCGCTGGCCGCCGGACGGAAGCTCGACGAGCACGAGAGCCCCGGGGAGGCCACGGTGCACGTGCTGCACGGGCGGGTGCGTCTCGTCGCCGGGGACGAGGGTTGGGAGGGCTCCCCCGGCGACCTCCTCGTGGTGCCCGGCACCCGGCACGCGCTCGAAGCGCTCGAGGACGCCGCGGTGCTGCTCACCGTGGCCACCCGCACGTAGGCCGGCACGCGACGGAGCCGCCGGCGCGACGCACCCGGCATCCGCGGGGTGAGCGACGTCGGATGGGCCGGCTACAGGTCGAAGACCACGCGCGCCTGGACGCGACCGGCCAGCACGTCGTCGATGGCCTCGTTGACCTGCTCGAGCGGGCGGGCGACGGTGATCACCCGGGTGCGCCCGGCGGCGTGAAGGGCGAAGACGTCGGCGAGGTCGTTGCGGGTGCCGACGATCGAGCCGATCACCGATTTCCCGTTGACCACCGTGTCGAAGATCGGCAGGGTCACGACGCCGTCGTCCGCAGGCATCGCGACGCACACCAGCCGGCCACCGCGACGTAGCGACCGGAACGCCTGGTCGAAGGACTCGGGTGAGGCGGCGAGCGCGAGCGCCACGTCGGCGCCGCCGTGGGCGTGGATCGCGGCCACGGGATCGGTCGTCGCGGCGTCGACCACGTGGTCGGCGCCGAGTTCGGTCGCCATCGCGAGCTTGTCGGCCTCGACGTCGACGCCGATCACGAAACCCCCGGCGATGCGGGCGTACTGCAGGGCGAGGTGTCCCAGCCCGCCGACACCGAAGACCGCCACCGTCTCGGCCGGTTCCAGCCGGGCGACCTTGATCGCCTTGTAGGTGGTGACGCCTGCGCAGGTGAGCGGGGCGGCGTCGCGGGAGGGGATGGTCTCGGGCACCGGTGTCGCGAACGCGGCGGCGACGACCGTGTACTCGGCGAAGGTGCCGTCGACCGAGTATCCGGAGTTCTGCTGGCTCTCACACAGCGTCTCCCAGCCGCCGATGCAGTGGCGGCACCGACCGCAGGCACCGGCGAGCCACGCGATCGCCACCCGATCGCCGACCGCGCGGGTACTCACCCCGGTCCCGAGAGCCTCGATGCGGCCGATCCCCTCGTGCCCGGGGATGAACGGGGGCTTCGGCGTGACCGGCCAGTCACCGTGCGCGGCATGGATGTCGGTGTGGCACAGGCCGGTGGTCTCGATGCGGACCAGCACCTGACCCGGGCCCGGCTCCGGTACCGGCAGCTCCTGCAGCTCCAACGGCTTGCGGAAATCGGTGACGACGGCGGCTCTCATCGTGGTGCTCCGTTCGGTGGGATCGAGCAGTACCGCAGAGCCTGCGGTGCAGGTCGCGGAGGGCGTCGCGTTCACGAGCGCAGCTCCGACTGAACACCGCATCCCCCGGGCTCAGCAGTGCTGAAGGTCCCGCGACGCCAGGGACGAATGCGTGGGGTGGCGCGGTGGAGAGCTCGACGCATGCCACCCGGGCCGGCACGTGAGCGGCGCAGGCCCGCCGATGCGGGGTCTTCCGCTGCCTTGCCCGGGTCGTAGGACCTCTGTCCCGGCGAGCCCGGTGTTGCGAGCATCCAGGTGTGGATCAAGCACAGGAACGGGTCATGCGCGAGGCCGTGGTCGAGCTGCGCGGCGAGATCGCCGCGGACCTCGCGGACTACGCGAAACTGAAGATCGCCGGGGTGCTGCGGCACACCGGACGCGCGGTACTGCGGGTGCACGTCTGGATCGAGCGGTACGGGGATCCCGCGCGGGAACGGCCGATCACCGCGGCGGCCACCGTGGATCTCGACGGCGTGCCGGTACAGGTACACGTGGCGGCCACGAAGCCTCGCGAGGCGGTGGACATGCTCGTCGAGCGCCTGGACCACCGGCTGGAGCGGATGTCTCACGACCGGGGGCAGGGCCACGACCGGGCGAACCTTCGCGACGCACACGAACGAGCCGCCGATGCAGGCGAGCCGGTGGAGCGAGAGATCGTCCGGCACCCCACGATCAGTCCACAGGAGTGCACCGTCGACGACGCCGTCGTCGAGATGGACGACCTCGATCTCGACTTCCACCTCTTCGTCGAAGCGGGCAGTGGGCAGGACGCCGTGGTCTACCGGGACGGTCCGACGGGCCTGCAGCTCGCGCGGGTGGGTGGCGGCTTCACCGCGGCCGGACCGCACGCCGTCGATCTCACCGTGAGCCCGCACCCGGCCCCCGTCCTGGACACGCAGGAGGCTGTGGACCGGTTGCGGATGACCGGACTTCCGTTCCTGTTCTACCGCGACCGCGACGGCGGACGGGCCAACGTGATCTACCACCGCCACGACGGGAACTACGGGCTGCTCGACCCCGCGGTCGCCACCGGCTGATCGGCCGCGACGGGCGCGGGTTCGACTCCACGGGCAACCACCGACCTCGGAGGCGCCGTCCGCGACGAAGGGGAGCTGCCATTGGTAGGCGGCGCCGGCCAGCTCCCGAATCATCGGCACGAACAGGCCGAGAAGGCGCAGGGTTCGTGGGCCGGCGGCACGGAGCGTCACGGGTCGGTCGATCTCAGCGGCGACCATGTTGCGGCCTTGAAGAAGGTGTCACCCATCACGGTGTCGGTGCCGTGCGGCCCGTGGTGGTCCGATGCCCGACCGATCGCGACCCGCAGCTCACCGCGCCCGCAACGGTCCAGCAGGTCGGCCGCCATCTGCGCCCGCACCCTGCCCTTCGTCTCGTCGGCCCCGGTGGGGGTGTCCTCGGTCATGGCCCGGCCGTCCGGCTGCGGGCCGTACATGTAGA
Organism: Pseudonocardia sp.; assembly: GCA_026785945.1. Classification (GTDB taxonomy): domain Bacteria; phylum Actinomycetota; class Actinomycetes; order Mycobacteriales; family Pseudonocardiaceae; genus Pseudonocardia. Next base: position 23,361 of record JAJAZD010000286.1, on the reverse strand, counting down.
GGTTGTCGACGAACACCGGCCCCGGCCGCGGCGGTGGCGTCGGCGACGCGGCGGGTGAGTGGAGGGAACTCGTCGCGCCGGCGGGTGTAGTCCGGTTGTGCCGCGTGCACGACGACCGCAGAGCCGGCCACGGCGGCGGCCGCGCCCTCGGGAGTTCCCGCGTCCGCGCTGAGTCGCTGCACGCCGTCGGGCAGGTCGCCGGCCGCCGCCGAGCGGCTGACCGGGCACACCCGGTGTCCGCGGGCCGCGGCCTCGGCGACGACGGCACGACCGATACCGCCGGTGGCGCCCAGCACGACGTACAGCGCCTTCTCGGTGTCGTTACTGGGTCCGGTCATGAGATTCTCGTGGGATCGTGGTTCGGCGGGCTCAGTGCGACGGGTCCCGGTGGGCAGAGGGGTGGGCGTCTGCCGCCGCGAGATCGATGACCACCATCGGATCGGTCGGTGCCACCTGGACGTTCCGGAAGCGGCGGCGGTAGGCCTGCTCGACCTCCGGGCGATCGGGATGGGAGCCGTCGATGACACGACCGTGTCCGCGGTGGTCGACCCCGCCGACGCGCACCTGCACACCGCGGCCGCCGAGGAAGTTGCGCCACCACTGCTTGTCTGCCGAGCGACCGACGTAGATCACCAGCCGCGTCGCCTCACGAGCACACTGGACGGGCAGGGTGATCGAGCGGCCCGAGACGCGCCCCACGAACCGCAGCTCGCACATGCCGCCGAACGGGCGACCGAGCGGAGAGCGCAGCACTGCCAGGAAGAACCGGTGGGCGACGACCGGCCGCTGCGGTGCGCGTCCCGCTCCCGGTGAGCTCACGGGGCCGGCCGGCCCGCGACGGCGGTCCCACCGACGCCCGTCACCGTGGCCATCCCGTCCATGTCCCTCGTCCCTCGCCCCGCACCGGGGCGGCCGAACCATCCCGGCCTGACCCGGGCACCGGAGATCAGGATCGTCGTGTCGGCACTCGCCCGGTAGGGGCGAAAGCCCCCCTCGGGCCGGTTCCGCACCCGCGAGCGCGCCACCGCCCACCTCACCGCGGGTGCGCGGAAGGTGGTCCTGACCTCACCGGGCACGGACGTGGACGCCACCGTCGTGATGGGGATCAACCAGGAGGTCTACGACGCCGCGGCGCACCACATCGTCTCCAACGCCTCGTGCACGACGAACTGCGCGACGCCGATGGCGCTGGTCCTGGACCAGGCGTTCGGGATCGAGGAGGGCCTGCTCACCACGATCCACAGCTACACCTCCGACCAGAACCTGCTCGACGGGCCGCACAAGGACATGCGCCGCGCCCGCTCCGCGGCGGTCAACATCATCCCCACCACCACGGGCGCCGCGCGGGCCATCGGTCAGGTGCTCCCCCGGCTCGCCGGGCGGCTCGACGGCATCGCGGTGCGCGTCCCGGTGGTCGACGGGTCGCTGGTCGACCTGACCGTCCGGCTCACCGGACCCGCCACCGCCGAGGAGATCAACCGGGCGTTCCAGACCGCCGCCGACGGACCCCTCAAGAGCATCCTGCGGTACACGACCGATCCCGTCGTGTCCCACGACGTGATCGGCGAGTCGGCCTCGTGCCTCTTCGACGCCGGGCTGACCCGGGTCGTCGGGAGCACGGCCAAGATCTTCGGCTGGTACGACAACGAGTGGGGCTACGCGCAGCGGACCGTCGACCTGGTCGACCTCGTCGCCCGGACCCTCCCGGAGTCATGATCGGCCCGGAGGCCCGCCGGAGTCGGGTGTCAGTACAGCGGGGCGATGTCGAGGGTGGCGTCACGGTCGTCCACCCGGAAGCTCAGATGGTCGACCACCTCGACCACACCCTCGAGACGCTCGACGAAGCGCACCGCGAGCACGGCGTCGACCCGGGTGTCGACCTCCCCGGTCATCGTGACGACCCCGTCGACCACGTCGACGTCGACGCGCGCCGGTTCGACGAGCACCATCCGGCCCAGCACCTCGTCGACGACCTCGGTGCGGATCGCGTCGTCGCCCCGCAGGAACACCGCGAGCAGGTCGGAGCGGCTGAGCACGCCGACCACCCGCCGGTCGGCGTCCACGACCGGCAGCCAGCTCAGACCGTGCTCGCGCATCGTCCGCGCCGCGCTCGTCACCGTCGCCGTCGCGCCTACCGTGATCACGGATTCCGTCATGAGCCCCCGCGCTGTCCCGGCCCCGACCTTCGGTGGCGGCGGCGTGCGGTGGATGTGCCGCGGGCGATGGCGCCACCAGGGGTGGTCCTCGCCGGGGGCCGTATCCGGCAGCGTCGCGAGCACGTCGGCCTCGGAGACCACGCCGAGCAGCCTGCCCTCCTCGTCGAGGACCGGGACCGCGCGCACCGCCCCGGCGTAGAGCACCACCGCGATCTCGGTGACCGCCGTCGCGGGTCCGACGGACAGCACCGTGATGGTCATGATGTCGCCGACCACCGTGCGGTGCACGGTCGGCCCGCTCACGCCGGCACCGGTACGGCCGTCGCGCCCACGGGCACCGATTCCGGGACCGCGGACTCCGCCGCCGGCCGCACGATCGTCACCGAACACGCGGCGTTCAGGACGCAGTGCAGGCCCACCGATCCGAGCACGGCACTGGTGAACGCGCCCCGGCCCCGGTGACCCAGTACGAGGAGGTCGGCGTCCCGCGATGCCTCCAGCAGCGCCTCGGCCGGGTTGCCGACCGTGGCCACGACCGCCACCGGCACCCGGCCGAGAAGATCCGCGTGTGTGGCCACCACCTCTTCCACCATCCGCAGCACCGCGGCCTGCACCTCCGCGACGACCTCGGCGGAGGGCGGTGGCACGCCCACTCCGTAGGCCGCCACCCAGTAGGCGGGCAACGGCACCACCGCGACCACCCGCAGCCGGGCCTGCCGGCGCGCCGCGTCGTGCAGGGCGTGCTCCAGAGCCGCTCGCGACCCGGGCGCCCCGTCGACGCCCACCACCACCCTGCTGATCCCGTCCATGTCACTCCGTCTCGTCGATCCCGGGGACCGCGACCGTCGCTCCCCAGCTCGGCAGGGGCCCCGGGTGCCGGGACGAACGTGGTCAGCGGCGACTGCGGTTCCTCGCCGTCTCGCCTTCGGCCCGGCCAGCATGAACCGGACGGGCGGCGAACCGACAGGGGCGAAAGTCCCGTACCCCTTTGTCGTCGCGGGTCCGGCCACCGAACCGGGCCCGCGCCCGGCACCATGCGGGGGTGACCTTCGGGCTGCTCGCCCTCGTCGTGGCCGCCGGGCTGGCCGTCGGCCGCGATCGCGATACCGGTCCTGCACGGCCCGGCCGCACCGGCTCGCCCAGCAGCTCGTCGGGGTCGCGGAGGGGTTCTTCGTGCCGCTGTTCTTCGTGACGCTCGGCGCCCGGCTCGAGCTCGCCGCACTGCTCGGCTCCGGCCGGGCGCTGCTCCTGCTGGGCGGGCTGGTCGCTGCGGCCGTCACCGTCCACGTGCTCGTCGCGGTGGTGCTCCGGCGCCCGCCGGCGGTCGGGCTGCTGGCGACGGCGGCGCTCGGCGTGCCGTCGGCCGTGGTGTCCATCGGGCTGGCCCAGGGCGTGCTCGACGCCGGGCAGGCCGCGGCGATCATCGGCGCGTCCCTCGTGACGATCGCGGTGTCGGCCGTCGGCGGCGCCCTGCTGTCCCGGCGACGCCCGACGCGGGAACGGGGTCCTTCCGCCGCCCCGACGGGGCCGTAGGGCCCTGCCTCCGCCCGCGCGGCGCGGCGAGGATCGTCAGCGCGGGTCGCGTCGCGGAACGGGTACGCCCATCTGGAGGAGAGTGACATGGCGAAGTACGTGTACGCGTTCGCGGAGGGCAACAAGGACCTCAAGGTCCTGCTGGGCGGGAAGGGCGCGAACCTCGCCGAGATGACCAACATGGGGCTCCCCGTGCCGCCCGGGTTCACGATCACGACCGAGGCCTGCCGGGCCTATCTGGAGTCCGGGGTGGAGCCGCCGGCGCAGGCCGGTCAGGTCGACGAGCACCTCGCGGCGCTGCAGGCGGCGATGGGCAGGCGCCTCGGCGACCCCGACGACCCGCTGCTGGTGTCGGTGCGGTCGGGGTCGAAGTTCTCGATGCCCGGCATGATGGAGACCGTTCTCAACGTCGGGCTCAACGACTCCTCGGTGGAGGGCCTCGCCCGGATCGCCGACGACGACCGGTTCGCCTGGGACTCCTACCGGCGCCTGGTGCAGATGTTCGGCAAGACCGTGCTGGGGATCGACGGCGGGCATTTCGACGCGGTGTTCGACGCCGCGAAACGCGCGAAGGGCACGTCCGACGACCTCGGCCTGGACGCGGCGGACCTGCGGTCGGTCGTGGCGGCGTTCAAGGCGGTGGTGGTCGCGCGGGCGGGCCGGGAGTTCCCCCAGGACCCCCGCGAGCAGCTGGATCTGACCGTCCGCGCCGTGTTCGGGTCCTGGAACGCCCCACGCGCGGTCACCTACCGCCGCCGGGAGCGCATCCCCGCCGACCTGGGCACCGCGGTGACGGTGATGGCGATGGTGTTCGGCAACCTGGGGCCCGACTCCGGCAGCGGTGTGGCGTTCACGCGCGACCCGGCCACGGGCAGCCACGGCGTCTACGGCGACTACCTGGCCAACGCCCAGGGTGAGGACGTCGTCGCCGGCATCCGCAACACCCTGTCCCTCGTCGAGCTGGAGCGGCTCGACCCGGCCTCCTACCGCGGGCTGCTGGCGAACATGGCGACGCTGGAGCGACACTACCGGGACCTGTGCGACATCGAGTTCACCATCGAACGCGGCACCCTGTGGATGCTGCAGACCCGCGTCGGCAAGCGCACCGCGGGCGCGGCGTTCGTGGTGGCCTGCCAGCTCGTCGACGAGGGCCTGATCGACACCGACGAGGCGTTGCGCCGCGTGACCGGCGCCGAGCTCGCGCAGCTGATGTTCCCCCGCTTCGCCTCCGACGCGACGACGACGGTCCTCGCGGTCGGGATGAACGCCTCTCCGGGCGCCGCCACCGGCGTGGTGGTGTTCGACAGCCCGACGGCCGTGGCCAGGGCGGCGGCGGGCGAGCGGGTGATCCTCGTGCGGCGCGAGACCAACCCGGACGACCTCGCGGGGATGATCGCCGCCCAGGGTGTGCTGACCAGTCACGGTGGGCGCACCAGCCACGCCGCGGTGGTCGCGCGCGGGATGGGCCGGACGTGCGTGTGCGGCGCCGAGGACCTCGACGTCGACGTGGTCGGCCGGCGGCTCGTCGGGCCCGGCGGGATCGAGGTCGTCGAGGGCGACATGCTGTCCATCGACGGCACCACCGGCGAGGTGTTCCTGGGCGAGGTCGCGGTCGTCGCCTCCCCCGTCGTCGAGTACTTCGAGGGCGTCCTGGACCCCGGGGCCCCCGACGCGGGCGAGCTGGTGCGCGCGGTGCACCGGCTGATGGGCCACGCCGACAAGACGCGCAGGCTCGCGGTACGGGCGAACGCGGACACCGGCGAGGACGCGGACCGGGCGCGGCGGTTCGGGGCCGAGGGCATCGGGCTGTGCCGCACCGAGCACATGTTCCTCGGTGAGCGGCGCGAGCAGGTCGAGCGACTCGTGCTGGCCGACAGCGACGCCGAGCGCGACGCCGCACTGGCGACGCTCCTTCCCCTGCAGCGGGCCGACTTCGTCGAGGTCTTCACCGCGATGGCCGGGCTGCCGGTCACGATCCGGCTGCTCGACCCGCCCCTGCACGAGTTCCTGCCCGACCTGACCGAGCTGTCCGTGCGGGTCGCGCTGGCGGAGGAACGGGGCAGTCCCGACAGCTTCGACGTGGCGCTGCTGGCCGCCGTACGGCGGCTGCACGAGGAGAACCCCATGCTCGGTCTGCGCGGGGTGCGGCTGGGCATCGTCGTACCCGGACTGTTCGGCATGCAGGTCCGCGCGATCGCCCAGGCCGCCGCCGCACTGCGCCGCGACGGCGTCGAGGTCCGACCGGAGATCATGATTCCGCTGGTCGGCGCCGTGCAGGAGCTGCAGACGGTGGCCGAGGAGACCTCCGCGGTGCTGACCGAGGAATCCGAACTGCACGGAGTCCAGCTCGACGCCCTGATCGGCACCATGATCGAACTGCCCCGCGCCGCGCTGACCGCCGGTCAGATCGCCGGGTCCGCACAGTTCTTCTCCTTCGGCACCAACGACCTCACCCAGACCACGTGGGGCTTCTCCCGCGACGACGTGGAGGGAGCGTTCTTCTCCCGCTACCTGGAGCGCGGCATCTTCGGGACCTCACCGTTCGAGACCCTCGACATCGACGGGGTCGGCCGGCTGATCAGCATTGCCGTGAAGGAGGGCCGCGCCGCCCGTCCGGACATCGCGCTCGGCGTGTGCGGCGAACACGGCGGCGACCCGGACTCCATCGGGTTCTTCCACCGCGAGGGACTGGACTACGTGTCCTGCTCACCGTTCCGGGTGCCCGTCGCGCGCCTGGAGGCGGGCCGCGCCGCGCTCGACACCCACATGAGTCACGAACCGTGAGTCAGGAGCTGTCCACGCACCGTCCTGCCGAGCGGGTGAGCACCGAGCGGGTGAGCACCGACGATCTGATGTCTCTCGCCGCCGAGCGCGGGTCCACGCCGATGCAGGTCGGGGCGGTCCTGCTGCTGGACACGAGCGAGCGTCTCGATCCCGAGTTCGTCCTGCACGCCCTCGCCCGCCGGATCACTGCCGTCCCGCGCCTGCGCCAACGTCTCGTGAAGGTTCCCTGGGGGTGTGGTCGGCCGGTGTGGGTCGACGACCGCGACTTCGACGTCGGCAACCACCTCGCCATGGTCCCGTGTCCGTCGCCCGGCGGTGAGAGCGCCGTCCTGGCGGTTGCGGCCGACATGCTCGTCACCCGACTGCCCCGCGATCGCCCATTGTGGACGGCGAGGTTGATGACGGACACCGGCCAGGGCGACTCGGCGCTGATCATCGTGTTCCACCACGTGCTCGCCGACGGGATCGGCGGCTTGGCCGTCCTGGCCGGCCTCGTCGACGGCGCAGCCGACACCCACGACTCCGCGTTCCCCCGCCCCATGCCCTCACGGCGGCATCTCGCCGGCGAGGCGGCGATCGATCGCCTGCGGGGAGCCGGGAGGATCCCGGCGGCTCTGCGACGCCTGCGGGGCGGCGCCTCACAACTGGGACCGGTCTTGCGCGGGCGACCGGCGCGATCGTCGCTCAACAGGCCTACGGGACCACGCAGGCGCTTCGCCGGCGTCCAGGTCGACCTCGACGAGGTTCGTGCAGCGGCCCATAGGCACGGCGCCACGGTGAACGACGTCGTCCTGTCGGCGGTCGCCGCGGCTCTGCACCGCCTCCTCGCGCTGCGCGGCGAGCACATCGACGACGTCGTCATCTCGGTGCCCTTCTCCACCCGGCGCCACACCACGGCACACGACCTGGGCAACCGGAGCGGAGTCATTCCCCTGCGCGTCGCCGGAGCGGGCGGCCCCGCAGAACGGCTCATCTCGCTGGCGGCGACGACCCGGGCCGCCAGGTCGGGCCGGCCCGGCGCCTCGACGGCACTGCTGAGCCCCTTGTTCCGCCTGCTGGCGGCGGTGGGTCTCTACCGGTGGTTCGTCGACCGTCAACGGCTGATCCACACCTTCGTGAGCAACCTGCGCGGACCGGATGCCCGCCTGTCGTTCCTCGGCTGCCCGATCACGACCGTCGTCCCGCTCAGTGCGCCCACGGGGAACGTGACGGTCGCCTTCGCCGTCCTGTCCTATGCCGGCAGCCTCAGGATCACGCTCGCCGCGGACCCCGACACCTGCCCCGATCTGTCCGAACTGCGGGAGATGGTGGACGAGGAACTCCGCGTCCTGACACAGCCGAGTGATCACCACGGGAGAACACCATGATCCGGATCGCCGTCGCCGCCCTGTTCGTCCTGCACGGCCTGATCCACCTCCTCGGGTTCGCCAAGGCCTTCGGGTTCGCGGACCTGCCGCAGCTGCGCCAGACCGTGTCGCAACCCGTCGGGGTGCTGTGGCTGACCGCGACGCTGCTGTGCCTCGTCGCGGCGGCCGCGCTGTTCCTCGCTCCGCGCCGGTGGTGGGCGGTGGGCGCACTCGCCGTCCTGGTCTCGCAGGCCGTCATCGTCACGTCCTGGTCCGATGCCCTGGTCGGCACCGTCGCGAACGTGCTGCTGCTCGTGGCGGTGCTTTACGGGTTCGCCTCCCGCGGCCCGCTGAGCCTGCGCGCCGAGTACGACCACCACCTCGAGCACGCCTGGCCGCGGACGGCTCAGGGCGACGTCACCGAGGCCGATCTCGCGCCCCTGCCGGATCCGGTCCAGCGTTACCTCCGCCGGGCGGAGGTGGTCGGCCGGCCACGGGTGCACGACTTCCGGGCGAGGTGGACCGGCCGGATACGCAGCGGCCCGGACAGCGCATGGATGACCTTCACCGCGGATCAGCTGAACATCCTGGACACCCCCTGTCGCTTCTTCGAGATGGACGCCCGGATGAAGGGGTTGCCGGTCGACGTGCTGCACGCCTTCGACGAGAAGGGCGCATCCATGCGGGTCCGGCTGCTGTCGGTCGTCACGATGGTCGACGCCGACGGTGCGGAGTTCACCCACGGCGAGACGGTCACCCTCTTCAACGACCTGTGCGTCCTGGCGCCCGGCGCGCTGGTCTCGGCCGACGTCAGCTGGCAACCCGTCGACGCGCACTGCGTGGTCGGCCGTTTCACCCTGGGCGTCAACACCGTCACGGCCGAACTGAGGTTCGACGACGACGGGGACCTGGTCGACTTCGTGTCGGACGACAGGGCGGCCTCCTCCCCGGACGGACGCACTTTCACTCGCATGCGCTGGACGACCCCGGTCCGCGACCACGCCCAGGTCGGCCCCGCACGGATCCCCACCCGGGGGGAGACCAGATGGCACCCCGACTCGGGCGCGTGGACCTACGGTGAGTTCGCCCTGACCTCGCTCGCCTACAACGTGGCGCATCGACAGCCGGCTCTCGGCCGGTCGGCCCCGTCAGCGGTGATCGGCACCTCCGGCTGATCGGGGCGCCTGGGCGAGGAGAGCGAGGGTGCTAGTGAGCCCGGGCCGGAGCCCGGTGACTCCCTCCAAAGGGTGAGAAGGAAGCTCCCTCATGGCCTCGGCGGCACGATAGCAGGCGGACTCAGGGGGGGACCAGCTCCGCCAACCGGTCCAGGGTGATCACCTCGGAGCCGGCGGGCAGGCCTTCGGGGCGTTCGATCCCGATGTAGGTCACCGGGTGGTCGAACGGCTGGCCCGTGTACAACACGACGTCGGCGTGGCCGTCGGTCATTGCGACGAGGTCGGCCACGGTCAGGAAGTGCCGGTTCAGGACCGAGCGGACCAGCAGCGTCGTGGACAGCCTGTTCCTCTCGACCATGTTCATCGCGACGCCGCCACGCAGGAACAGGTGCATCCAGGTGGCCCTCCAACCACCGGTGTCGTCGCGGCTGAAGACGAGCGGCAGCGCGACCCGGCCGCCGCCGAGCAGATCGGACTTCATCCGCACCGTCTGCGGCTCATAGGGCCGACCCTGCTGCTCGCCGTCGCGTTCCATGAACCCGAAGAACGACTCGGCGACCTCGTCGAACCCTTCGCCCGAGTACACGTTGACCTGCGGGACGATGTGGCGAGCCGGCACCCTCGCCAGATCGATCTCGATGAACTCCGACGCTCCTTCCGGCGCATCGGTGATGTCGCCGGAGTGCACGCCGCCGAGCGTCGTCAGGCTCGTCCACGACAGATGTCCCACCACGGCGAGGTCGTCGTCGAGCAGCAACGCGGACAGGTCGAAGTCGGTCCGCCTGGCGGTCTGGCGCCAGTACACGAAGAACCGCAGCCGGTCTCCCGCCACGCGCGCAACCGAGCCGCGCGGCATGACGCCGAACCCGCCGGGCGTCGTCCGGCTCGACAGTGGCACCGCCAGCGACATCGCCGCCGGGTCGACGACCAGTCGCTCGCGGCGCGGCAGCCGGCGGGTCACGGCCGCGTCCAGCACCGTGGCGACGCGCCGTACCGCCGTCGGGTCCAGCGCAGCGCGCCCGTCCTCGGTCACCCAGGCACGGGCCGCGCGGTTGACGAAGATGCGAGCCGGATCGGGGCGAGAGCGGTTCCGCAGGTGCTCGCGGAGGCCGAGCAGCACCCGTCCGGACACCGCGTCCGCGTTGTTCTCCACCGCCTCGACCACGCAGGCCAGGTCGTCGGCACCCGTTGCCGCGCGCAGCAGGCGGTCGACGGAGCGGAACAGTAGGCCAGGCGCGACGGACAGGCCGCGCACCGCCGCGCGGACATCGCCCGCGGCCAAGGCGGTCTCGACGCGACCGGCGAGCGACCGCACCCGCCGATCTCCCCTCGCCACGGCGAACACGTCCTGAGCGTGCGGGAGGTCGGGGTACTGGTGCGGATGGAGCCGCTCACCGAGGCGCTTCCACCGCTCGCGAAATCGGTTGACGTCACCGAGCTGTGCGGGCGCCGCGCTGACAACCGAGTCCAGCGCTGCCAGCAGGCCCCGGCGCAGCGGGCGCGGCAGCGACCGGAAACGGGTCGGCTCGGTCAGCGACACGTCGCCGCCCGCCAAGGCACACGCCAGCCGCAGTACGTCGGTGACCGTGGTGACGACCGGAGGTCGGTCGTTCGTCAGCCGCACCCGGTTGATGACGGCCAGGTTCTCACGGACCGGCACCTCGGCGGGCTGCTCGCCCGCGATGCACCAGGCGGCGAGGGTATCCAGCAACTGCCGGTCCGCCTCGCCGAGCGGGACGGTGCTCGCGGCCAGCTCCAGGTACAGCGCGTACGCCTCTTCGTCCAGTGAACGGCCGAGGTGCAGGACGGTCACACGGTCCTTCGCCGAGGCGACGAAGGCGTCGCGGGTGGCCAGCATCTCCTGGTAGGAGTGCGGGTAGCGGCCGTAGCGCGGCAACGCGAGAAGGTTGACCGGCCCCAGCCGCCGACCGCGGAGGCTCCGCCGCAGGTCCCCCTCCGTCAACCGGTCTCCGCCCGCGAGCGCGTCGACCACGCAGTCGACCCAGAATGCAACGGTGTCCGGAACGCCGGCCGGGAAATCACGAAAGTAGGTGTTGTGCGCGACATGGTCGCCGACCATCTCCCGTACGGCGCCGACGATGTCTACGGCGACGTTCATGGCCGCGTCGGGTCGCAGGCCGGCCAGGTGCTCCAACAGGTCCCGTGAACAGGCGAAACCTGCCCCGAGCAGTACCGCATCGAGCTGCCGGACGACGACAGCGCCGTCGCCGCGCTCGCCGGTCGGAGCGGGCACCCGCAGGGCGCGCCGGATGATCTGCGCGTCGAGCATGGCCCTCCGTCACTCGGCCCCCGGATCGTGGTGGCTGCATCGTGACAGCAGCGAACAACGGTCACCCGACCGGGCCCGATCACGCTCGACCGGGCGTCGTGCCGCTACCGGCCGGTCTCGGAGAGGACGGTCCGCATCGTCGCGGCGAACATGTCGGGTTGCTCGAACTGTGGCCGGTGACCGGACCGCGGCAGCTCGATCCACTGCTTGTCGGGCGCGTCCAGGACGCTGAACCACTCCCGCGCCAGGCCGATGCGGCCCCGGGCCTCGAACTCGCCCGTGACGACGTAGACGGGCACCTGCAGCTGTGCGGCCTGGACGCGGAGGTCGATGTCCTGCAACTGCGGGTACAGCACGGAGAAGGTGTCGATGAACGACGGCAGCCCGCGGACCTTCTGCACCAGGTCGTACTCCTCGACGAACAGGTTGTCGGGCGGCTCGCTGCTCGGATCGAAGGCGGGATCGTCCCTCCACGCGTGGCCATGGCTCAGCGCCTGCTCGTAGGGGAACACGTCGCCATAGGGCGGCGGGCCGTTGCGCGCCAAGGTCTCGACGAGGCCGTCGTCGCCGGTGCGCCGCGCCCACGCGAGGGTGTCGGCGTAGAACATCCGGTCGGTCTCGGCCACGTCCACCATCTGTCCCGTGCCGACGTAGGCGGCGAACAGGTCCGGCCGCTGCTGCGCCGCCAGCACCCCGACCAGGGTCCCGTAGGAGTTGCCGACGAGGTAGACGCGGTCCTGGTCGAAGCGGTCACGCAGCCGCTGCGCGAGCTCGATCGTGTCGGCCACCACCCGGTCCGGTGTCAGCGTCGAGGCCGGGTCCAGGGAGCCGTAGGAGGTGCCCGCACCGCGCTGATCCCAGGTCGCGACCACGAAGTCGCTCTCCAACCGCTCACCGAACAGTCGCATGGCGCCGAGGTCCGTGCCTCCAGGCCCGCCGGCCAGGTAGAGCAGCACCGGGGCCCGGTCGCTGCGGCCCCGCAGCATGACCGCCTGGTCGTGTCCGCCCAGCCGCAGCGTCGCCAGCTCGGCGACGCTGCCCGCCACAGGCGCGCCGTCGGGCCAGGTGATGGGGTCGGTCGACGCCGGTTGCGCCACGAGGACGGCGAACCCGAGCACGGCGACGGCGAGGACGCCCGCCAGCACCCGGCGGATCACCAGTACCGGCCCGGGCCGGGCCGCCCCGGCTCCGTAGAGGACACCGACCAGCGCCGGCAGCGCGAGCAGCACACCGTCGAACATGCGGCCGGTCACGAATCCGATCACGCCGTAGGTGCTGTCGAGCGCGATGCCGTCGACCACCGGTCCGTCCACGGGCCACCGCACCACCTCGAACGCCGCGACGTGCGCGGCCAGGACCAGGAGCACGGCCCGGCGGTGCCGCAGCACCAGGCCGGCGACCGATGCGAGCAGCAGCCCGGTCGCCATGAGCGCGAGCCCCGACCACGAGTTCATCGGGCCACGGGGCACGGCCAGGGCCCAGACGGCACCGGAGACGACCCCGGCCGCGGCGACGAGCGCGACGGCGGCCGGGCGGCGGTGCCACAGCCTGTCGAGCAGCGGTGGGGGCGTCGGCGTCCGGCCGGTGCCGCGACGGGCGGCATCCGCCGGTGCCGCGGGCGCGTTCGATCCGGTGGTGGTCATGTCGGGCACGACCTACAGGTCCCCGCTCATCGGGTGGTGCCCGGGATCGCGGCGAGTTCCGTCGCGACCTCGGCCGTCCACGACCGGATGGCGTCGTGGTCGCGGAAGTCGCCGACCGGGGAGCGGGTCGCCCGCACCACGAACCGTTCGGCCCAACCCAGTTCGGCGGGGTCGAGCCGGCCCGCGAAGACCCGGTGCCCGCGAGCACCGATCGTCCCCCCGAGCGCCGTCACCTCGGCCAGGTCGTCGACGGGTGGGGGTGGGTCGCCCACCGGGCCGCTGGAGAACAGCCACACCGGGACCGTCGAGAGCTGCGCGCGGTGCCGTTCGACCAGGTGCCGGGCGGCGGGCAGCCAGCGTCCCATGTAGATCGCACTGCCGACGAGGACGGCGTCGCACCCCGCCAGATCGCCGGGTTCCGCGGCGTCGCGCACCTCGACGGCGGCGCCGGGCACCTCGCGGCGGAGCACCTCGGCGATCTCCTGGGCGATCTCGTCCGTCGCGCCGTGCCGGCTGGCCACCGCGACGAGGATCGTGGTCATGACGCATTCCCGTCGGGCCCCGGAGCTGCGGGGGGCCCCGCGTCCCCGGTCTTCGACGTCCCGTAGCGACGGGCGCGGCTGCCGAGCTCGTTGGCGCTCGCGACGAACGCCGCGGAGACACCCGCCGTCGCGCGGCGCGCCCCCTCCTGGACCTCCCGGTCACGCAGACGATCACCCAGCGCCGTCATCTTCTCGTCGAGCATGGCCACCGGGGACCGGGGACCCGTCCCGGCGACGGCATCCGGGCCCGCACCCGACGGCGGCCGCGCGGACCGGAGCCCGGCGGCCAGGAAGCGGAGGTCGCCGCCCGCGGTGTTCCAGGCCTCGCGTGCGCCGCCGGCCGCGGGCGGGAACTGCGTCCGTCGCGGCTCATGCACGGCATCCGGGACGAGCGCCCACGCCAGCAGATAGACGAGCACGGCGCTGCCCCCGGAGACGAGGCCCAGCAGCACCGCCACGATCCGCACCAGCGTCGTGTCGATCCCCAGGTGACGGGCGACCCCCGCACACACACCGCCGAGGACCCGATCCTGGCGGCTCCGCAGCAGGTGCGGGCGTCCGACCGGCGCACGGCCGTCGTCGTTGTTCTTCATGGGTCCGATGTTTCCCCTCGTGCGCGAGGCTGACCAGGGGCGAAGGTCCCGGCCCCGTCCCGCGGGGTCACCACCGGCGGCGGCGAACGGCGAACAACACCAGCACCGCGCCCCCGACGACGGTGAGACCGGCGCCCAGGTACTGCCCGATCCACACCCAGCGCAGGCCCGGTGCCGTCGCGCCCGCCGACAGGTCGGTGACGACGGGTCGGGTGCCGTCGGCGTTCATCACGACCACCGCCCACCGCCCGTCGGTCGGCGTCCACGGCGGTGGTCCGCCCCACTGCGTCGCGTGCGGGGGCGACGGCCGGCGCCGACGGCGCCGAACCGCCGGGATCGAGCCGGAACGGCGGGTACCTGTCGGTCATCAGGGCGGAGTAGGCCGCGACCCGCAGGAACGTCAGGACGATCACGTGGGGCAGCACGAGCAGCCACTTCACCAGCCACAGCCAGCGGCTCAACGGGACGTCCAGTCGCGCGTTCACGCTGACCGGGCCGGCTACGACGGTCGTCACGGTTCCTCCTCAGGGGTGTGCCACCACGGTGCGCGGCGACGCACCCCCCGAAGCGGGGTCGAAGGACCCCGATGACGGCGCGACGGTCCTGCCGGACCGCCCTGCTCCACCGGGAGCAGGGCGGTCCGCGGATCACCGACCGTCGCTCAGCGGGGGTCGTCCGCCGCGTCGGGCCGGACGACCGCGACCGGGCACTTCGCGTGGTGCAGCAACGCGTGGCTGACCGAGCCCAGGACCAGGCCGGGGAGGGCGCCGCGCCCACGCGACCCGACGACGACGAGCTGCGCGCCGGCGGACTGCTCCACGAGCGCGTGGGCGGGCCGGTCCTTCGTCACCACCCGCTGCACCTGCACGTCGGGGTACTTCTCGCCCCACCCGGCCAGGCGCTCGGCCAGGATCTGGCGTTCCTCGACCTCGACCGCGTCCCAGTCGAGCAACGGCGACATCACCACGTCGACGACGAAGTCCTGCCACGTGTGCACGGCCACCAGCGGGGCCCGTCGCATCGCAGCCGCCTCGAAGGCGAACGCGAGCGCGGCCTCGCTCGTCGGCGAGCCGTCGACTCCGACCACGACCGGACCGTCCAACGGGGGCGGGCCACCCGCCACGGCACCGCGCACCGCGACCACCGGGCAGGCGGCGTGCGCGGCCAGCGCGACGGCCACCGAACCGACCAGCAGACCGGTGAAGCCGCCCAGGCCCCGGTCGCCGATCACGACGAGCTGCGCGTGAGCGGACTGCGCGACGAGCTCCGTGACCGGGTACCCGGTCAGCACGTCCCCGGTGACCTCGACTCCCGGCGCGACCTGCGCGGCGGCCGCCGCGGCGTCGTCGACGAACACGCGGGCGTTGTCCTGCAACACCTCACGGGACGTGATGCCGTAGTTCATGGCCAGCCGGGGGTCGCCGAGATCGCTCATCGGCACCCACTCGAACGCGTTGATCAGACGCAGCCGGGCATGGCGGCGCGCGGCCTCCCGCGCCGCCCACCGCACGGCGTCGAGTGCCGACCCCGACCCGTCGACCCCGACCAACACCGGCTCCTGAGTCCTGTTCACGATTGTCATCATCTCATCGTGGGAGTCCCCGCGGTACGGCGGCAGCGGCGGTGGTCCCGGTCGGGCGGGGTCCTTGGACCCGACCGCACACGCGCCTCGGGCGCGCATGCTCACCCCGGACGACGTACGTGGACGAGTCCGATGAGGAGACGACAGTGGATGCAGTCGCGGGAGCCGACCGGATCGATGTCCCCGAACTCGGCGTGGTCGTCGGTGTCGACGGGACGACGACCGCGTTGGACGCGGTCATCTGGGCCGCGGCCGAGGCCCGGCTCCGCGGGTTCCCGCTCCGGATCCTGCACGCCGCCGACCACCCCTCCGGACCGGACGGACCGGACGGACCGGACGGACCGGACGGACCGGACGGACCGGACGGACCGGACGGACCGGACGGACCGGACGGACCGGGTGCGCGGCGCGCCCACGACATACTGGCCACGGCGTTCACCGTCGCCCGGCGTGCCGAACCCGACCTGGACGTCACGACCGAACAGACCGACCGGTCCGACATCGCCTCCTTGCTCGACGCGGCGAGCCACGCCCGCCTGCTGGTCGTCGGCATGGGTGGCGGGGAGCGCCCCGAAGAGGTCCTCCTCGGCTCTGTCGCGCTCGACGTCAGCGGCCGCGCGACCTGCCCCGTCGTCGTCGTCCGCGGCCGTTCTCACGACAGGTCCGGGCACCACTCGCCCGGGGGCGAGCGACCGGTGCTCGTCGGGATCGAGACGGTCGAGACCGGAAGCGCGGCACTCACCCTCGCGTTCCGCGACGCCCGGCGGCACGGCGGACGCCTGGTGGTGCTGCACGCACGGCACGGCACCGGACCGCTGCGCGAGCACCTCACCGGCACCGAGGAGTCCGCCCGGGTCGCGGCGTGGACCCGGCTGGAGGACGAGCTGTCCCCGTGGGTCGACCGTTTCCCCGACGTACCCGTGGAGCTCAGGGTCGTGCAGGGCAACCCGGCCCACGCACTGCTGGCCGCGGCCGCGGACGCACGCCTCGTGGTGCTCTGCACCCGGGGGCAGGGTGCCTACGCGCGAGCGCTGTTCGGGTCCACCACCCGCGAGGTCCTGCGACGCAGCCCCGCACCCGTGCAGGTCGTCAGCCCCGACACCGTCGTCGAGGAGGCGGACGTCGAGGAGGCGGACGAGGAGCCGGTCCGGGCCCGGACGCCGGACACAGGGCCGGGGCGGTCGGCATGGGCGGGCGTGGGCGTGAGCCTCGATCACCCCCACGACCACAGCCAGCTGTGGTGAGGTCCGACCCCTCACGCGTGAACAGCGCACGGCCTTCGTATCCAGGTGCCCGGAACTGACCTAACATGGGGCCCCGCTGGTTCCTGAGCTCGACCGGTTCCTGGACCCGTCCAGGGTCCACGGTCCCCGAGGGAGGCGTACATGGCGCTGGCTGCTCCCTACCCGCACACGATTCCGGGCGCGGGGACGCCGTCCCGGCCGGCCGACACGGCCGGCCGGCAACGGACTCTCGTGCACCGGATCGCCGCTCTGCTGCTGGACTATCCCGACCAGGACCTCCTCGCACGGCTGCCGTCGCTGCGCGCGGCGACCGTCGGTCTCGACCAGCCGGTACGGGGCCTGCTCGGGCGCACGCTGGACCACCTCGCCCGCACTCCCGCCCTGGAGCTGGCCGCGGGCCACGTGGCCGCGGTGACCGCCCACCGGCACGCCGGCCTGCCCGCAGCCTCCGGTGCCTACCCCGAACACCTGTTCCTCGTGCTGGAGCGGGCCGCCACGACCGACCTGCACACCTGCACCAGACTGCTGGTCGAGCACCGGGCCGAGCTGGAGCTGCTATACCGAGCCCTCACCGATGCCGGCTCCCCCTACGCCGATGCACTGGCCGCGGTCCGTGCCACGCTCCCCCCGGAGGCGTGACGGCAGGGTCGGACGGGCGGAGGACCCTCAGGCGGAGGGGCTCGCTGTGGTGTCCGGACGGACGATGGCGACGGGGCACGGCGCCCGGTGCACCAGCGCGTTGCTGACCGACCCCAGGACCAGGCCGGTGAACTCGCCACGCCCTCGCGACCCGACCACGACGAGCTGCGCCCCGGCCGCGCGCTCCAACAGGCTCGGCGCCGGACGGTCCCGGGTCAGCACCTGCTCGACCGGCACGTTCGGGTACTTCTCGATCCACCCCGAGACCCGGTCGGCCAGCAGCTGCCGCTCGTCGGCCTCGACGTCCGCCCAGTCGAGCAACATGGCCGCCATCGACGGGTCGAACGCCAGGTCCGACCAGGTGTGCACGGCCACGAGAGGCACCCCACGGCGGGCAGCCGCGTCGAAGGCGAACGCGATGGCCGCCTCGCTCGTCGACGATCCGTCGACACCCACCACGACCGGTAGCGACGCGTCGGCCGGTGCGCGCTCGATCCCCCGCACCACCACCACCGGGCAGGCCGCGTGCGCGGCCAGCGCGACGGCGACCGAACCGACCAGCAACCCCTCCACCCGGCCCATGCCGCGGTCACCGATCACGATCAGGTGCGCGCGGTGTGCCTCCTCCCCGAGGACGGGGATGGCCGAGCCCACGACGAGCTGCTGCTCGATCGCCAGCCCCGGCACCTCGTTGCCCGCCACCACAGCCGCTTCGGCGAGGTGGGCGCGGGCGCGGTCCAGCAGGACCTCCCGGTAGCGCCTGCCACGCCCGGGATGGCCGTGGTGGTGGTCGGCGGGCCAGCCGAAGGCGATGATCAGCCGCAGCGGTACCTGTCGCCTGCCGGCCTCCGCCGCACCCCAGCGCGTCGCCCGCAGCGCGCTCTCCGAACCGTCGACCCCGACGACCACCGTTCGCCGGATGTGCTGCGCGTCCATCGCGACCTCCCTCGGTCGATCGTCACGATCCCCGCCGGCCGCCGGCGGCGGCAGCGGCTCTCGGCCCCCGCGGGCGGGCCCTTCGGCACTGCCCAGGACCACGGACGCGGCATGACACTCGCCCCGGAGCCGGACGGTCCGGCCGGGCCGGATGCGGAGGAACGATGAACCTCGATCTCGCACGGTGGCAGTTCGCGATCGTCACCGTGTACCACTTCCTGTTCGTCCCGCTGACGATCGGCCTGTCGGTGCTGGTCGCCGGCATGCAGACCGCCTGGGTGCGCACCGGCAACGACCGGTACCTGGCGATGACGAAGTTCTGGGGCAAGCTCTTCCTGATCAACTTCGCGATGGGCGTGGTCACCGGGATCGTGCAGGAGTTCCAGTTCGGGATGAACTGGAGCGACTACAGCCGCTTCGTCGGCGACATCTTCGGCGCGCCGCTGGCCATCGAGGGGCTGCTCGCCTTCTTCCTCGAATCCACGTTCCTCGGGCTCTGGATCTTCGGCTGGGACCGGCTGCCGAAGCGGCTCCACCTGGCCTGCATCTGGCTGGCCTCGATCGGGACGGTGCTGTCGGCCTACTTCATCCTCGCCGCGAACTCCTGGATGCAGCACCCGGTCGGCTCGATCGTCAACGACGAACGGGGTCGCGCCGAGCTGGTCGACTTCGGCGCGGTCCTGACCAACTCGACGGCGGTCGGCGCCTTCCTGCACACCATCACGGCGTGCTTCGTCACCGCCGGGGTGTTCGTCATGGCCATCAGCGCCTGGCACCTGGCCCGCGAGCAGCACGTCGAGGTCATGCGGACCTCGATCCGGCTCGCGCTGGTCACCGTGCTCGTCGGGAGCGCGGGCGTCGTCGTCACCGGCGACCTCCAGGCCCGGCTGATGACCGAGCAGCAGCCGATGAAGATGGCCGCGGCGGAGGCGCTCTACGACACCGTGGCGCCCGCGTCCTTCTCGTTGATCACGATCGGCTCGCTCGACGGCTCGG
This sequence comes from Pseudonocardia sp., assembly GCA_026785945.1. GTDB lineage: Bacteria > Actinomycetota > Actinomycetes > Mycobacteriales > Pseudonocardiaceae > Pseudonocardia. The sequence continues at coordinate 3,902 of JAJAZD010000286.1, read as the reverse complement.
AGGAGATCTGGAGTCTGCGGATCCCCCGCGTCCTGTCCTACATGGCCACCGGGTCCTTCGACGGGCAGGTCGAGGGCATCAACGACCTGCAGCGGGACGCCGAGCAGACCTACGGCCCCGGTGACTACCGGCCGAACATCCCGGTGACCTTCTGGACGTTCCGGCTGATGATCGGGTTCGGACTGCTCGCGGGCCTGATCTCGGTGGTGGGGCTGTGGCTCACCCGCCGCCGCGCCCGGGCGCCGGTCCCGCGCTGGTTCTTCGGGGTGTCCGTCGTGGCACTGGTGCTGCCGTTCGCGGCCAACAGCGCCGGTTGGATCTTCACCGAGATGGGCCGCCAGCCCTGGGTGGTCTTCGGCACGATGCTGACCGCCGACGGTGTCTCCCCCTCGGTCGGAGCCGGCTCGGTGCTGCTGTCGCTGATCGTGTTCACGCTGCTCTACGGCGTGCTCGCGGTGATCGACGGCGTGCTGATGGTCCGTTACGCCAAGGCGGGTCCACCGCCCACCGCCGTGCCCGACAGGAACCACGACCCCGACGACCCCGGGGCCACGGACACCACCGACGAGCCGCGGCCCCTCGCCGTGGCCTACTGAGGAGCCATGGAACTCACCGACATCTGGTTCCTGCTCATCGCCCTGCTGTGGACCGGCTACTTCGTCCTGGAGGGGTTCGACTTCGGGGTCGGGATGCTGCTCCCGCTGGTCGGGCGCACGGAGGCCGACCGCCGCGTCGCGATCAACACCGTCGGCCCGGTGTGGGACGGCAACGAGGTCTGGCTGCTCGTCGCCGGCGGCGCCACGTTCGCCGCGTTCCCCGAGTGGTACGCGACCCTGTTCTCCGGGTTCTACATCCCGCTGCTGCTGATCCTCGTCGCGCTGATCGTGCGCGGGGTCGCCTTCGAGTTCCGTGGCAAGATCGACAGTGACCGGTGGCGGCGGAACTGGGACATCGCGCTGTTCGCCGGCTCGGTGGTGCCCGCGCTGCTGTGGGGCGTCGCGTTCGCCAACATCGTGGCCGGGGTCCCGCTCGACGCCGACCACGAGTTCACCGGCACCCTGTTCACGCTGCTCAACCCCTACGCGTTGCTCGGCGGGCTGGCCACGCTCCTGCTGTTCGCCCTGCACGGAGCGGGGTTCCTGGCGCTCAAGACCCGCGGCGACGTGCGGATGCGGGCCCGCGGTCTGGCGCACGGGATCGGCCTGGCCACCGTTGTCGTCGGAGGTGCGTTCCTCGTCTGGACGTTCCTCGCGCACGGGGCCGCCTGGACGATCATCCCGGTGCTCGTGGCCGCGCTGGCCCTCGTCGGGACCGTGCTGATGACCCACCGCATGCGGGAGGGCTGGGCGTTCCTGCTCACCGCGACCGCCATCGTGGCCGTGACCGTGACCCTGTTCGGGTCGCTCTACCCCGACGTGCTGCCGTCCAGCACCGACCCGGCGAACAGCCTGAACACCACCAACGCGGCCTCGACGCCGTACACACTGTCGATCATGACGTGGGTCGCGGTCGTGTTCACCCCGATCGTCGTGGCCTACCAGGCGTGGACGTTCTGGGTGTTCCGCCGCCGCATCGGCACCGCCGACATCCCGGTCGCGACCGGCCTGCCCGCCCGGATCCCCACGCCGTGAAGCCGCTCGACCCGCGGCTGCTGCGCCACGCCGCGGCAGCTCGGCCGTTCGTGGTGCTCACCGCGGCCCTCGCGGTGGCGACCGCGGGCCTGGTGCTGGTCCAGGCCGAGCTGCTCGCCCGCGGCATCGACGGCGCGTTCCTCGGCGGCGCCGGCCTCGCCGAGCTGACGCCGCTGCTGGCCGGACTGCTCGTCGTGGTCACCGGCCGGGCGGGGTTGGTGTGGGCGGGCGAGGTGGCCGCGCACCGCGCGTCGGCCGACGTCATCCGCCAGCTCCGCGCCCGGCTCGTCACCCACGCGCTCCGGCTCGGACCCCGCCACCGCGACCTGCCGCCGACCGGCGAGCTGGCGACGTTGGCCACCCGGGGCCTCGACGGGCTGGAGGGCTACTTCAGCCGCTACCTGCCGACCCTGCTCGTCGCCGCCGTGGTGCCCGCCGTCGTGGCGGCGCGGATCCTGTCGGCCGACTGGGTCTCCGGGCTCGTCGTCGGGCTCACCGTGCCGCTGATCCCGATCTTCATGATCCTCATCGGTCTGCACACCGAGCAGTCCACCCGCCGCCAGTGGCGCACCCTCGCCCGGCTGGGCCACCACTTCCTCGACCTCGTCGCCGGGCTCGACGTGCTGGTGGCGTTCGGGCGCGCCCCGCAGCAGGCCGGCCGGCTGCGGACCCTCGCGCGGGACTACCGGCGGGCGACGATGCGCACGCTGCGGGTCGCGTTCCTCTCCGCGCTGGCGCTGGAGCTGCTCGCGACGCTGTCCGTCGCCGTCGTCGCCGTAGCGGTGGGCCTGCGGCTCGTCGAGGGCCGCCTCGACCTCGTCACCGCACTGGTGGTGCTGATACTGGTGCCGGAGGTGTACCTCCCGCTTCGCGCGGTCGGCGCCCGGTTCCACGACTCCGCCGAGGGGCTCGCGGCCGCGGCGTCGGTGTTCGCGGTGCTGGAGACCGATCCCCCGTCGGGCGCCGGGCGGGCCCCGGCCCCGGACCCGTCGCAGGTGCCGCTGCGCCTGCACGGGGTCGGCGTGAACGGGCGCGGTGGCCTCGATGGTCGCGGCGGCGGCGTTCTCGACGGCCTCGACCTGACCCTGGAACCCTGCTCGCTGGTCGGGATCCGCGGCCCCAGCGGCGCGGGGAAGTCCACCCTGCTCGACCTGCTCCTGGGCCTGCGCACCCCGGACGCCGGCCGGATCACCGTCGGAGGGATCGACCTCGCCGACATCGACCGCGACGCCTGGTCGGGCCGGATCGCCTGGGTGCCGCAGCGACCGGTCCTGCTCGCGGGCACCGTCGCGGACAACATCGCGCTCGGCGACCCGGACGCCACCGCGGCGCGCGTACGCGAGGCCGCCACGGCCGCCGCCCTCGACGTACCGCTCGACACGGCCGTCGGGGAGGACGGGACGGGACTGTCGACCGGTCAGGTGCGCCGGGTCGCGCTGGCCCGGGCCGTCCTGGCCGACCGCGGGCTGCTGCTGCTCGACGAACCGACCGAGGGCGTCGACGCCGACGGCGCCGCCGCGATCCTGGCGGCGCTGCCCGCCGTCGCCGCGGGGCGCACCACGGTGATCGTGAGCCACCGGCCCGAGGTCCTCGCCGCCTGTGACCGCATCGTGGACCTGGCCGGATCCACGCCGCCGGAGACCACGACCGTGGCAACACCGCCCCGGTCCCGCCGCCCGAACCGGGAGGCGGTGGCGCCGCCTCCCGGTCCGGCCCCTCTTCCTGTCCCGACCGGGGCTCGGGCCGGGGGCGACCTGCGGTGGACACTCGCCGCTGCCCGGCCACAACGGTGGCGGCTCGCCCTCGCGGTGCTGCTGGGCAGCGCCGCGTTGGGCTGTGGCGTCGCCCTGACCGCCACCTCGGCCTGGCTGATCTCCACCGCCGCCCTGCACCCGCCCGTGCTCAGCCTGATGGTGGCCATCGTCGCCGTCCGCGCGTTCGGGCTCGGCAAGGGCGTGCTGCGCTACGCCGAGCGACTCGCTTCCCACGACGCCGCCCTGCGCGCCGCCGCCACGATGCGGGTGCGGATCTGGGAGGCCCTGGTCCGTCTCGGCCCCGCCACCACCGCGCGACTGCGCCGCGGGGAGCTGCTCTCCCGGCTCGTCGGCGACGTCGACGCCCAGCAGGACGTGCTCATCCGGGTGCTGATGCCCGCCGCGTCGGCCGTGGTGGTCGGTGCGGCGCTGAGCGTGGGCATCGGGCTGCTGCTGCCCGCCGCGGGCGTGGCCGTCGCCGTCGGGGTGGCCGTGGCCGGCGTCGGCGCCCCCGCGC
>JAJAZD010000285.1 GCA_026785945.1 Pseudonocardia sp. | reverse complement strand
CTAGGGCCGACAAAGTCGGCGATGGACATGTCAGCCGCTCGTCGGGATCAGGTCGGATCTACTGTCTCCTGCACGTGTTGAGATCGGTCGTGCCGGTGGGGCACGATCGCTCTCCGCAGCGGAACACTGGGCAGCGGAGCACTGGGCGACAGGGGGCAGAAAGGTCATGGCGGGTTTCACACGGGGCTTCACCGGGCGGCGGCGCGACCACGATCCACGAATCCCACCGGGACAGTACGACGCGCGCGTCGACTGGCCGGTGCTGCACGCCGAGGCGACCCCCCAGGTCGGGACCGAGCGCTGGTCGTTCACGATCGAAGGCCTCGTCGAGCGGAAGACCGCGTGGACGTGGGACGAGATCCATGCCCTGCCACGGTCGAGGTACTCCGGCGACATCCACTGCGTCACGACCTGGTCCAAGCTCGGCATGACCTTCGACGGTGTCTCGGTCGACACGCTGCTGGAGGCGGCGGGCCCGCTGCCGAGCGCCACGCACGTCATCGCGGTCGCGCACACCGGTTACACGACGAACCTGCCGATCGCGGACGTCACCGGCGGCAAGGCCTGGGTCGTCTGGGACGCCGACGGTCGCCCGCTCACCACCGAGCACGGCGGCCCGGCCCGGATGATCGTGCCGCACCTGTACTTCTGGAAGAGCGCGAAGTGGGTGTCGGGGCTGCGCCTGCTCGACCACGACGAGCCGGGCTTCTGGGAGCGCATCGGCTACCACGACCGGGGCGATCCGTGGACCGAGCAACGCTTCCAGGGCGACTGATGACCCTCACCCCCGGCAGCACCACACACCGCCGGACGCTGCGCTGGCAGGCCGCGCGGGTACTCGCCGTCCGGGACGAGACGCCACGGGCCCGGACGTTCCGGTTGGCGCTGCCGCAACCGCGGCGCCACCTCGCGGGCCAGCACTTCGTGCTGCGGCTCACCGCCCCCGACGGGTACACGGCGTCGCGGTCGTACTCGGTGGCCTCGGCGCCCGACGACTCGGGCGAGATCGAGCTCACCGTCGAGAAGCTCGACGGGGGCGAGGTCTCGGAGTTCCTCCACGAGGTGGTCGTGCCCGGTGACGACCTGGAGGTGCGCGGTCCGATCGGCGGCTTCTTCGCCTGGTCCGGGGACACCCCGGCGCTGCTGGTCGGCGGGGGCTCGGGGGTGGTGCCGCTGATGGCGATGCTGCGTCAGGCCCGCCGCGACGGGCACCCCGACCTGGTGCGGTTGGCCGTCTCCGCGCGATCGCCCGCCGACCTCTACTACGCCGACGAGCTGCCGGGCCCGGACACCTCGGTCCTCTACACGCGCTCGGCTCCCCCCGGTTCCCGGCGCCCCGTCGGGCGGCTCGTCGTCGACGACCTCGTGCCGCTCGTGCGCGGCGGGGAGGACGTGTACGTGTGCGGCACCGCCGGCTTCGCCGACACCGCCACGGCCCTGCTCGTCGAGGCCGGGGTGCCGGTCGGGAAGATCCGGGTCGAGCGGTTCGGCCCGTCCGGGTAGGACCGTCTCCGCCCCGTCACCGGTCACCGCGCTGGGCCGACGGGCCACACCTTCGGGTGCGATGGCGGCCAGGAACGCGACGCCCGGCGATGATCGGGCACCAAGCCGGCTCGTATGCAACGCACGCCGGTGGTCGTCGTCCTGTTCGCTCTGGTCGTCACCATGACGGCGGTCGGCGGGACCGCTTCGGCCACCACCCCGACCGCCACGAACGACGTGGCGCCCGGTCCCGACTGGAGCACCAACCGGGGCTGGGGAACCGGGCACCCGGATGACCCGGCCGGCCGGCCGCGGCGCTGACCTGCGCGTTGCGCTACGGGCCTGCGGCGAGCGCGGCCGCGCCGACCTCGGCGCCCACGACCCGGACCTCGAACGGTGATCCGCCGAACAGACCGGCGACCACGGGCGCGCCCGCCCCGGCCAGCCACAGCACGGTGCGTCCGGGTTCCCACGCCGGTGGCCCCACGATCACGCCGTCGACGACCGTCCCCTCCCCCAGCAGGACCCCGATCTCCCGCACCGTCGCCGGGCCCACCGTGTTGGCGTCGAGGTAGAGCGGCCGTTGCCGGCGGCCGTCGAGGGCCGCGGCCACCTGCTCGGCGACGTCTACCGCAGCCCGCGGCGGGCAGAGCGAGATGATCAGGTCCGAGCGGCGTGCCAGCTCGGCGAGATCGGGCACGCCGACGAGGTCCGCGAGCTCCGCGCGCTTGGACGTCGTGATGCTGCGCCCGGCCGCGGCCCAGATCACCGCACCGGCGACGGGTTTCAGCGCCGAGCCCACCGCGGCTCCCATCACTCCGGGATGCAGGATCCCGATGACCGGCCGGGTGGGGAGTGCGACGCTCACCCCGCCACTATCGACCATCGCGAACGCCATCCCCAACGCCACAGGGGGACCGCCGGTCCGTGGCTGGACACTCCTCTCCCGCTCCCCCCGCCGGGGCGCCACGATGTCTCCCATGGAGAACGGAGAGCGCATGGACACCAGACAGCTCGGAACCCTCGGCACCGTCCCGGCCATCGCGCTGGGCGCCGTGGGCATGTCGGACTTCTACGGCCCGGCCGACCGCGACGAGAGCATCGCCACCATCCACGCCGCGCTCGACGCGAGCGTCACCGTTCTCGACACCGGTGACTTCTACGGGTCCGGGCACAACGAGATGCTGATCCGCGACGCGCTGGCCGGGCGCCCGCGCGAGGACGTGCTGCTCACCGCGCCTCCGGGGTCCGAGGACCAGCACAAGCTCGACCTGCTGCGGGTGGTGGGCGAGACGGCCGCGTCGGTGGGCTGAGCAACCGCGCCGAGCTACTCGCCCACGGCATAGGCCACCGTGGCACACGACGGCGCCGCGGGTTCATGTCGGGACTTCGGCCCACTAGGGCCTACCGCCGGTATGATGGGCGGTATGACCGCCAAGAAGATCACGGTGTCGCTCGACGCGACCACGCACGCACTTGCCGAGCTGTCCGCTCGCCGCGACGGCCTGTCGATGTCGGCGTGGATCTCACGCACTGCCCGCCGCGAGGCCGTGCGGCTCGGAGTCGGACCCGTCCGTACAGCCGACGCCCTGGCCGGCGCCCTGGCCGACGAGGTCGAGCTGATCGCCGCCGAGGAGGACATGCGTGCTGCGGGGTGAGATCTGGGCCTACCGTCCCCAAGGTTCACCCCGCCAACCGTTGGTCGTGATCGTCTCCAACGACGGGATCAACCAGTCCACCCGCTCCTGGTTGCTGTGCGCCCCGATCACCACGGAGGACCCCGCCGATATCCTCGCCGTCCCCATCCCCGCGCACGGCTGGGCCGACGCCTCCAACATCAGCCGCTTCTACCGCGGTTGGCTCGCCGAGCGCGTGGACGTCCTCGACGCGGACACCCTCGAGCAGCTCGCCGCGATGCTGCGTGCCGCGCTCGATCTCTAACGCAGCGCCGAAGCCCGAGCCCGCCGCACCTTCTCCGCTGGACCTCCGACGCCAAGCTCCTCCGAGCCGCATGAACCCCTGAAGGGACGTGCGCACTGCCGCACCTGGTATCCCGCGTGTCGTTCTACGACGGCGGTCAGGGAACCTACGATCCGGAAGGCAACCTGCTCACCGTGCAGATGGGCAACCCACCGGGAACGGTATGGGGTCAGCGGCTGCTCAACAACGCCCTGGGTGGATCCTCGGCACTACCGTCCCGCGCCGGGGCACCGGTGTCGGTCCCGCTGGGCGGCGGACTGCGTTTCGCCCGCTGATGCGCAGGGGACCGGCCGGGCCCCTCACCGCCTGGCCTCCGCTCCCCCGACTCCGCGGTGATCAGCCCGACGCCCGGCCCGGGGCCGAGGTCGACCGTCGGCATCAGGCGCCTGCGACCATGGCTTCCAGCTGGGCGCGCAGGTCCAGCAGGAACGGGGCGACGCCGGGTACCACCAACGCGACGAGCAGGAACACCGCGACGGTCAGCCCCGGTGCGACGAGCCAGTTCTCCACCGAGCCCCCGGTCCGGAACCGCAACGGGCGCGGGCTACCGACGGGGTACCAGCTGCGCTGTCGGATCCGCAGCGGCCACAGCAGCGGCGCGCCCGACTCGGTCACGGCGTCGCCGACGGAGTGCACCGTCATGCCCAGCGCCACGGCCGTGCCCAGCCAACCGGCCGTGCCTGCCGTCCCGCCGGGCAGGTACTGCTCCACCGCGAACGTCAACCCGGCCGCGATCACCAGCGAGGGCGGGCCCGGCACGACGGCGTCCAGGCCCTTGATCGCCAGCGCCAGGCAGACGAACAGCGTTCCCACCAGAACCGGGGTGCCCCAGCGGGCCGAGGCGACGTTGACCGCCAGCCCGAGGAGCACCGCTCCGACCGCGGTGTGGGTGAGGCCGCGGTGGGTGCCCCGGCCGGTATCGCGGCGGCCCTTCGTCAGGTCGTAGACCAGCGCCGACAGCGGCCGGATCGCATACGAGGCGAGCCACGACGCCGCCGAGAACCGCCGCGTCGCCGTCGAGGAGGGGTGGTCGAGGTCCGGGAGCAGCGCCGCACCCGCGCACACGGCGGCGAAGGTCAGGATCGTGCCGGCACCGGGCTCGATCCCGGCCAGGCGTGGCACGTATCCGGCGACCGCGAGCCCGAGGGCCGCACCGGACGTGGCATGACTGACCCCGAGCATCCCGACCACGTTAGCGAGCGCGGTGACGTCCGTGGCGCAGGCGCGCCGTCGGCGAGGGATCCGGTGCGGGGGATCCGGTTCAGGGGATCCGGTGCGGGGGATCCGTCATCCCAGGAGGTCGAGGATGGTCTGCGCGGCCAGGGTGGCGGTCAGGTCGCCGCTGCGGACGTCACGTTCCAGGCCCGGGAGGGCGTCGCCGACGCGGGGGTCG
>JAJAZD010000284.1 GCA_026785945.1 Pseudonocardia sp. | reverse complement strand
GCTCCAGCGGGGAGGCGGCCAGCGCGAGCACGGCGGCGGTGGCGTGCGCGGCGTCGGCCGGGCCGGTGATCGTCAGCGAGGCCGCGGGCCGCGGGTGCAGGCGCAGCACCACCTCGGCGACGACGGCCAGCGAGCCGAGTGATCCGTACATCAGCTTGGCGAGGTCGTACCCGGCCACATTCTTGATGACGTGCCCGCCGGAGCGCGCGACGGTGCCGTCGGCGAGCACGAGCGTGACGCCGATGACGTGGTCGCGCAGCCCGCCGTAGCGCAGCCGCGACGGTCCCGAGTCCCCCGCGGCGAGCAGCCCGCCGAGGGTCGCACCCGCGTCCGGCGGATCCAGCGCGAGCCACTGGCCGCTCGCGGCGAGGTGCTCCTGCAGCGCGGTCAGGGTGCTGCCGGCCCGGACCGACGCCGTCATGTCCCCGGGGTTGTGGGTCAGCACGCCCGTGAGACCGGTGGTGTCGAGGACCAGGTCGGGATCCGGGACCCGGCCCGCCCAGTCGAGCTTCGTGCCGCCGCCACGGACGAGCACGGTGCCCGCCGAGTCACCCAGCACCGCTGCGGTCTCGGCGACGGTCGCCGGTCGTGCCACGTCGTGTCGTTGTGCGGTTGCGGTCATGTCGGGTCTCCGTCCATCACATGCGCTCGATGAGACCCGCGGCCTCGAGGGGGTGCACGCGGTAGGGGCCGGGGCGCTCGCCGCACAGCCGGGGGGTAGGGAAGATCTTGCCGGGGTTGCTGATCCCGGCCGGGTCGAACGCGGCGCGCATCCGCCGCATCACGGCGAGGTCGTCCTCGGAGAACATCTTCGGCATCGAGCACGCCTTGTCGGTGCCGACGCCGTGCTCGCCGGTGATCGAGCCGCCCATCTCCACGCACAGCTCCGCGATCGCGGTGGACAGGTGCTCCCCGCGCTCGGACTCGCCCGGCACCGCGGCGTCGTAGAGCACCAGCGGATGCAGGTTCCCGTCGCCGGCGTGGAAGACATTGGCCACGCGGAGCCCAGCCTCGTCGGCCATCTCCTGCATCCGCGCCAGCACCTCACCCAGGCGCGTGCGGGGGATGACGCCGTCCTGCACGAAGTAGTCGGGGCTGATCCGGCCCATCGCGGCGAAGGCAGCCTTGCGGCCCTTCCAGATCAGTGCGCGCTCGTCGGGGTCGGTGGCGAACCGGATGCCGGTCGTGCCGGCCTCCCGGCAGATCCGCTCGACCTGGGCGAAGCCCTCGTCGCACTCGTCGGCCGGGCCGTCGAGCTCCACGACCAGCGCCGCGGCGGTGTCGAGAGAGAACCCGGCGTGCACCGCCGCCTCGCACGCCTCGATGGCGAGTGCGTCGAGCATCTCGACGGCGGCGGGGACGATCCCGGCCGCGATGATGCCGCTGACGGCCTCGCCGGCGGCCGCGGGGCTGGTGAAGTCGGCGACCAGCGTGCGGACGGCCTCCGGGCGGCGCAGCAGCCGCACCGTGACCGAGGTGGCGATGGCCAGCGTGCCCTCGGACCCGATGACGGCGCCGCGCAGGTCGGGGCCGACGACCTCGGTCCCGTCGCCGCCGACCGTGACCACCGACGCGTCGGGCAGGACGAGCGTCATGGCGTGGACATGGTTGCTGGTGAAACCGTACTTCATGCAGTGCGCACCGCCGGAGTTCTCGGCGACGTTGCCGCCGATCGTGCACACCGTCTGGCTGGACGGGTCGGGCGCGAAGTAGAGGTCGTGCGCGGCCACGGCGCGGGTGATGTCGGCGTTGGTGACCCCCGGCTCGACGGTCATCCGCTGGTTGGGCAGGTCGACGTCGAGAATCCGGCGCATCCGGGCCAGCGAGACGACGACGCCGTCGGCCACCGGGAGTGCCCCGCCGGACAGGCCGGTGCCCGCCCCGCGGGCGACGTAGGGAATTCCCTCCCTCGCACACGCGGCGACCACGGCCGCCACCTCCTCGGTGGATTCCGGCAGGGCGACCAGTGCCGGTACGACGCGGTACCCGGTGAGCCCGTCGCACTCGTAGGCCTTGAGCCCGGTGCGGTCGGTGAGGACCCGGTCCGGTCCTAGCCGTTCCCGGAGCTCGCCTGCCATCGCGGCGGCACCGGTCCGGTGTTCGGTATGAGTCGACGCCATCGTCCACCTGACTTCCATCATTCGATAGTTTTCTATCAACTGATGAAAGAGTGCGCGCGATCCGAAGAGGTGTCAACCGCCACATGTCACCCATCGGGCGGGCCGAGAGGCCCGACCTGCTAGGCCGGGGGGTCGCCCGACAGGTCGCGGGCCAGCCCCTGCGCCACCCGCAGCAGGACGGGCGCGATCTCGACGACCCGCGCGGCGGTGATGCGCCCGGACGGCCCGGACACCGACAGCGCCGACCGCGTGGGGGCGCCGGCCACCGGGACGGCGACGCAGCGCACCCCGATCTCCTGCTCCGCGTCGTCCACCGCCCATCCCTGCTCGCGCACCTCGGCGAGCGCGGCGAGGAACACGTCCGGGTCGGTGTGCGTGCGCGGTGTCCGGGCAGGCATACCGGTGCGCCGCAGCAGCTCGCGCACCTGGTCGTCGGGCAGCTGGGACAGCAGGGCCTTGCCCACGCCGGTGCTGTGCGCGGAGACCCGCCTGCCCACTTCGGTGAACATCCGCATCGAGTGCGCGGAGGGGACCTGGGCCACGTAGACGACGGCGTCGGACTCCAGCACGGCCATGTTGGCCGTCTCCCCGATCTCGGCCACCAGCTCGGCCAGCCGCGGCCCGGCCCAGGTACCCAGCGCGCGCCCTGCAGTCTCGCCGAGCCGGATCAGTCGCGGGCCCAGCGCGTAGCGGCGCGAGGGCTCCTGGCGTACGAAACCGTTGTGCGCCAGGGCCTTCAGCAGGCGATGGATCGTCGGGAGCGGGAGGCCGGTCGCGGACTCCAGCTCGGCGAGCCGCAGCGACCCGCCCGCGTCGGCCAGGTGCTCCAGGAGCTTGAGCGCGCGGTCGAGGGACTGCACGCCGCTGCCCCGGGTCTTGTCCACGTCGCCTCCTCACCGGTTCCGCCATGTGGAAGCTACACGGCCACTGTCCGGCGGTTGACCGGAGCCAGAGATCCCGGCTACTTTCCATCAGGCAGATGTTCTCTTCCATATTGTGGAGGTAGTGGATGACCCACCGACTGCCGTACCTCGCCAACTGCTCGATCCTGTTCACCGAGACGCCGCTGCTCGACCGGCCGGCGGCCGCGAAGGCTGCGGGCTTCGACGCCGTCGAGTTCTGGTGGCCGTTCGACCGCCCGTCTCCCGCCGACCCGGAGGTGGACCGCTTCGTCGCGGCCGTCTCCGACGCCGGTGTGCAGCTCGTCGGGCTCAACTTCGCGGCGGGCGACATGCCGGGCGGCGACCGCGGGCTGGTGTCCTGGCCACGGCGCGCCGCGGAGTTCCTCGACAGCGTGCAGACCGCCGTCGGGATCGGCGAGCGGCTCGGGACCCGCGCGTTCAACGCCCTCTACGGCAACCGCGTCGACGGGACCGCCCCCGGGGAGCAGGACGACCTCGCCGCCCGCAACCTCGCCGCCGCGGCCGATGCCGCGGCCCGGATCGGGGCCGTGGTGCTGGTGGAGGCGGTCAGCGGCGCGCCACGCTACCCGCTGCGCACCGCCGACGACGTCGTCGCGGTGCTCGACCGCGTCGAGCGGGAGTCCGGGGCCGGCAACCTCCGGCTACTGGCCGACCTCTACCACCTGTCGGTCAACGGCGACGACCTCGACGCCGCGCTCGACCGACACCACGCGCGGATCGGCCACGTCCAGATCGCCGACGCCCCCGGCCGCCACGAGCCCGGCACCGGCTCCCTCGACCTCGACCGCCACCTGGACGCGCTGGAGGCGGCGGGCTACGCGGGCTGGGTGGGCCTGGAGTACGCCCCCGCCACCACCACCGACGCCGGTCTCGACTGGCTGCCGCGCGCGCGTCGCGGCGCGCCCGCCCGGGCCGGCACCGCAGGGAGGACCGCATGACCACGATCGCGTTCATCGGGCTCGGCATCATGGGCGAGCCCATGGCCGGCCACCTCGTCGCCGCCGGGCACGACGTCATCGGCGTCAACCGCAGCCCCGACGCCGTCGACCGGCTGGTGGCCCGCGGGGCCCCCCCCCCGGGCCCCCCCCCCCCCGGCCCCCCCCCCGGCCCCCGGGGGGGGTCGCGGTTTTGCCCCCCCCCCCGCCGGGGGGGCCGCGCGGGGCGGG
>JAJAZD010000283.1 GCA_026785945.1 Pseudonocardia sp. | reverse complement strand
GTCGTGGCGGGCCGCTACGAGCGGTTCCCCGACTTCGCCGCACTCGCGCGGCGACTCGACCCGTCGGGCAAGCTGCGCAACGACATGATCGACGAGTACGTGCCACGAGACGCGACAGCGGATGCGTAGGCTCCGGCTGTGGCCTTGATCAGCACCGACACCCTCACCAAGAGGTACGGCCCGGTGACGGCGGTCTCCGAGCTCAGCGTCGACATCGAGCCCGGCGTCATCGGCCTGATCGGTGCCAACGGCGCCGGGAAGTCGACGCTGATCAAGATCCTGCTCGGCCTCGTCCCCGCCACCTCGGGCAGTGCCACCGTCCTCGGCCTCGATGTCGCCTCGGACGGCGCCCAGATCAGGTCGCGGGTGGGCTACATGCCCGAGCACGACTGCCTGCCGCCGGACGTGTCGGCGACCGAGTTCGTGGTCCACATGGCCCGCATGTCGGGTCTGGCCAGGACTGCAGCCCGCGAGAGGACGGCCGACACCCTGCGACATGTCGGGCTGTACGAGGAGCGGTACCGGCCCATCGGTAGCTACTCCACGGGCATGAAGCAGCGGGTGAAGCTGGCCCAGTCCCTCGTCCACGACCCAACGCTGGTCCTCCTGGACGAGCCGACGAACGGGCTCGACCCGGCCGGGCGCGACGACATGCTCGGCCTCATCCGGCGCATCGGAAGCGAGTTCGGCATCTCGGTCCTGGTCGCGTCCCACCTGCTCGGCGAGCTCGAGCGCGTGTGCGACCACGTCGTCGTCATCGACGGCGGCCGACTGCTCCGCTCGTCCTCGACGGCCGATGTGACAGCCGCCAGCGCCCTCGTCGCCGTCGAGGTCGACGACCGGACAGACGAGCTGGCCGCCGCGCTGCGGTCCGCCGGCTTGACGGTGGCCCTCGTCGGCCACGTGCTGGAGGTCGAGCTGCGCGATGACACGACGTACGACGTGGTGCGCGACCACGTCGTCGGCCTCGGCGTCGGGCTGGTCCGGATGGAACAGCGCCGGCACCGCATGTCCGAGATCTTCACGGCGGCGGGAGCCGGCATTGTCTGACGCGACTCCTCCGACGCCCTCGGCACGTTCTGGGGTCATCCACGACATCGGCTACCGGCACTACGACGGGCCGCGACTCGGCCGCGGGCACATCGCGAGAGCACTGTTCGTCGAGAGCGCGCTGGGTGCCTACGGCATCGGCCGCTCGGCGCGGTCCAAGATCGTGCCGATGCTGCTGTTCGCGGTGGTGTGCGTGCCGGCATTCATCCTCGTCGTGGTCGCCGCCATCACCAATGCCGACGAGCTGCCGGGTGAGTACACGTCCTACGTGCTCAACGTCCAGGTGCTGGTTGCCATCTACGTCGCCGGCCAGGCCCCCGCCAACGTCTCCCGGGACCTGCGCTTCCGCGTCATGCCGCTCTACTTCTCCCGGCCCCTCGAGCGCGTCGACTACGTGCTGGCGAAGTACGCCGCGCTGTCCGCCGCGGTCTTCGTCTTCGTCGCAGTGCCGTTGACGATCATGTTCCTCGGGGCGCTGCTGGTCGAGCTGCCGATCGGCGAGCAGGCGCCCGACTACCTGCGGTCGCTGGGCAGCGGTCTGCTCGTGGCGCTCGTCCTCGCCGGGATAGGTCTGGTCATCGCGGCCGTGACGCCGCGGCGAGGGCTCGGCGTCGCGGCGATCATCACGGTCCTCCTCGTGCTCGCCGGCGTTCAGGGCGTGGTGCAGGGCATCGCCACGGAGGAGAACGAGGAGACCCTCGCGGCCTACTCCGGTCTCTTCTCCCCCTTCACCCTCGTCGACGGCGTGCAGTCCTCGGTGCTCGGCGCCGACTCTGCGCTGCCCGCCGAGCCACCGGGCACTGTGGGCGCGATCGTGTTCCTCATCGTCACCCTTCTCTTGGTCGTCGCTTGCGTGGGAGCGCTCCTGTTGCGCTACCGGAAGGTCTCGATCTAGTGGGAACGCTCGTTCTGGACACCGTGTCCCGGTGGTACGGCAACGTTGTCGCGGTCAATGACGTGTCGATGACGATCGGACCCGGGGTGACTGGCCTTCTCGGTCCCAACGGCGCAGGCAAGTCCACCCTCATTCACATGATGGGTGGCTTCCTCGCCCCGTCCTCGGGCACCGTCACCCTCGACGGGGACACGGTGTGGCGAAACGAGGAGATCTACCGTCGCATCGGGCTCGTACTTGAGCGCGAGGGGATGTACGACGTCGTCACCGGGTGGCAGTTCGTCCTCGCAAACGCCAGGCTGCACCGGCTGCCCGACCCGCGGGAGGCGGCACGGCGTGCACTGGACACCGTCGAGATGACCGACGCCAAGGACCGCGACATCTCGACGTACTCCAAGGGGATGAAGCAGCGCGTCAAGATGGCGACGGCGCTGGTGCACGACCCGCCGGTACTGCTCCTCGACGAGCCGTTCAACGGCATGGACCCCCGACAGCGACTGTCGCTCATGCGGCTGCTCCAGTCGATGGGTGACGCCGGGCGCACCGTGCTGTTCAGCTCGCACATCCTCGAGGAGGTCGAGCAGATCGCCGGCAGCATCCAGGTCATGGTGGCCGGACGGCACGCCGCCTCCGGTGGCTTCCGGGAGATCCGTCAGCTGATGACCGAACGCCCCCACCAGTACACGATCCGGTCCGATGACGACCGCGCGCTGGCGTCGGCCATCATCGCCGAGCAGTCGGCATCGAGCGTGCAGCTCGTGACGACGCGGGAGGACACTCGAGCGCTGCACGTCGACGCCACCGACTACGCGGCGTTCATCCGCGTGCTCCCCCGGCTCGCGAGCAGCCGGGGCATCCGGCTGTACCAGGTCACTCCCGCCGACGAGTCGCTCGAGAGCGTGTTCGCCTACTTGGTCGCCCGATGAACGGGCCGCGATGAACAGCACAGTCGCGACGCTCACCGCGCGCAGCCTGCTCGGCCATCGCCGCGCCCTGCTGCTGCTGGCCCTTCCCGCCGTGTTCCTCGTGCTGGCGGTCATCTCCCGGTGGCTGGCAGGAGAGGACTCCGGCAACACGGTCGTCCTGCTCGGAGGCTTTGCGCTGGGCACCCTGGTCCCGCTGCTCGGTCTCATCGCGGGGACCGGCGCGATCGGACCCGAGATCGACGACGGCTCGGTCGTCTACTTGCTCTCCAAGCCGCTGGGCCGACACACCATCGTGCGCACCAAGCTCGCCGTGGCGGTCGGCGTGGTCGTGACGTTCGCCGTCCTCCCGACGCTGGTCGCGGGTCTGATCCTGTCGGGCGGGTCCGACCGTCTCGCCGTGGGTTTCGCCGTTGCCGCGCTGGTCGCGGGCATCGCTTACTGCGCGCTCTTCCTGGCACTGGCGGTCATGACCCGCCACGCGGTCGTAGTCGGACTGCTCTACGCGCTGATCTGGGAGACCTTGGTAGGGAACTTCGTCCCCGGGGCGCAGGCGCTCAGCGTCCAACAGTGGGCTCTGGCTCTCACCGAGAAGATCGTGGGCAGCTCCAGGTCGGCGGAGCTGAGCATCACCCCGGCCGTCGGACTCGGCGCGGCGGTGCCGCTGCTGCTCGTCGTGGTCGTCGGCTTCACGTGGTACGCCGGGCGGCGGCTGCGCTCGTTGCGCATCGCCGGGGACGAGTAGCCGGCGTCCCCGTTCAGCGGACGGCCGACTAGCTCCGACGCCGCACGACAACGCGATGCAGTGCCGAGACGACGTCAGCACTTGCCACCGTGACCGACAGCGTCCGCCGGACCTTCACCCGGGCCGTCGCGGTGCCGTCGGCGCGGATCTTCGAGATCCCCAGCACGCGGCCGGCACCGGCCGGGGTGAGCATCACGGCCTTCGGGGCTCCGCGCAGGAGACCTCGCACCGTCAGGGCCACGGTGGTGCCCTTGCGGGCGACCTTCGGGCCGGTGACCGACGGGTACGGGGGCACCTCGACGACTGACGGTGCGTCGTCGGAGGTCGCCACGGCGTTGCCCGCGCGGACGGACACCTCGTGCGGGCCCGCCACCAGGTCCTCCACCACCAGCCCCAGGGCCTCCGGCAGCACCACCTGGCGCTTCCCGTCCACCGTCACCACGTAGCGCGTCAGCGGTGACCCCCCGGAATCCGGAGGGGGGGTCCACGCGACATTGACCTGGCCGGGGCCCGACGGCAAGGCAGTCACTCCCTGGGGTGGTGCGGGAGCGACGGCAGCGGTGACCAGCCGAGGAGCGGACGCCCCGTCTCGCGACACGGCCCGGTAGTCGGCGGAGACAGACACGGGAACCCTGAACTCCGCGGTCCCCGACGCGGACGCGGAGGACTGCGCGACGGCCTGGTGCTCGGCCGTACCCGGCATCCCCGCTTCCAGACTGACCGGTTGGCCGGGAGGCAGGCCGTTGACCCGCATCGTGGTCTGCGCGCCGGACAGGACGATGTCGGCGCTCGGGGTGAGGGTGGGCGGGATGGGCGCGAGCTCGCTGCGGCTCGCCCCGTTGCTGTCGAGAGTCACGAGCGCAGCGCCGTTGGCCGTGGTCAGTGCGACCGACGCAGCGCTGCCGGACACCGATGACGACGCCGTCACCGAGGATGCGGGGACGTCGGCCGCGCGTGGCGCGATGACGGTCAGCCAGGACAGCGACGTTCCCGACTGGGTCGCCCGCACCGACGGTGAGGGCGAGAGCTCGCCGTAGGCCTCGCTGTTCCACCCCCGCAGCGGCTCCCGCTGGCCCGAGGCCACGTCCAGCGGTGCCCCGCCGGAGGTGAACAGCATCGAGACGTTGCCGCCCGGCCCGTTGCTGTGGGCGGCGTCCGCCTCAACGGTCACGTCACGGGTGCGCCCGAGACCCCACTGCTGGCTGGCGCTTACCCGCCGGTCCGAGGTCAGGCGGTCCCACACGAGCAGGACGTCGTCGGCGCGGTCGTACGCCACGGTCCGGGTGATGCTCACGCCGCGGTAGCCGCGGTCGACGACCGTGGCCAGGTCGAGGCCACCGACGCTGGACGTCGACATCTCCGGGTGCCCCTGGTCCGAACGCGGCGCACCCTTGACGACCACGACGTTGTGCGCGGCGCGGGAGACCACGAAGCTGCGGGTCGGTCCGTACAGGTAGCGCCACTGCCCGGTGTCGACCAGCAACGGTGACCCGTGGGCGTACATCGTGAGCGACCCCGCGTCGTCGTGCGCGTGCGGGACGAACCGGGTCGCGCCCGCGCGGACGCTGAAGAAGGTCTCGTCGGCCAACGCCCTGGACTGACCCCACCCCGACCGGCCGAAGACGTAGCCCCCGCTGAACGCTGAGAAGGCGTCCGCCGGTGCAGTGCCGGCGGCCCCGCCGGACGCGGCGAACTCCGCCGCCGTCCCCGCCCAGGCCGTCGGGTTGAGAGCCACCGGGCTGGTGTCCCCGAGCGCCTCGATCTTGCCGTCCGGCCGGGTGGCCCTGGCGACGAACCCCGGGATCTGGTCAACCCGCGCGAAGTTGGCCGGCAGGGCGTCGCCGCCCAGGCGAAGCCGCTCGGCGGCCTGCTTGAACCAGCGGTAGTTGTTGATCGCGTAGCTCAGCGCACCCTCCTCGTCCGACCCGTCCTCGTGGACGAGACGGTCGACGAGGGCGCTCTCCCGACGGATCGCGACGTCCCGCCAGAGAGGGCGCCCGAGCGCCTCGCCGAGGGCGTACAGGCCCATGGACTGGTGCAGGGAGGCGTTGTTCGCGCCCTCGTAGCGTCGCGAGTCCGCGAGCATCGCGCCGTGCAGCGCCAGCGACTTGAGCAGCCACGGTGCCTGCCCCCTGGGGCCGGCGGCAGCGCAGACGAGCACGAGTGCGCGGAAGCCCTCGTAGATCGGTGGGCCCCAGGCGTAGCGGCTCGAGGCCGCACCCGGTCGGTTGTCCTTCGTCCAGTCCTTGAGGACCCCGTAGAAGCGGTCGACCATGGCCTTGTCACCGGTGCGCACGCCGTTACGGAGCAGGGGCAGCAGGTAGTGCAGCGAGTGCATGTGGCCCTTGCCGCTGCTGTCCAGCGACGACACCGGCCGCCACGACGGGTTCTCTGCCAGCCGGAAGGTGCCGTACTGGCCGAGGTCCACCCGCCCCGCCATCACGGCCGCGGCCCGGCGGGCGCCCTTGGCCGAACCGAAGCTCATGGAGCACTGTGCGGCAGCGGCTGCGACGTTCACCGCGACCTCTGACGGGGCGGGTGCTGCCGCGGCGGGTCCGCCCTGCAGCGTCGCGAGCCCCACTCCCCACACCAGCGCGGGGACAACGAGTCGACGGACGGGGCAGATCACCCGACCCAGTATCCGTCACGAATCCCACGGATCAGGGCAAATCACCCCGCCGGGATGTCTCGGTGTCGTAAAGGAGCGGGGCGTCGCCGGATCCCTGCTCATCCACAGCGCCGGCACCCGGCGGTCCCCGCACCGCGAGGCCGCCAGCGAGAAGCAGTGGTTCTTCTCCAGCGAGCCCGACGTCATCGATGGCGTCGAAACCGGTGGATGTCCGTGGTGTCGGCGGAGCCGAATCCCGGCTTGCCCGAGCAGGCCGACAAGCTCCTGCTCGGCTGGTGTCGTACGTTGACGGATGCGCAAGTTCCTGGCCTTCGTGGTCATTCTCGCTCTCGCCGGAGTGGCCGGGGACCGAGTCGCCCACCGGCTCGCGACCGACTCGGCCGAGTCCCGGCTCGCGGCGAAGGGCCTCACGGGAACGCAGGTGGAGGTCAGCGGGTTCCCGTTCCTCGACCAGGCGCTGCGTCGCCGCTTCGACGAGGTGCGCGTCGACGCGAGGTCCCTGCGTACCGACAGGGGCAGCGCCAGTAACGTCCGCATCGTGGCTCGTGACGTGAGGGGGCCCAGCCTGGGGCAGGTCACGATCGGCGGGCTGTCCGGGCGAGGGACGGTCACCTATGCCGAGGTGGTGCGCCGGGTGGACCAGCCTGGACTGACCCTGCTGTCCCTGCGCGACGCGGGAGACGGCAGGGTCGAGCTGCGCCGAAAGGTGACGGTGCTCGGCCGCACGGCCACCGCGACCGCCGTGGGGAGGGTGCAGGCCCGCGGCCAGCGGCTGCGTGTCACGGCGACCTCGGTCGAGATCACCGGGGGGAGCTCGGTGGACGACCCGCGCGCGCAGTCGCTCAGCGACCTGTTCTCCTTCACCTACCGGCTGCGGGGCCTGCCGGAAGGCGTCGTGATCCGCAGCATCGACCCCGCCGGCGACGGCTTCGTGGTCCGGCTCGCCGGCGCGGACGTGTCGGTCGTCGTCGAGTGACCGAAAACTCGGGGTG
>JAJAZD010000282.1 GCA_026785945.1 Pseudonocardia sp. | reverse complement strand
TCTACCGCCGGGGGGCGGAGTGGATGTTCCGTGCCGTCGGCCTGGGCTACGCCTCGGGCCGCGCGGGCATCGCCCGCGACTTCGGCGTCAGCGTCTGAGGTCGACGCCGTGGCTATCGACTACAACAAGAGTCCGCAGAGGTCGGAGCCCACGGCTGCCGCCCCCGGCGTGTCCCTGTCCAAGGTCACCCTGACCAAGTCCGCCCCGAGCGTCTCGCTCACCAAGCGGGGCGCCACGGGGGGGCAGCTGCGGATCAACCTGCAGTGGAGCACCGGGGCAGCGCCGGCCAAGAAGGGCCTGTTCGGCAAGCTGCTCGGCAACAGCTCGGGCATCGACCTCGACCTCGCCTGCCTCTGGGAGTTCACGGACGGCACCAAGGGTGTCGTGCAGGCGCTGGGCAACGCCTTCCAGGCGCCCTACTCGGGCGCACCGATCATCCGCCTCGACGGTGACGACCGCTCGGGCGCCGTGACCGGCGGCGAGAACATGTTCATCGACCTCGCCCGGGTCGGGGAGATCCGGCGGATCCTCGTGTTCGCCTTCATCTACGAGGGCACGCCGAACTGGGCCGGCGCGAACGGCGTCGTCACCCTGTTCCCCGCCTCCGGGCCGGAGATCGAGGTCAAGCTCGACGAGTCGGACTCGGGCTCCCCCACCTGCGTCATCGCCATGCTGGAGAACAAGGGTGGCGAGATCGTGGTGAACCGAGAGGTGCGCTACATCAAGGGTGGACAGGCCGACGTCGACCGCGCCTACGACTGGGGAATGGAGTGGGCGCGCGGCAGCAAGTAGGCCGCACGGGTCCGGGGCACCGGCCACATCGGGTGGCGCACGACGAGAGGGGCACGAGCCGTGCGGCACTTCGGGTATCTGAGCGCGTCCGACGAGGGCGCGCTGTTCGAGCGTCCACCGGAGCGGTTCGACCGTCACAGCGGTTCGGACCTGCTCTCGGTGGCGCTCGGCGCCACGCTGTACATGCCGGCCGACCGGCCGGCCCTCGCCGCCGACATCACCAAGCAGGCCGCCGCCGGCGTCACGTCGGTGGTGGCCTGCCTGGAGGACGCCATCGCCGACGAGCAGGTCGAGGCCGCGGAGACCAACCTGGTCGGCGCGCTCCACACCCTGCACGAGGAGTCCCACGCCGACGGGCCGCTCCTTTTCGTCCGCGTCCGCGACGCTGCGCAGATCCCGGCGCTGGTGCGGCGGCTCGGTCCGGCCGTCGCGGTGCTCGACGGGTTCGTGATGCCGAAGTTCACCGCACTGACCGGCACCGACTACCTGCACGCCCTCGACGAGGCCGACCGGGTCGCGGGCACGTCACTGCGGGCGATGCCGGTGCTGGAGTCCGGCGCGGTGCTCTACGCCGAGACCCGGGTCGACGAGCTCTCCCGGCTCCGGGCGCTGCTGCACCGCGACCGGCGCCGCATCCTCGCGGTGCGCCTGGGCGCCACGGATCTGTGCGCCCTCTACGGCCTGCGCCGCTCGCCGGAGCTGTCGATCTACGACATCAAGGTGGTCGCCGACCTGATCGCCGACGTCGTCAACGTGCTGGGCCGCGCCGACGGTTCGGGGTTCGTCGTCACCGGGCCCGTCTGGGAGTACTACGCCGGCCCGGAGCGGATCTTCAAACCGCAGCTGCGGCGCTCACCGTTCGACGAGAGCGACGAGAGCGACCTGCGCGGACGCCTCGTCTCCCGCGCGATCGACGGCCTGATCCGCGAGGTGCAGCTCGACAAGGCCAACGGCCTGACCGGCAAGAGCGCCATCCACCCCAGCCACGTCGCGGTCGTCAACGCGTTGTCGGTCGTGTCGTCCGAGGAGCACCGGGACGCCTCCGACGTGCTGGGATCGCAGCAGGGCGGCGGCGTGCTGGCCTCGGGCCACGGCAACAAGATGAACGAGATCCGCCCGCACACGGCGTGGGCGCGGGCCACGATGCTGCGAGCCCGCGTGTTCGGGGTGGCGGCCGATGACGTGTCGTTCGTCGAGCTGCTGTCCGCGAGCCTGCCCCGGTGAGTCTGGCGGCGGGCTCGGTCCTCGAGCGGCTCGGGGTGCGGCTGCGGCCCCTCACCGGCGGCCTGGACGCCACCGAGCTGCTCGGTCTCGCCCTGCGCCGCAACCCGCGCAGGGCACAGCTGCTCGTCTCCCGCGTGCTCGGCAAGCACGTGCCCACCGATCCGCGGCTGGTCCGGGCCACCGGGCTGCTGCTGGGTGCTCTGGTGGCCGATGCGCTGGCCGGACGGCCACCGCGCGCCCTGCCGGCCGAGCTGGTGTACGCGGCGATCCGGGGCGGATCCGGCGCGGCGGCGGCACTGCACGCTGCGTGCAGCCCGGCGCTCGACGCGCCGAACGCGCTCGTGCTGGGCTTCGCGGAGACGGCCACCGCGCTGGGCCACTGCGTCGCCGAGGGACTGGGCGGCACCGACTACCTGCACTCGACCCGGCGCACGGTGCCCGGTGTCGCCCCGGCGGGCGGGTTCGCCGAGGAGCACTCCCACGCCACGGCGCACCTCCTGCTGCCCACCGATCCCACCCTGCTTCGTGATCGGCGCCCCCTGGTCCTGGTCGACGACGAGCTCAGCACCGGGCGGACGGTGTACAACACGATCGCGGCACTGCACCGGGTCACGCCACGAGAGCGTTACGTGGTGGCGGCACTGGTCGACGTGCGGCCCCCGGACTCCGGCCTGGTCGACGCGGTCGCGTCGCTGGGTGCCCGACTGGACGTCGTGTCGCTGGCCCGAGCGGCGATCGAGGTGCCCCCCGACGTGGCCGAGCGCGCGGAGCGGATCCGCACAGGACTCGACGCCGCGCACGACGCGAACCCGACCGTTGGCACGCCCGACGGCGACACGCCCGACGGCGAGATCCGGCACGGCGGGACCCGGCACGGCGGGACCCGGCGCACGCAGACCCCGACTCGCACGCACGCAGACCCCGACTCGCGGGTGGAGCTGGGCGCGCTCGGGTGGCCCGCCGGACTGCCCGTCGGGGGACGGCACGGGTTCTCCCCCGACGACCATCGCGCACTCGCGGCCGTGCTGCCCGGCATCGGCGCCGAGCTGGCCCGGGTGACCGGCCTCGGCGCCGGCGGGCGGACGCTGGTGCTGGGTACCGAGGAACTCATGGCGCTGCCGCTGCGGCTCGCCCAGGTGCTCGCCGACGCCGGGCACGACGTCCGGTTCTCCACCACCACCCGCTCCCCCGCCGTCGTGCTCGACACCCAGGCCACCGACGGCATGGACTACGCCCTGAGCAGCGGGATCGCCTTCCCAGCCCACGACGATCCGGCCGACGGACCCGGCCCGCGTTTCGCCTACAACCTGGGCGGCCGGGCCCACCCGGCCTGGGACCGGATCCTCGTCGTCGTCGACCCGCCCGCCGACACCCCCGCCCTGCGCACCGGGCTGCTCGCCGCCCTCGCCCCCCACACCCGCAGGACCATCCTCGTGGTGACCCCGTGAGCGCCACCCCGCCGCCCCTGCGCGGGCCCGTGTTCGGCAGCTACGCGCCCGACGAGGTCGGCTGGCTGCTCACCGACCTGTCCGGCGTCGCGCTGGAGGCGCCGACGGAGGAACGGGAGGAGGCCGTGCAGAGCGGCGGCGCGCACTACGCCGAGTCGCTGCCGCACGAGTACCAGCCCGACGCGGAGTACCTCGAGCTCTACCGCTCGACCCTCGCGGCGTCGGCCGGTCGGCTCGCGCAGGCCGTCGGCACGGTGGCCGAACTGGTGCTGGCCGAGCGCGGGCGCGACGTCGTGCTCGTCTCGCTGGCGCGC
The DNA here is from genome assembly GCA_026785945.1 of Pseudonocardia sp. Lineage (GTDB taxonomy): Bacteria > Actinomycetota > Actinomycetes > Mycobacteriales > Pseudonocardiaceae > Pseudonocardia. The sequence continues at coordinate 5,143 of JAJAZD010000282.1, read as the reverse complement.
GCGGGCACGCCGGTCGGCATCCTGCTGCGCCGCTGGGCCGCTCGCAGGCACGGGCTGGACCTTCCCCACTACGCGGTGTCGATCGTCCGTGGCCGGGGGATCGACCGGCTCGCGCTGGACCATCTCGCCGAGCACCACGACCCGTCCCGGGTGGTGTTCGTCGACGGCTGGACGGGTAAGGGCGCCATCGCGCGGGAGCTCACCGCGGCGCTGGCCCGGCACGAGGCCGCGACCGGCATCCGGTTCGACCCCGAGCTGGCCGTGCTCGCCGACCCCGGCCGCTGCGCGACCCTGTTCGGCACCCGCGAGGACTGGCTGATCGCGTCGGCATGCCTCAACTCGACGGTGTCCGGGCTCGTCTCCCGCACGGTGCTGAAGGACCGCCTCGTGGCGCCCGGGCATTACCACGGCGCGAAGTTCTACGCCGAGCTCGCCGGGTCGGACGTCTCGAACGGCTTCCTCGACGCCGTCGGCGCCGAGTTCGGCGGTGTGCTCGCCACCGCACCGCCGACCGACCGCGTCCCCGACTTCGCCGGCTGGGCCGCCGTCGACCGCATCGTCTCCGACTACGGCATCGGCGACCCCAACCTCGTCAAGCCGGGGGTCGGCGAGACCACACGCGTGCTGCTGCGTCGCGTGCCGTGGAAGGTCCTCGTGCGCGCCGGCGCGCCGGCGGGTGACCTCGCGCACGTCCGGCTGCTCGCGCAGCGGCGCGGCGTGCCGGTGGAAGAGGTGGACGGTCTGGCCTACACCTGCGTCGGGCTCATCCACCCGCGCTTCACGCGCGGCGCCACGGGCGCCGACGGGCTGGCCGCCGCGCGATGACACCCCACGATCCCGTCGTCTGCATCGATCTTGACCGGACCGTCATCTACTCGGCCGCGGCGCTGGACCTGCGGGTACCCGACGCCGACGCGCCGCGCCTGCTGTGCGTCGAGCTGTACCGGGGTGCGCCGCTGTCGTTCATGACCGAGCCCGCGGCGACCTCGCTGCGCGCGCTCCGGGACATCGCTACGGTGGTGCCCACCACCACCCGCACGCTCGACCAGCTCGCGCGCGTCCACATGCCGGGGCCGCCCGCCCGCTACGCGATCGCCGGCAACGGCGGGCTCCTGCTCGTCGACGGCGTCCCCGACCCGGACTGGACGGCCGCGGTGCGAGCCCGGCTCACCGGCTGCGCGCCGCTTGCGGAGGTCGAGTCGCACCTCAGGGCCCGGGGCGGCACCTTCGTCCTCACCCTGCGCACCGCGAGCGACCTGTTCTGCTACGCCGTCGTCGACCGGGCGGCGCTCCCCGACGGCTGGGTGGATCAGCTCGCCGCCTGGTGCGCCCCTCGCGGCTGGACCGTATCGCTGCAGGGCCGCAAGGTGTACGCGGTGCCGTTGCCGTTGACGAAGTCCGCGGCCGCCGCCGAGGTCGTGGACCGCTGCGGGGGCGGCCCGCTGCTCGCCGCGGGCGACTCGCTGCTCGACGCCGACCTGCTCACCGTCGCGGACGCCGCCATCCGGCCGGCCCACGGCGAGCTGGCCGACGCCGGGTTCACCCTCGACCACCTGTCGGTCACCCGATCCAGCGGCGTGCTCGCCGGGGAGGAACTGCTCGAATGGCTTCGGGTGCGCACGCTCCGTGCGTCCGGGTCCGACGTTCTGGCAGGCTGAGAAGAAGCTCACCAACGACAGCTCCATCGAAACAGCTCCACCGAAGGAAGGACGCCGATCATGGCCCTGTGGGACCAGCTCAAGTCACGTGCCGCCGAAATGTCCACCCAGGCCAAGACCCAGGCCGGCAAGTTCAAGAACAAGGACTTCGCCAACGCCAGCATGGCGATGTGCGCGCTGATCGCCGCCGCCGACGGCAGCATCGACGCCGAGGAACGCCGCAAGACCGCGGGTTTCATCAGCAGCAACGACGTGCTGTCGGTCTTCCCGGCCAGTGACTTGCTCGAGAAGTTCACCCACTACGCCGGCAAGCTCGAAGCCGACTACGACTTCGGCAAGGTCGAGGCCATCCAGGCCCTGTCGAAGCTCAAGTCGAAGCCCGACGCCGCCCGCGCCGTCATCCAGGTCGGCATCATCATCGGTGGCGCCGACGGCAACTTCGACAAGGACGAGATGCAGGCCGTGCGCGAGGCCTGCCTGGCCGTGGGCATCCCGCCCGCGGAGTTCGACCTGTAGAGCTGCGACACCAGGCTCAGGAAGGCGGCACCAGGTTCAGGAAAGCCACTTTCCTGCCCGTAGAGGGCATGAAAGTGGCTTTCCTGAACTCGGGATGGGCCGCGCGACGGTCAGAGGTGGCCGACCGTGGCCGGGAGCAGGTCCTGGAACGTGCGGCCGGTGGCGATCGCACCGATCGCCGTCATCGACCACTCACCCGCTTTGCCGCGAGTCACCTTCGCCATGATCTGTGCGTTGTGCCGCCCGGATCCGGACAGCTCGTAGCGGGCGAGCTCCTCGTTCGTGGTCTCGTCGACCAGCCGGCAGAAGGCGTTCTCGATCTGAGAGAAGTCCTGCCCCGTGAACGAGTTGACCGTGAACACGATCTGGGTGACCGCGGCCGGGAGCCGCGAGAGGTCGACGATCACCGACTCGTCGTCACCGTCGCCTGCGCCGGTGGTGTTGTCCCCGGTGTGCTGGACGGAACCGTCCTTGCTGCGCATCTGACGGAACCACACGGCGTCGACCAGGTCGGCGCCGGCGTCGAACAACAGGGCCGACGCGTCGAGGTCGATCGATTGGGACTTCGAGCCGAACAGGCCGCGCTTCTTCGCCGCGTCCCAGCCCAGACCCATGCGGACCACGGTCAGGGTGCCGCCGCCGCGCTTGGCGAGCGACACCTTCTGGCCCTTGGTCATGTTGACGGACACGCACTACTCCATTCGTCGGCGGATCGGGGAACAGTAGCGGATCGGGGAACGGCAGGGGTCAGACCTTCTCCGTCGCCAGCTCGTCCGCGGTCTTCTTCGTGGGTATGCCCTCGGCCGCGAGCCGCCGGTTGCGCAGGATGCTGGACAGGAACGCCGCACCGATGAAGGCGACCCCGATCAGGCCGGTGACCACCTCGTTGACGTGGTAGCCGATCCCGACGAGCAGGATCACCGAGAGGGCGCCGATGGCCCAGTGCGCGCCGTGCTCCAGGTAGACGTAGTCGGACAGCGTGCCCTTGCGTACGAGGAACACGGTCAGCGACCGGACGAACATCGCCCCGATCAGGCCGAGGCCCAGCGCGATGATGATCGGGTCGACGGTGATGGCGAACGCGCCGATCACGCCGTCGAAGGAGAACGCCGCGTCGAGCACCTCGAGGTAGAGGAACAGGAAGAAGCCCGCCCGGCCGGTCGCCTTGGCCAACGTCGAGGGACCGCTGACGTTCTTCTCCGCGACGTCGCCCGCCTCGACCTCCTCCAGCTGTCCCTGGCCCGCCGTGTCGAACAGGTCGCCCAACCCGTTGACGGCCAGATAGGTGACCAGGCCCAGTGCGCCGGCGATCAGGACGACGGCCGGGTCCTCGGCGAGGGTGTTGGCGAGCGCGACGAGCGCGACGAGCGCGAGGACGATCGAGACCCGGTTGAGCTGGCCGATCCGCGCCAGCGGGCGCTCCAGCCACGCGAGCCACCTGATGTCCCGGTCCTCGAACATCCAGTCGAGGAACAGCATGAACAGGAACATGCCGCCGAACGCCGCGATCTGCGGGTACGCCTCGTTGAGCAGGTGGGCGTAGCTGGTGGGGTCGCTCTCGGGGCGCCGCTCCAGGGCGAGGGTCAACGACTCGACCGGATTCAGGCCGGCCGTGACGGCCACGATCATCAGCGGGAACACCAGCCGCATACCGAACACCGCGATGACGATGCCGATGGTGAGGAAGATGCGCTGCCAGAACTCGCTCATCCGCTCCAGCACGGTGGCGTTGACCACGGCGTTGTCGAACGACAGCGAGATCTCCAGCACGCCGAGGATGGCGCAGAGGATCAATGCCTCCCAGCTGCCGTAGACGAATGCGACCACGAGTGCCGCCACCGTCACCGCGTAGGACCAGCCGAAGATCCGAAGGTTCATGTCCTCTGTTCCTGTTTCCGTCAACACCGGTCGGCGCCGCGTGTCACGCCAGTCCCCTAGGATGTGAGCGTGTCCGCAACGGGACGCGTCGCCAGTGTGCCCGGATTCCGCCGGGTCGTGGGATCGGGCGGGCGCAGCTCACGCCCGGGGCACCGGTGCGTCGGAGCGGCCCTCGCCGGATCGGACGCCCCCCGCCGCACCGCTCACCGCGTACACCGGCAGCGCCCCGGGCCCCGCACCGCCGTCCTCGACGGAGGTGGACCGGGTCCGGCCGACCACGCGCCACCGGCCGTCGGCGGTCTGGCAGCGGACCCGGTACTCGACGTCTCCGGTGCCGGTCCAGCTCACCGCGACGGACCCACCGGCGGTCCGGACCGCCGTGACTCCCGTGGGCGCCGCGAGGTCCGCATCCGCGACAATCTCAGGTCGGCGGCTCGGCTCGGGCACGCTGTCCGACAGCGCCGGGGTCGACGTCCGGCCCGCCTGCAGCGCGACGACGGCGTACACCGGCGCCTCGACGCCGGGCGGGGCGCCGCCGTCCTCCAGCACGGTCGCCGAGACCCGGCCGAGGACCTGCCACGAGCCGTCGGCCCGTCGCCGGCTGACGCGGTAGACGACGTCCGGGGTGGTCGAGGCGGCCCACCGCACGACGACGTCGGAGCCCGCGTCGCGGCCGGCGTTCACCCAGGCGGGCGGAGCGAGCGGCATCTCCTCGAGCGCGGCGAGGGCGCCCACGTGGTCGGGACAGTTCGCGAGCACCGCGAGCAGCACCCGCATGCGGCGCGCCTGCGGACCGGCGACGGCCGCTGCCACGGCCGCGTCGGCCCGCTCCACCTCGGCGCGGGCCTGGGACAGGAGCGCCCCGAGCTTGCCGACGCCCGGCACGTCCACGGCCGTCCGCTCAGGTGTTCGAGGTGGTCGCGGGCCTCGACGAAGCGACGTGCCTCGCAGGCCGCGGCCGCGGCCCCCCCCCCCACCCCGGCCGCGGCCCGGACCGCGCCCCTATCGTGCGGCCCCCCCCCGATACGGGTCGCCCCCTGGGCCCCCCCCCCCCGGGGGAATTAAAAAAAAAGAACCAGGCCCACAATTTT
>JAJAZD010000281.1 GCA_026785945.1 Pseudonocardia sp. | reverse complement strand
GGGGGGGGGCCCCCCCCCCGCGCCCCCCCCCCCGGGCGGGGGGGGCCCCACCCCCCCCCCCCGCCTGCGGGGGGTTTTTTCGTGGGCCCCCCCCCCGCGCGGGGGGGCACGACGCAGAGTAGTGCCAAGCGACACCCACAGGCCCAGGACCACCCCCGCGAGCGCGGGGACGACTTCTCCTTCGACTACCCGGCTGCGGGCATGCGGGGACCACCCCCGCGAGCGCGGGGACGACAGTTCCCGCCGGGGGGAGCGTTCATCCCTCTCCGGACCACCCCCGCGAGCGCGGGGACGACACTTGCTGACATGGGGATCTTGCCACGGTGTGGTGGAACTGCGTTCATCTTCGCTAGCGGTTGCGGAAGCGCCGTCGTCGGCTCGCGCTGCTCCATCCTTGGGTCCGGTCGCTGGAGCCGGCCTGAGGCGTCTCGAGTTGGTTGTTCGGCCTGAGCATGAGCGTCAGGCCCTCGATCTCGATAGGCGTCCATTCGTGTCGGTGCACCTTGAAGGCCAACCCCTGTTCGTTGTTGGCCGAGTAGACCATGATCGCCCGACCGTTCTTGACCATCTCCAGGGTCCGTTCCCACAACAGGTCCCGGACCCGCGCGGAGATCTTGCCGACGAAGACGCCTGCTGAAATCTCCAGCAACCAACGTGTCAGGTGTCCGCGCAGGCCGACCGGGCAGGCAGCGACGACGATGACGGTCACGACTCGTCCGAGATGTAGTCGTCCAGGTCGGAGAGGTCGTCGGGGTCCTCGTAGCTGATGCCTGCGCTGACGGTTCGTCCGTTGCCGTCCCACAGCATGACGATGTCGGGGTCCTCGAACGCTTCGGGCCCGTACTCGACGAGGTCGTCGTCCTCGGTCAGCAGCGCCTTGATGTCGCGAACGCAGGACTCCAGGAAGGTACTGCCCTTCATGTGGTCGCGGACCGCGCGACGGGTTTCGGCGCCGACGTCGGCCACGCCGCGGGCGGCGATGTCGAACGCGATGGGGATGGAGATGTCGGCCTTGTAGAGGTCGGCGACGTCGAACACGAACGAGAGTGCGTGTCCTGTGTGGACGAACCCGAGCCCGGATGCGCAGCCGAGTGCGACGATCACGGCGTGGACGACGCCGTAGAGGCTCGTGTTGGCCGCGGAAAGGGCCTGGTTGACCGGCGTGCCGTCGTTGAAGTCGGTGGTGTCGTAGTCGCGGCGGGTCCAGGTGACGCCAGTCCGCTCGGAGTGTTGGCGGTAGAGCCGGCGGACCCGGGCGCCTTCTCGGCCGCGGAGCTGCTGCATCGTCAGCCGGGAGATGTCCTCTCCCGGGAAGCGCATCTCGTACATCTGTCGGGCGACGCGCAGGCGGGAGCGTTGATTCGACACCAGCGCAGCCTGAGTCTCCAGCAGCCGCGACGATCGGGCCAGCGAGCGGCCGTGCGCGTAGTAGCGGACGCCCTGCTCCCCCACCCACACCACGGTCGAGCCGCTCTCAGCCAGCAGCACCATCGCCTGCTGGCTAACGGTCGTGCCCGGTCCGAGCAGCAGTGCACCCAGCGCCGCCGCGGGGAGATGCACGGTGCCCTTGACGTCACGTGATGTGATCGCGTTGGCGTCGCGGTGCACCACGCAGTGCTCCAGGTAGACGAAGCTGAGCCGGTCCTGCGCCCGGACGAGCTGGCCGATCGGTACCGGCTTCGCACCGGGGATCTCCTTCGCCACCGCTACCCCGCCGCGGCGAGGGTCAGGAGGCCGCAGCCGTAGCCCTTCGCCGGACCGATCCCGCCGAGCAGCGCCGCCCGCAGAGTCTGCGGATCCTCGACGAGCAGGGTGCCCTCGAACACCGCGGTTGTGAGCGTCACGGTGCGCTGCTGACGGGCGAAGCGCTGCGTGCGCCGCGACCGCACGACCAGATCGGGTTGACCGGCCGCGCCCTCGATCACGCGGAAGCCGGACCGCTCGGCATGGCGCAGGAACCACGCGGTCTGTTGATCGACGGTGACGTGGCCGACCCGCTTGCCGCGGCTGGCGCCGTCGGCGGGGCGGGTGTTGTGGACCGGGTTGGCGCACAACCGGAACGCCCATCTCTCCCCGGCTGTCAGCCGATCGAGGAACGGCCCGTAGTCGCGGGTCTGCCAGCCGTAGGTCGGTCGGCCGACCGACTCGACCATGTGTGTGAGGTCGGGCTTTCCCAGGCTGACGACGAACAGGACGGCGTCGTGGCGGCCCTCGTCGAGGCGCCACAGCACGCGCCCGTCGTTGTGCGCGTCGTGCGGGTCGTGCGGGTCCGGGAAGCCTGCCATGACAGAGGCGTGGATGCGCTGGGGCGACGCGATCAGGGCCCGGGCCTCGCGGCGTTGCGGGTTGATCTCAAAGCGGGTGAGGTGCATTTAGAGGACCGCCATCGGGTCGTGCCGGTCACCGGCGTAGGTCTCGTTGGGCACGCGGACGGGAGGGTGGTGCAGTACCGAACGCCACTCCCACTGCCGATGCCGTGGATCGAACGACACCGGCTCGTCCCGGACAAGCTCGGCGCCCGGTATGCCGGGCGCGCAATCGGCGGCCAGGTCCAACAGCGCGGTGGGCTCCTTGTGCGCACGCTGGAACCAGGGCGCCGCGTGCCACGGCTCGGAACCGAGGACGTCGACGGCCTCTCCGGGTCGCACACCGTGCTCGACGCGGCCCACGGGAGGACAGGACCGCCTCCCCAGGAACAACGGGAAGTGCGGTTGTCGCAACGCCGACTGCAGCCCCTCCAGCAGCGCCTGGTCACCCTGGACTGCCGCCAGGAACACCGCGTCAGCGAGATGGTGCCGGGTGGACAACGAGAACGATGTCCGCTCACCCGGCTTCATCGCGGTCTGGAAATCCCGCTCCACGGTGCCTGCCTGCTCCGTCCGCACCGCGATCCGGAGCCCGAGCAGCTCCTCCAACGGATCGGTGCGGCGCCGCCCCTGCGCGGCCGCGAGCAACCCGAGGATCCCGCTCTTGCTCGGAGCGCGGTCAGTGCCGCGCCGGGAGAATCGGCTGCCGGTCCCCCACGACTGCAACGGGGCCGCGAGCCGCAGCAGCAACACCGTCACGGCAGCCGCGCCGCGACAGCCTCGCCCAACGCCGCCATCGTCGAGTCCACGTCGCCACGTCGGGCCAGCTCCGCCAGCGGGGCGAGACGCTCCCCCGGCCCGAATGTCCACGTCGCAACCGGGGTCTCCGCGAACGCCTCCTGTACCTCGACGGCGTGCCGGGCCAGCCGCGCGATCGCCGCCGGCACCCGACCACCCGGCTCACGCTCACCCACGGGATCCTCGAACGCGCCGACAAGGTTGATCGACTGCGTCTCCCGCAGCACGATGAGCACCGCGTCGGGCAGCGTGCGGTTGGCGAAGGTGTTCTGCTTGCCCGTCGGCATGCTCATCACGAACGCACGGGCGAAGGCTTCCACCGCGCGACAGGTCGCCTTGGCGTCGCCGAGGTTCTCCCGGAGCCGGTCGACGTCGACGGTGGCGTAGCGGTAGAGCGTCGAGGAGTTGAACTCGACGGTGCCGATCATTCCGGCGCCGGCGTCCTCGTCGGCATCGGCCTTCTTGTGGTCGTCGACGGCGGTGAAGTAGTCGTACTCGTTCTCCACGGCGTGCACCGACAGCGCGTGGGCGACCTGCGCGGCGGCGTCAACGTTGAGGTCGGTGACCTCGGCGACCATGCGCCCGAACAGCGCGACGTCAACGGAGTGCTCGGTGTCGGCGCGGGCCTTGGCGTCGTTCTTCGCGATGGTCACCGGGCCGTCCCCCGCCTCGCGCGCGGCCGCGACGGCAAGCTCGGCCAGACCGGTCACCTGGCGGTGGCTGAGGAACACCAGGTAACCGGCCTCCTCGGGAACGTCCTTCTTCCCCTTGGGTAAGGCGATCTTGAGACCGGTCGCGGTGAGCACATCCTTGGCCAGTGCGGCTGCGCGGTCTTCCAGCGCCGATTCCTGGGCCGTGATCTCGTCGCCGACCAGCTCGACGAGCCGCTTCGTGCGAACCCCCAGCTCACTGCGGTCGAGCACTCCATCGAACGCGGTGCGCGTCGCCCGCTTCCATGCCTGACTCGACACGCGGGCCCGGACGACGCCGCCATAGCGCGCGGACTTCGGGCTCCCCGTGTCATCGCGGTTGAGGTTGCTGGGCGGGACGGTCTGCAGAACGTGGATGTCGACGATCGTGCGGGGCACGGAGTTCCTCTCGACGGGCTTGATCAGGACAAGGCTGTGGTGATGGGTCGATCGGTGCGGTAGAAGTCCCGGCCCCAGCGGAGCCGGACGCGGTTCGGGCCATCCGTCCAATGCCACGCCACGAGCTGGTCGGCAAGCAGGCCGTAGTCCAGCGCGATGTCGTTGGCGCGCAACAGCGCTACGGCGCCGCGCAGGTGGTGGACGAGTTCGCTGACGCCGTCGGCGGTGCCCAGCACGCGGAAGCGGTGCTGCACGGGCTCGGGTATGTCCGGCCCGTCGGCCAGCCGTCGCAGCGCCGATCCGAGTCCGACGCCGGACTTGTGCATCGGCTGGGACTTCGACTGCTGGTGCAGCGCGAACAACGTCAGCGCGACGTGCGCGGCGTACTCGTCGATGGACGCACCGGCGTCGGACCGGCCGACGAAGAAGTCGTCGTCCAGGGTGAACTCGAGGATGTCGAGCAGCTCCCCCGGTTGTTTGCCCGCTCCACGCCTCAGCCGCGCGAGGGCTGCGATCGACCACGGCGCGCCCTTCGACGCCGCCGTCAGCAGCCTCATCGCCTGACGGTCGACAACGGCCCCGACGCGGCCACGGGGGTGGGGGGCGGTGATCGGTTCGGCGGCCACGGTCTCTCCTTCGTTCTCGAGGGTCATGTCGGCGCGGCCTTCTCGGCGTAGGCGAAGGGAAGGGCCTGGGACAGGTCCCGGCGGAACCGGGCCGCCGCATGAGCGGCCGTCAGCTGGTGGCCGCGGACCTCGCGGCCCTCCCAGCAGGCCGGCGGGATGCGGCTGAGCAGGTCATCGGCGGCCGCGGTGACGAGCGTGCGGGCGGTCTTGTGCCACTCGACCTGCACCGCGACGGTGTCGGAGTCGCCGCGCAGCCCCGCCAGCCACCGCCGGAACGGGCTGTCCAGCTCGGCGAAGACGCTCTCCATTGCCCGGTTGCGTCGCCCGGCCCCGTCGCCACCGGCCGCGGCCGCCAGGTCACCGGCCAGGTTGCCGACGGTTCTCCCCGCCACCTCGGCCGCGGCGGCGCAGGAGACCGCCACACCGGCCAGATCGACGGCGTCCTGGCTGGCGAGCACTGCGCGTAGGCCCACGACGTCGTCCACGATGTCGGAGGTGGTCGAGTCCTGTGGCCCGTAGGCCATCCCGATCGCGTGCACCCGGACCGCGTGGTCCTCCGGGATCATCTCCTCGATCACCAGATGGCCGAGCCAGTCCATGATCCCCGGAGACAGCGCGGGCGCCGCGTCGCCCTTCTGCCGGGACGCGACACCGGGCAGCAACGACTGGAGGCCCCGCCAGATCGCGCGGTCCGGATCGTGCACCCGCGGCATGTACACCAGGGAGAGGCCGAGCTTCTTCTCCTGCGGCTCACTGCGCCGCCAGGCGGTGTGCGGCTCGGCGCGATGCATGTTCTGCGGCGTGAGCTTCTCGCCGTTGCAGATCATCGCGTCCCGGACCCGCCCGGCCTCCGGGATCAACCGGACGCGACGGCTCTGCCACGTGTAGAGATCCACCGGCCCGACGACCGGTCGACCGCCTGGGACCTCCTCCGCCGCGGTCACCGGCTCGCGCTCCCACACCGGCCGGTCGAGTTGCGGGTCCCGAGGGAACTCGATGAAGTCCCCCGCCATCAGGTTGAGCAGCAGCGTCTCCTTGAGCGTCGTGCCCTCCAGCAGTACGCCGCCGAGCAACCCGCCCCAGCCCACCCCGATCGGATACCCCCGACCGCCTTTCACCCGGGCGTCGCCCACCGCACCGGTCTTGATACCTGAGATGTCGAACGCCTGGCAGTGCACGAGCCAGCGGGCGGCCTCCGCGTAGGTCAGGGAGTAGTCCACCCCGAGACGGGTGGTGAAGAACTTCCGGTTGTTCGGCACGTCCGCGATCAGCGTTGGTGTCCCGGTCGTAGCCCCGCTGGCCGTGTGCAGGCCTGCAACCTGCATGAACGGGGTCTCGGCGTGGAACAGGTCGAACCGTTCGCGGTGGGTTCCGAGGTACGCCGCGATCACGTCGACCGGTAGCTGCTCGGCCCCCCACAACTTCTTCCAGGTGTTGTCGTCCGGCGGTCCGGCGAGTGCACCATGCAGGACGGCCAGCAACATCCGGGTCAACGCGAACGTCTGCGTCGGGACATCACCCGACAGAACCGCGAGTTGGTGAGCCAGCCCCAGAGCGCGCAGGATGCCGAGCTCCTCGGACCGGCCGTCGATGTTGCGGACCCGCAGCCACGGCTGGTGGACGAGATCGAAGTTCGGGTGATCGGACGTACTCATGCGGTGGTCCCAACGCTGACAGGAGCGAGAGAAGAAGTGGTCCAACGTGCAAGAGGTACCGACTTTTCTACGCGTTCTTTGCGGGCGGAGCCATGTGGTATCTGACTCTGCTCAGCGTCGCCAAGTCTCTCGACAAACTGACCCAGTAGCCATGCATCTTGGTCGGAACGTCAGAAGGATTCATGCAGCAGGCCCCGTCGCGGGTCGTAGG
>JAJAZD010000280.1 GCA_026785945.1 Pseudonocardia sp. | reverse complement strand
GTGCGGTCTTCGACGCCGGTGCCGGCGGGCGGCTGGCGCGCACCCGCGAAGGTGGCCACTCCGCGTTCCGGGTGGTGCACGCCGGCGGCGACGCCACCGGTGCGGAGATCGAACGCGCGCTGGCGACCGCGGCCTCGGACCGGTCCCTCCCGTTGCTGACCGGCCACGTCGCCGTCGACGCCCTGCGTGACGACGCCGGCGCCGTCACCGGCCTCGCCGTGCTCGACGACCACGCCCGGCCCGGAGTGCTGCGGGCGCCCGCGGTGTTGCTGGCCAGCGGGGGTTTCGGCCACCTGTACTCCTCCACCACCAACCCGGACACGGCCACCGGCGACGGCATCGCGCTGGCCCTGCGCGCCGGGGCGACCGCCGCCGACCTGGAGTTCGTGCAGTTCCACCCGACCGTGCTGTTCGACGGCCCGGCCACCGGGCGACGGCCGCTGGTCACCGAGGCCGTCCGGGGGGAGGGCGCGGTGCTGCTCGACCGCGCCGGCCGGCGGTTCATGACCGTCGTGCACCCGCTGGCCGACCTGGCCCCGCGCGACGTCGTCGCCGCCGCGATCACCCGCACGCTCGCGGCCACCGGCGCCGACTGCGTCCATCTCGACGCCCGAGCCCTGGACGGTTTCGCCCGCCGTTTCCCGACCGTGTACGCGGCGTGCGCAGCGGCCGGGATCGACCCGGTCCGGGAGCCGATCCCCGTGACGCCCGCGGCGCACTACACGTGCGGGGGTGTGGTCACCGACCTGGACGGCCGCACAGTCGTCCACGGGCTCTACGCCGCGGGCGAGGTGGCCCGAACCGGGCTGCACGGCGCGAACCGGCTGGCGTCCAACAGCCTGCTCGAAGGCCTGGTCATGGGCTCGCGGGCGGCGCGGGCGGTGGCCATCGACCGGGCTCGGAACCACCGGGGACCGGCCGTGCTCGCGCCGTCGCCGGCCGTGCCGATCGCCCCCCGCGCGGTCGTGCAGCGGGCCATGACCGCGGCGGCGGGGATCGGCCGCGACGGTGCCGGCCTCGCGGGCGCATCGGATGCCGTCGAGTCCAGGACGACGGTCGCCGTGCCGGTCGACCGCGCCGGAGTCGAGGACGCGGCGCTCACCCTGCTCGCGCAGGCCGTCCTCGCGGCAGCGGGCACCCGCACCGAGAGCCGCGGCTGCCACGTCCGGACGGACTTCCCCGAGCGTGACGACGCCGGGCGCCCGGTGGTGCGGGCGACGGCCGTGGCGGGTGCAGCGTGACGGGTGCGGTGACCGGTCCGAACCCGGGGACGGGCCCGAACCCGGGGATCGATGGGGAGGACCTGCGCCGCGTCGTCGACACGGCACTGGCCGAGGACCTGCGCTACGGCCCGGACGCGACGACCCTGGCGACGGTCGCGGCCGGCGCCGTTGCCGTCGGGGCGTTCACCGCGCGGGGGCCCGGGGTGCTGGCCGGGCTGCCGGCCGCGCTCACGGTGCTCGACGTCGTGCTGGGCGGGAGATACGAGGTGCTCTCGGCCCGGTCCGACGGCACCCTGCTCGCGGCGGGTGAACCGGCGTTGACCGTCCGCGCGCCCGTCCGTGGCCTGCTGACCGCCGAGCGCACGGCGCTGAACCTGCTCTGTCACCTCTCCGGTGTCGCCACCGCAACGGCGGCGTGGGTGGACGCCGTCGCCGGCACCGGCGCGCGGATCCGGGACACCCGCAAGACGCTGCCGGGTCTGCGGCTGCTGGAGAAGTACGCGGTGCTCTGCGGCGGCGGGGTCAACCACCGCCTCGGTCTCGGCGACGCCGTGCTGATCAAGGACAATCATGTCGCCTCGGCCGGGTCGGTGGCCGCGGCGCTGCGCGCGGTCCGCTCGGAGGCGCCCGGGCTGCCGTGCGAGGTCGAGGTCGACTCCCTCGAGCAGCTCGACGACGTGCTGGCCCTCGGCGCGGAGCTGGTCCTGCTGGACAACTTCTCCGTCGAGCTCACGCGGGAGGCGGTCCACCGGCGGGGCGCGTCCCCCACGATGCTGGAATCCTCCGGTGGGCTGGTACTGGCCGATGCCCGCGCCTACGCCGAGACGGGTGTCGACTACCTGGCCGTCGGCGCCCTGACGCACTCGGTCACGGCGCTGGACCTGGGGCTGGACCTCACACCGTGAGCTGGGCGGTCACGGCGACGGCACAGTGGGGAGTCTGCGGATCGCGGTCCGTGCGTCGTCCCCGGTCAGGGCCGACTCCCACAGCCTGTCGACGATGTCCTGGTAGACGCGTACGTCCTCGGGTTCGGTGACCCAGACCTCACCGTGTGGCAGTTCGACATCGACGACCGCGGGTTCGCCGTCGGGCAGGTCGTCGTACAGGTCGATGCTGCACCACGGGATCGTGCGCACGGGCACTCCCAGCGGGATGATGCCGATCCGGACGTTCTGCAGCGTTGCGACGGTGATGATGCGGTCGTACTGAGCCGCCATGACCGTGGCGCCGCCCGCCGGCCAGCGCAGCGCGGCCTCGGTCACCAGGAACTCGAACTGAGTACCGAGCTCATAGAGGATCTCCTGACGTCGGAGCCGCATCGCGACCGCCGCGGCTGTGTTCCGTCCCGTCCGGTCCACGAGCTCGAGCAGGCGGCGGGTGTACTCGGCGGTCTGCAGCAGGCCGGGTACCACCTGCGGACCGACGGTGACGACGCGCCCGGCACGGCTCTCGAGCGAGACGGCGTCGGCTTCGAGATGCGCCCGGCGCCGGACGGACTCCCGGAACGGCTCGACGGTGCCGTGTGCGGCAGCCGCCAGCCGCCGCAGCTGTTCATGCGCGGCGGCGTCGGCCGACACGGCCGTGACCCAGTCGTTGATCTCGGGCAGGGACAGCAGCGACTGGCCCAGCTCGACGCGGGACACTCGTGCGTTGCTCAGCCCGGTGCGTGAGGCGACGGCCCGCGTGGTGAGACCGGCCAGTGACCGCAGTCGACGAAGTTCCGCGCCCAACTGCGCCCACTGCGGTCGCGACGAGGCGGGCACGGTTCTCCAGGCGGTGGTCTCAGATCGTCCGTCGCGACACCGCGACGAACTCGTTCAGCGGAACCGCAGCCTTCCACGTCGCGTCCGCCAGATCGGAGTATGACCTGATCGTGTCGGCGTCGGAGACCAGTCGATGTTCGCCCTGCCGGCCCTTCTCGTCGTAGACCATGGTGATGGCGAACGGGTCGATCCCGGCGGCGTCGAAGAGCCAGAAGTCCTCGTCGGGTCCCTCGCTGGTACGTGTCAAGATGCGAATCTCCTCACCCAGCACCGACGACTCCGCGTAGGCCGCCATCTCCCAGCGGACGTACTCCGACAACGGAAGATCGACGGCTCGGACCCGCCGCCAGGACTTGCCCGCGATCGTGGTGGCGGCCAGTCGAGCGGCCCACGCGGAGGTCCGCACGGAGAACTCCGGCCGGGCACGACCGGACCGCCAGGCCGCGATGGCCGGTTCGTCCTCGTCGACGGTGTATCGCTGCATCGTCTCCATGCGGAACGCAGCATCACGGAATCGGTCGAAGCAGCCGTTGAAGTCGATTGAACGGATCCCCGTGTCGAGCCGGTCGGCGGTCTGCAGGATCAGTGAAGCCGGGATCCGGACCAGCGACTCACCGCTCGGGACGACGACGCTGCCGTCGGCCCATCCCTGCACCATGACCTCGCCGGTACCCAGGTCGACGATCTCGGGGCCGCTGTCCGTTGCGGTGCCTGTGGGTGGCTCCTCCCGGAACACGGCCGGTCCGGCGCGGAGCTCGGCGGCTGCCTCCCGGATGAGGTGGGCCGGTATCCGTACGAGTGATTGTCCGCCCGGTACGACCCTCCTGGCATCGTCGTAGCCCTACACGGCGATCTCGCCGCTCTCCAACTCGAAGATCTTCGGACACGGACCGTTGGGACAGGTATCGGCGATCACTCGCATCAATGGCTCCTCGAGACCTCGGCAGTCCCAGTGTTACTGCTGCTGCGTCTTGACTCGTCAAGACTCTACATGTCACGCTCTGTCTCACTACGTCTCATCACGCGGGAGGTTTGATGGAAGAACGGTCGCGTGAAGGACGGGACCTGACATCGGTCGCGGAGATACTCGCTGCGGGCGATCCGCTGGTATGGCGGCGACTCCTCGCCGAGCACACAGCCGATGATCTCGGGCACTGCCGATGCTGTCGCAGGGACCGCTGGCCCTGCCAGGCCGCTCTCGAACAGAGCCCCCGGCTCGCCACCGACTGGGACAACGTGCGGGTTCCCGACGTGGGCGGCCAGGACGGCGAGGTCATCCCGGACGGGGAGTTGTGCAGCGCCGGGATCGCCCGGTTCAGCGGCCTCGACCTGCCCCGTACCGACTGGCCCGCGACCACGCTGACCGCCGGGTCGAGCTTCCGGTTCGACTACCGGGCGACGATCCCGCACGAGGGTTCGTTCCGCCTCTACATGACACGCCAGGGCTATGACCCAG
>JAJAZD010000279.1 GCA_026785945.1 Pseudonocardia sp. | reverse complement strand
CGGCCGCACTGCGCGCGACGGCGGCCGCGGACGGCGCCACGGCGAGGGTCGGGAGCCAGGCGGGCGTCGGCGGTCCGTCGGCGATGGCGGGTGCGGTGCCTCCCACCCCGGAGCTGACGGCGGCGGTCGACGCGCTGCCCCCCGCGCGTGAGACCCCGCAGCTCGGTGCCGAGGACCCCACCGCCCCCGACGCGGGGTTCCGGCTGGCAGGACTGCTGCGTCCGGTCCGCGGGCTGCTGGCGCTCGGCATCGGGTTGGTCTCGCTCGACGCGCTGAGCACGCTCGCCTTCCCGACGGTGGCGCGCCTGGCGGTCGACGGCGGCATCGGTGCCGGCTCCACCGATGTCCTGCTCGTGGCCACGTTGCTCGGGCTCGGCGTCGTCGCCGTGAGCTGGCTGGTGGTGGCCGCACAGACCGTCGTCACCGCGCGCGCCGGGGAGAGCCTGCTCTACCTCCTGCGGGTGCGCAGCTACGCCCACCTGCAGCGGCTCGGGCTGGACTACTACGAGAGGGAGCTGTCCGGGCGGATCATGACCAGGATGACCACCGACGTCGACGCGCTCTCGGCGTTCCTGCAGACCGGGCTCGCGCAGGCCGTCGTCAGCCTGCTCACCGTGGTCGGGGTGGCGGTCGCACTGCTGCTCACCGATGTCGCGCTGGCGGTGGTCGCGCTGGCCGTGCTGCCGCTCCTGATCGCGGCGACGGTGGCGTTCCGCCGGCTGTCCTCGGCGGCCTACGCCGAGGCACGTGAGAAGGTCGGCGCCGTCAACGCCGACATGCAGGAGAACGTCACGGGCGTCCGGATCGCGCAGGCCTTCGTCCGTGAGGAGCGCAGCGCCACCGCGTTCAGCGAGCGCAGCGACGCCTACCGGCGCTCCCGCATGCGCGCCCAGCGCTACATCGCGACCTATTTCCCGGGTGTGGCCCTCCTGTCGGATGTCGCGCAGGCGGCGGTGCTCGGCGTCGGAGCGGCGCGCGTGGCGACGGGCGACCTCACCCCCGGCATCCTCACCGCGTTCCTCCTCTACCTGGGCCTGTTCTTCGCGCCGGTGCAGCAGCTGTCGCAGGTGTTCGACACCTACCAGCAGGCCCGCATCGGCCTGAGCCGGATCTCCGAGCTGCTGCGCACGCCGACGTCCGTGCCCCCGGAGCCCGAGGGCGAGCCGGTGCCGGTGCCCGACCGGCTGCGCGGTGAGGTGGAGCTGCGCGACGTCGGCTTCTCCTACGCCGGCGCGGCCACCCCCGCATTGCACGGCGTGTCGCTGCGCGTGGCGCCGGGGGAGACGATCGCGCTGGTCGGAGCCACGGGTGCGGGCAAGTCGACGCTGGTCAAACTGCTCGCCCGGTTCTACGACGCCGGGTCGGGCGCGGTGCTCGTCGACGGTGTCGACGTCCGGCGTTTCCGCCTCGCCGAGTACCGCCGACGCCTCGGCATCGTGCCGCAGGAGCCGCACCTGTTCACCGGCGACGTCGCGAGCAACATCGCCTACGCCCGCCCCGACGCCACCCGCGCCCAGATCGAGGCGGCGGCGCGTGCCGTCGGGGCGCTGGACCTGGTACGCGGCCTCCCCGGTGGCTTCCACCACCCCGTCGGTGAGCGCGGACAGGGCCTGTCGGCCGGTCAGCGACAGCTCCTCGCCCTGGCCCGCGCCGAGCTCGCCGACCCCGACATCCTGCTGTTCGACGAGGCAACCGCCGCGCTGGACCCGGCCACCGAGGCCGCGGTGATGGCGGCGGGTGACCGGGTGGTGGCCCGGCGGACCGCGTTCGTGGTGGCCCATCGGCTGGCCACCGCGTCGCGCGCCGACCGGATCCTGGTACTGGACGGCGGGCGCATCGTGGAGGAGGGCACGCACAGCGAGCTGCTCGCCGCGGACGGCCGGTACGCGGCCCTCTGGCAGGCGGGTGAGCTGGCTGCGGCCTGACCCGCGGGCGAGTGCGCCCAGGTCGCGGGCACCTGGTCGGCAGCCCGCAGGAAGCCGGCGATCTCGATCTCTCCGGCTGTGACGCCCTCCGTGCCGGTTCGTCGACGGCCTGATGGTGGCAGGTGCTGCCCGATTCCGGGCAGGAAGTTGGCTTTGTCGCCGGGATCAGGGCACCATCTGCCCCCGTGCCCGCCGGATCCTTCGACGACCTCGTCGGCCACCTGGTCCGGAGCACTCCGCTCACTGCGAGCGAGGCGACGCGTGTGGTGGCGGAGGTCGTCGCCTACTTCGGCGAGCCGGTGCGGGACTTCGTCCGGCGCCGCCACGGGGAGCTGAGACACCGCGGGCTCGTCAACGACCAGATCTTCGCGGCACTCGCCGCCGAACTCGCCACACACCGGTTCGCGCCGCCACCACTGTCGCAGCGACAGCTGCGACGCATCGTCTACGGCTGAGTGGGCCCGCCGAGCGGGTCCACGAACGAGAGGAACACCCGCATGTGCGGAATCGTCGGTTATGTCGGGCCCCAGGACGCCGCCCCGATCCTGCTCGAAGGGCTCGGCCGCCTCGAGTACCGCGGTTACGACTCCGCGGGTCTCGCGATCACGACGAAGGGCGGGCTGAAGGTCCGGAAGGTGGGCGGGCGGGTGGCCGACCTCGCCGCGGACATCCCGGCCCGGTTCAAGGGCGCGCCCGGCATCGGTCACACCCGCTGGGCCACCCACGGTGAGCCGAACGCCGAGAACGCACACCCGCACACCGACACCTCCGGCCGCATCGCCGTCGTGCACAACGGGATCATCGAGAACGCCGAGGAGCTGCGGGCCAAGCTGATCGCGGACGGCGTCGAGTTCACCTCCCAGACCGACACCGAGACCGTCGCGCACCTCATCGCGGCCGCGTTCGCGGCGGGCGCGGACGGCCTCGAGCAGGCCGTTCGGCACGCGTTACGGCGGGTCGTCGGCGCCTACGGCCTCGCGATCCTCGACGCCGAGCACCCCGACCGCATCGTCGTCGCGCGCAACGGCAGCCCGGTGCTGCTCGGGGTCGGGGAGAAGGAGATGTTCGTCGCCTCGGACGTCGCGGCGCTGATCGGCTACACCCGCCAGGTCGTCTACCTCGACGACGGCGAGCTCGCGACGATCACCGCGGGCGGCTACCGCACCTTCACCCTCGACGACCGGTCGACGGCCAAGAGCCCGTCGACGATCGACTGGGACGTGGTCGGTGCCGAGATCGGGGACCACGCCCACTTCCTGATCAAGGAGATCGAGGAGCAGCCGCGCAGCGTCGAGCGGACGTTGTTGGGGCGGGTCGACGAGCGCTTCGACACCGCGCACCTCGGCGGGCTCAACCTCAGCGTCCGCGAGGCCCGCGAGATCCGGCGCGTCAAGATCCTGGGCTGCGGGAGTGCCTGCTACGCCGGTGAGCTGGGCGCCCAGCTGATCGAGGACCTCGCCCGCGTGCCGGCCACCGCCGAACCGGCGTCGGAGTTCCGCTACCGCAACCCCGTCGTCGAGCCGGACACCCTCTACGTCGCGGTCAGCCAGTCCGGCGAGACGATCGACACCCTGGCCGCGGTGCAGGAGCTGCAGCGCAAGGGCGGCCGCGTGATCGGCATCGTCAACGTCGTCGGTTCCACGATCGCGCGCCAGGTCGACGGCGGCATCTACCTGCACGCGGGCCCGGAGATGTCGGTGGCGGCGACCAAGTCGTTCACGTCCACCGTGACGGCGTTCGCGTTGCTGGCCCTGCACCTGGGCCGCATCCGCGATCTCGCGCCGAGCGAGGGGCGCCGCATCATCGCCGGGCTGAACGCGCTGCCGGCGCAGATCGCCGAGATCCTCGAGCAGGGTTCGGTGATCGCCGACGTCGCGAAGGAGATCGCGCAGAGCCAGAGCGTGCTGTTCGTCGGGCGTCGGCGCGGTTGGCCCGTGGCACGGGAGGGGGCGCAGAAGCTGAAGGAGATCTCCTACGTGCACGCCGAGGCGTACCCGTCGGCCGAACTCAAGCACGGCCCGCTGGCGCTGGTGAGCCCGGAGCTGCCGACCGTCGCGATCGTCCCCGACGACGACCTGCTCGACAAGAACACCTCGACGCTGTCGGAGATCAAGGCCCGGAAGGGCCCGGTGATCGCGCTGGGCCATCGTCAGCTGCCCGTGGAGCTGGCCGACCGGACGATCGTGATCCCGCGCAACGAGCCCGAGCTGGACCCCATCCTGCTCTCGGTCCCCTTGCAGCTGCTCGCCTACCACGCCGCCGTGGCGCTGGGCCGCGACGTCGACCGGCCCCGCAACCTGGCCAAGAGCGTGACGGTGGAGTAGGGCCGGTCGTCGGTCGGAGACTTCTAGCCGATCACGGAGCGGACCTGTCGCGCGTACACCTCGGAGTGGCCCCGGCGCGTGGGGTGGAACGAGTCCGTCAGCCGCAGATTGATGCCGTTGAGGTACGGGTCGGAGGCGCACACGTCGTGGCCGGCGAAGCCCGGGATGGCGCTGCGGTACTCGAAGCCGGCGGCGGACACCCGGGCGCTGATCATCGCGTCCAGGTTGTCGGCCACCCCGTTGAGCCGTGTCGCCTCGGCACCGGTGAAGCCGAAAGCGGTGGGGCAGGCGAGGTTCGGACCGAAGAACCGGCCGTAGCCGAGGACGACGACCTCGCGGACGTTCGGCGCCGCTGCGCTGATGGCGGCGTAGGCCTGGTCGAGCTTGGCCGGGAGCTCGTCGCGGATACGCGCGTTGGAGGTGTCGACCGCCGCAAAACAGTTCGGACTCTTGGCACTGCCGCAGGCCAGGATCAGGTCGACGAAGCCGATGTCGTTGCCCCCGATGGTGAGGGATACGAAGTCGGTGCCGGCGTCGAGGGCCTTGACCTGGCTGTTGACGACGTTGGACGTACGGGCGCCCTGGCACGCCCGGAAGTCCAGTTCCGTGTTGGGCCGCTGTTCGGCGACGAGGGCGGGGTAGGCGAAACTGCTGCGGTAGCAGACGAAAGCCGGACTGAGGTCGGCCCGGAAGGTGCCGTTGCCGGAGGAGAACGAGTCGCCGAGCGCGACGTACTGGTCGGGCGCCACCTCCTCGGCAACGGCGGTGGGCGCGAACACGGCGGTGGCGGAAGCCGTCAGCACGGAGACCAGGCCGACGGTCCGGATCACGGACCGCAGGCGGGAGAGGACATCGAACACGGATCACTCGCTCTCGACGCTGGGTTACCAACAGGTAATGATGGTGGCGGCCCACCACCCCGGACGGGTACGGGCGCTCGTCCAGCGTTCTCCTGAGGAGTGTTGTGACGACCGACAACGCGCTGCCGCTCGAGCTCGGCGGGATGCCCGTCCACCGCCGGCTCACCGACGCGCTCCCAGCCCTGGTGACCACGGTCGTCGAGCGCCTGATGCAGGAGGTGCCTCCCTACCGCACGTCGCCGGGGGAACAGCTGCACGGCGAGGTCCTCGACCTCGTCCATCAGACGATCCGGACGTTCGTGAGCGTGCTGCGTGCCGGCCGCGAGCCCGAGGCGGACGACCTGGTCGCCCTGCGCCGCTCCGCGACGCTGCGGGCCGAGGCCGGGCTGCCCGCCGACGCGGTGACCAGCGTCCACCACGTCGGCGCCCAGGCCTGTCTCGACTTCGTCGCCCGTGACGCCGACCCGTCCGACCTGCACGACGTGTTCGCCCTGTATCGCATCGTGCTCGCCTACATGCGCCACACCTGTGCTGCCGTCGCCGCCGGGTACGCGGACGCCTACCGGGTCCTGTCGGCGGAGGAGCACGACCTCCGCCGGTCGTTGCTCTCCGCGTTGCTCGACAGCACCCCCGTGGACCCGGTCGTCGGGAGGATCGGGATGCGCCTGCCGTCGCATTACCAGGTCGTGAGCCTGGCCCTGGGCGCCCATCCGGACGAGAGCGACGCCGGGGTCGACACCGATGTCGCCGCTCGACGGAAGCTGCGCCGGCTACGGGCCGTGTTGGACGTGTGCAGGCAGGGACCCGTGCTCTCCATGTTGACGGTCGACGGCGGACTCGTCCTGATCCCGCGGGACGGTTCGGGCGGCTCGGGCGCCTGGCTCGACGCCCTCGTGGACAACTGGATGCGGGCGGCCGGTGCGGATGTCGTCGCGGCGACCGTGCTCACCGAACCCGATGGGGTACCGGCGGCCGTGCGGCTGGCCCACGAGCTGCGTCACGTCGCCGTCACAGCAGTGCGCCCGCCCGGGGTGTACCGGCTCGATGACCTGCTGCTGGAGTACCAGTTCTCGCGTCCCACTCCCGCACGTGAACAGCTGGCCCAACTGCTGGCGCCCGTGGCCGAGAGGCCGGACCTCCTGGGCACCTTGCGCGCCTACCTCGACGGCGGATTGAACCGTCGACGCACGGCCACCGCAATGGGAGTTCACCCCAACACCGTCGACTACCGGCTGCGGAGGCTCGCCGTGCTCACCGGTCTCGACGCGACGCGGCCCGAGCACCTCCTGATAGCCCGGGCCGCACTCACCGCTCGGGATGCCACGACCTCGTGTGCTCCCGGGCGCGGAGACCGATAGCCCTCTGGAGGTGGTCGGCGTCGCCGCGCCGGGTCGCCGTTCCGGTCGAAGTCCCCTCGGCGCCGGTGCCGGTGCCGTCCTTGCCGTCGGCGCCGGTGCGTATCGGCGCCGGTGCTTATCGGTGCGCAGAGCAAAGGCCCGGTGCGTATCGGTGCGCAGAGCAAAGGTTCCTGCTCGGTGTCCGCCGTCACGGCGCTGACCCCGTGGGAGCGGGCCCGGCCAAGGTCATCGACGCGGATGTCGACCGCGTCGATCCCCATGTCGTGGACCTGGCGCGGTCGACGGGCGGTCAGCCTTCGGCGAGCAGCCGGGCCCGTCGCGACACGATCCCCGGGCGCCGCCGGTCGTTGGGCAGTAGCAGCTTGACCAGCCGGTCGTGCACCTCCAGGTCGTCCCGACCGAGGGGGTGGGCGGCGAACATGACGAGGACGTCGACCTGGTCGGCATCGAGCACGGCGCCGCGCAGCCCCGCCTCCAGCTCGTAGCGCAGCTCGCGGATCTCCGGGGCGTCCGACCGGGGCAGGAGCGGCCCACCGCACACCCGTAACGCCTCCACCGGCTTCCCGGCCCGCAGTTCGCGGCGGACGGCGCCGAAGTCGGAGTCCACCCCGGCGTGCAGACGGTAGGGCCGGGTGCGCAGGACGTCGGCACCGATCAGCCCGCGCAGCCGCAGGATCTCACCGCGCACGGTGGTGGGGTTGCCGTCGTCGCCGTAGAGCAGCAACGCGAGCCTCTCGGCGGTGAGCCCGTCGGGATGCAGTGCCAGCGCCGTGAGCAGCTCGGCGGGCCGCAGCGTCAGCGGGATACGACGGCCGTTGAGCACCACCGCGGGCGGGCCGTCGCCCATGAACCGCAACGAGAGCGCGCTGCGCGGGGGCGCGGTCACCGCGGGCGGGGAGCGCAGCAGGTAGCCCTCGGCGAGCGGCTCCACCACCATCTCGCGGCCGTCGTCGAGCCGGATCCGGTCCGTACCCACCGGCAGGGCGACCCGCAGCGGCCACCCCTCGTAGGGCTCACCGGCGACGATCCGGCCGGTCGGCGTGATCAGGGCGCCGACGCCGCCGTGCAGGCCGGCCAGGTGGGGCATGTTGCGCACCCGCAGCCGCTCGTCGGCGATCGCGAGGCGCACCCGGAGCTGGTTCTCCGCGAGCTGCGCGGTGGCCGAGACGAGCTGCACCATCGCCGGGTGCACGGTGTGCAGCGGCCCGCTGATGTCGATCGCGCCCAGGATGGCGCCGGTGTCGGGGTCGTGGACGGGTGCCGCGGCGCACGTCCAGGTGTGACAGGTTCGTACGAGGTGCTCGGCCGAGTGGATCTGGACCGGCGCGTCGACGGCGAGCGTGGTGCCCATCGCGTTGGTGCCGATGGCGTCCTCGCTCCACCGCCGGCCGGGCGTGAGCCCGACCTGGTCGGCGGCGCGCAACACCGTCGCCGCCCCCTCACGCCACAGGATCGTGCCGTCGGCATCGGTGACCAGCATGACGTGCATCGCCTCGTCGGCGATGCTGACCAGCGTGCTGCGCAGCAGCGGCATCACCCCGTTGAGCGGGTGTGCGGCGCACAGGTCGGGAAGCTCGGCGTCCGCGTGGACGACCGGGGGTGTGCGTCGGTCGGGGTCCACGTTCGCGGCCAGGCTGCGCTGCCACGACGCGGACACCAACGAGCGCGGGGCGACGGGCCCGACATCGCCGCTCAGGACCGCGTCGAAGACCTCACGCATCAGATGAGCGTGTGCGACCGGATCGTGCGCGTCATACACAGTCATCGGCACTCCGAGCGTCATCGCCCCTGACCAGCCACTCCCGAAGGCCATCATCGCCCAGGCCGTCGGGTGCGGCAACACGACCCCCGTGAGTGCAACGTCCGGGCAACGGGACCGTTCCTACCCTCCGGCCACGATCCGTGATCCGACCGATCCGACCAAGGAGGTCTGCCAGTGACGACGGACGCCGTGCTCGATGCCCGGGGGGCGGAACCGGGAGCGCCGGTCGTGCGTCGCACCGCGCGGCTGCTGATCGTCGACGGCGAGGCGATCGTCCGTTACGGACTGCGTCAGCTGTTCGTCTCCGACCCCGATCTCATGGTGGTCGGCGAGGCCGCGACACCTCGCGACGCCCTGGTGATCGCCGACCGCTGCCCTCCTGACCTCGTCGTTCTCGACGTCGACCTGGGTCGGGGTGATGCGCCCGGTGTCGAGCTCGCACGCATGCTGCTCGAGCGGCACCGGGGCGTGCGGGTGCTGGTGCTGACCGGGTGCCGTGACCGTGACGTCATGATGCGCACCGTGCGGATGGGCGTGCACGGGTACGTCCGCAAGGGTGCGGAGACCGCCGACATCCTCCGTGCTGTGCACGCCCTGCTGCGTGGCGAGAGCGTCTTCGACACCCGCGGCGGCCCGGCCGGGCAGGTGGTCGTCGACGTCCTGCGCGACGAGGACCGCCCGGTCGCCCGCGCGTTCGCCGGCGCGATGCTGACCGAACGCGAGAACCAGGTGCTGCGGCTGCTGGCCGTGGGGATGTCCAACCGCGAGATCGGACGCCGGCTGGTGATCAGCGAGGCCACCGTCAAGTTCCACGTGCGCAACCTGCGCGACAAGCTCGAGGTCCGGCGCCGCACGGAGATCGTCTACACGGCGACGAGACAGGGCATCGTCTGAACCCTGAGGTCCCGCGGGCCGGGTCAGCCGAAGAAGACCTCGGCCTCCGCGTAGAGGGCGGGGTCGACGACCTTCAGCTCCTTCGTCGCCTCCGAGAGCGGCACCATGACGATGTCGGTGCCCCGCAGCGCCGTCATGTGCCCCCACTTCCCCTCGTGCACGGCGTCGACGGCGTGCAGCCCGAAACGGGTGGCGAGCCACCGGTCGAAGGCGGTCGGCGTGCCCCCGCGTTGCACGTGGCCCAGCACGGTGGTGCGCGCCTCCTTGCCGGTGCGCGACTCGATCTCGCGCGCGAGATAATCCCCGATCCCGCCCAGCCGGACGTGCCCGAACGCGTCCTTCTCACCGGTCATCAGGACCTCGTCGCCGTCCTTGGGCTTGGCCCCCTCGGAGACCACGATGATCGGCGCGTAGTCGAGCCGGAACCGCGACTCGACCCACCGGCAGACCTGCTCGATGTCGAAGCGGATCTCGGGGATGAGGATCGCGTTGGCGCCACCGGCCATGCCCGCGTGCAGCGCGATCCAGCCGGCGTGCCGGCCCATGACCTCGACGATCAGCGCGCGGTGGTGCGACTCCGCGGTGGTGTGCAGCCGGTCGATCGCCTCGGTGGCGATGTTGACGGCGGTGTCGAACCCGAACGTGTAGTCGGTGCCCGAGAGGTCGTTGTCGATCGTCTTCGGTACCCCGACGACGTTGACACCCAGCTCGTGCAGTCTCGTCGCCACACCGAGGGTGTCCTCCCCGCCGATGACGATGAGCGCGTCGACCCCGAGGCTCTGCAGGTTGGTGCGGATCCGCTCGACCCCGTCGTCGATCGCGAAGGGGTTGGTGCGCGAGGATCCGAGGATCGTGCCGCCGCGCGGGAGCAGGCCGCGCACCGCGGGGATGTCGAGGGGCATGGTGAGTGCTTCGAGTGGTCCTCGCCACCCGTCGCGGAAGCCGAGGAACGAGTAGCCGTAAAGGGGAACGCCCTTGCGGACGATCGCCCGGATGACCGCGTTCAGTCCGGGGCAGTCGCCGCCCCCGGTGAGCACGCCGACGCGCATGGGCTCTCCATCGATGCCGTAGCTCTGGACCTGTCGGTCTCGAGACGCCGCCACGCTAGCGGCATCGCGCCCTACCGTGAACGGCGCAGGGTCAGCAGCCCTGGAGGTCCTTGCTGCCGGAACTCGACTCGAACGACACGTGCACGTGGTCCATGTGGTTGGCGGTGGCGCCGCCACGGTCCTCCATGGCCTCGAAACCGTTGCCGTGGTTGATCCGCTGCCGCCAGATCACGTACGTGACGCCGAGTGCCGCCTGGTTGCGCAGCACGCACTCGGCGAGGGCGTCGCCGGTGGACCGGTCGACCATGAAGTCCAGCGCCTTGCCGGACGGGTGGTCGGACGTCCCGGCCCTGCCGGCCACGCCGAGCACCGTCGGCTCGCCGAACAGGCAGCCCAGGAAGTTGGCCGCCTCGCGGACGTGGGACTTGACGGCACCGAGGTTCGACGTGTCGAGGCCGCAGTCCGAGGAGCCGGTCGAGGCGGCCGCGGCGTTGTCGCTCTCGTCGCCATCTTCGTCCTCTTCGGCCTGCTTCTTCGCGGCCTCGCGGTCGGCTGTGACCTTCTCCTCGGCGGCGCGCAGCTCCGCGGCCTCGCGCTCGGCGGCGAGGCGCTCGATCTCCTGCTCGGCCAGTTGTACGGCTTTGATCAACTCGGCCGCGTCGAACACCTGAGGATCGAGGACTACGGGCTGCACCGAGGGCTGCGCCGGCGATGCGGGTGCGTCCTCGAGCGCGGGCAGCGACAGCGCCGCCACCGACAGGGTGGCGGGCAGCACCGCGGTGGCGCTCGACGTGGCGTCGGCCGGGAGCATCGCCGGCGATGCCGCTCCGACGAGGCTGAGTGCGCCACCGGTGACGGCTACGACAGCAGCGCCCCGGCGTACCGGGACGGGAATGGACCGATGCGCTCCGTTGCTCACCACCGCGCGGCCAGAGGCCTGCGGGGCGGAGCTCCGGGGTGCGCTTCGGCTCCGGGGGGAGCGATGCCGAGCCACAGCGTGCCTTCCGGACCGACGGCCTGGCTGGACGTCCGGCTCGCGTGGGAGCCGGTGGGTGGGGAGTCCCGTGTCCTGTTCGTGACCGTGCCGTCATCTGATCCGTGGACGAAGCTAGGTAACTCCGGCCGATCCTGCGCGTCTGCGAGGTCTCCGATCGGACGACCGTGCAGCGCACAGCGACGAACGGCGACGCCGATAGGCCGGACGGCCGACCCGCTGTAGGCAGTTCGGCTCACCTCCCGGGTGGTGAGGATTTGGTCGGCCGAGAGCGGGACTCAGCGCCGCAACGCGAACCGGCCCACGTCCTCGAACCGCGGCCGCCCGGTAGGCCTGCGGATGGTCACCGTCACCAGGCGCATTCGGTCCAAGGAATACGGTGATTCGGGCTAGCGATCCGCCGTTCGGCGCGCCGGGCACCGCGCGCGCCGTCGCCATGGCTCAGCTTCGCAACCCTGATGGTGCTCGCGTCCCTACTCTCCGCCTGTGCGACAACTGCGCGTCACCCCCACCGGGTCGAGCACCTCGGTCCGCCTCGGGCTCTTCCTGGTCGTGCTCGCGCTCGCCGCCGGCGGCGGTTGGGGCGCGGCTCGCGTGCTGAACCCGTCCGGCGTCGTCATGCCCTACGTCGCCCCCCACCCGCACACCGCAGCCGGATGAGCGCCCCGCCCGTCGAGCAGCCGTCCGGCACCGCCGTCACGACCAGCCGCACTGATCTGCTCGTCGGCGGGATGACCTGCGGCGCGTGCGCGAACCGGGTGGAGCGCAAGCTGCGCAAGCTCGACGACGTGCAGGTCGCGGTCAACTACGCCACGGAGAAGGCGTCGATCACCCACCCCGACTCGGTGTCCGTCGAGGACCTGATCTCCGCGATCGAGTCGGCCGGCTACACGGCGCGGGTCCCCGCGCCCGTCACCGGCGCGGTGGGGGACACGGCTGGGGACACGGCGGGGGACGACCCCGCCGACCCCGCGCTCGCGGCCCACCGGCTCCGGCTCGACGTCTGCGCGGCCCTGAGCCTGCCGGTGATCGCGATGGCGATGATCCCGGCCTTGCAGCTGCCCTACTGGCAGTGGGCGTCGCTGGTGCTCACCGCACCGGTGGTCGTGTGGGGGGCGTGGCCGTTCCACCGGGCGGCGTGGAAGAACGTGCACCACGGCGCCGCGTCGATGGACACGCTCGTCTCGCTCGGTTCGCTGGCCGCGTTCTGCTGGTCGCTCTACGCCCTGCTCCTGGGCGGTGCGGGGGTGATCGGCCATTCGCACCCGTTCAGCATCGCGCTCACGTGGGCCAGTGGTGCGTCCCAGGTCTACTTCGAGGTCGCGGCCGGCGTCACGACGTTCGTGCTCGCGGGCCGCTACGTCGAGGCGAAGGCCCGGCGCCGGTCCGGAGCCGCGTTGCGCGCACTCGGCACGCTCGCCGCGAAGGACGCCGTCGTGCTGCGGGACGGCCGGGAGGTGCGGGTCCCGGTCGACCGGCTCGCGGTCGACGACCGGTTCGTGGTCCGCGCGGGTGAGAAGGTCGCGACCGACGGCGTGGTGGTCGACGGCTCCTCCACCCTCGACACCAGCATGATCACCGGCGAGTCGCTCCCCGTCGACGTCGGGTGTGGGGACACCGCCGTCGGCGGGTGCGTCAACGGCAGCGGGCGGCTCGTCGTCCGCGCCACCCGGATCGGTGCCGACACCGCGCTCGCGCAGATTGGCGCGCTGGTCGAGCGGGCCCAGACGGGCAAGGCCGCGGCGCAACGCCTCGCCGACCGCATCTCCGCGTACTTCGTGCCCGCGGTGCTGATCCTCGCCGCGGCCACGTGGGGCTTCTGGACCGGCGCCGGAGCGGGCCCCGCCATCGCCTTCAGCGCCGCGGTCGCCGTCATGATCGTGGCCTGCCCGTGCGCGCTGGGGCTCGCGACGCCCACGGCCCTGCTGGTCGGGACCGGGCGCGGTGCGCAGCTCGGGATCCTCATCACCGGTCCGGAGGTGCTGGAGTCGACCCGCCGGATCGACACCGTCGTGCTCGACAAGACCGGCACCGTCACCGTCGGCGAGATGAGCGTGACCGACGTCGTCACGGCCGAGGGCGAGGATCCCGACGAGGTGCTGGCCGTCGCAGGCGCACTCGAGGGCCCGTCGAGCCACCCGGTCGCGCTGGCGATCCGCCGGCACACGGCGGGGCTGGACCTGCCGGCCGTCCGCGACGCGGTCGCGGTCGACGGGCTGGGCACGGAGGGTGTCGTCGACGGGCGGGAGGTGCTCATCGGGCGCCCGCTGCTGCTGACGGAGCGCGGTGTGACGATCCCCGCGGAGATCGGGACCGCGCTCGTCGCGGCCCAGCACCTCGGGCGTACCGGCGCGGTGCTGGCCTGGTCCGGCCGGGCGCGAGCGCTGTTCGTCGTCGCCGACACGGTGCGCCCCACGAGTGCCGCGGCCGTCGCGGACCTGCGCCGCCTCGGGCTCGAACCGATCCTGCTCACCGGCGACAACCCGGGAGCGGCACGGGCCGCCGCCGACGAGGTCGGCATCACCACGGTGATGGCCGACGCCCTCCCGGCCGACAAGGTCGACGTCGTCCGGCAGCTGCAGAGCAGCGGCCGGGTGGTGGCGATGGTCGGCGACGGTGTGAACGATGCGGCGGCGCTGGCCCAGGCCGACCTGGGCCTCGCCATGGGCACCGGCGCGGACGTCGCGATCCACGCGTCGGACCTGACGCTCGTCCGGGCCGATCTCGCTGCGGCCGTCGACGCCATCCGGCTCTCACGGCGGACCCTGCGGGTGATCAAGGGCAACTTGTTCTGGGCGTTCGCCTACAACTATCTGGCCCTGCCGATCGCCGCCGCCGGCCTGCTCAACCCGATGCTGGCGGGAATGGCGATGGCGCTGAGCTCGGTGTTCGTGGTGTCCAACAGCCTGCGCCTGCGCCGGTTCTCCGGCGGCACAACGCCGGGCGCGCGTCGCCGGTCCGGCACGGCCGTGCTCGAACAAGCCGGCACCGGCAGGGGGGCATGACGGGCCCCCCGTGCCGGTGTGGTGGCCGCGGGCCGCCGGAGCAGCCCGAGCCGACGGGGTGGCCCGGGCTGCCTGAGCAAATCCGGGCCACCCCTGGAATCAGCGGACGACCAGCGTCAGGCCGAGCTTGGTGAGCGCCTCGTTGAGAGCGCGAACGCTGCCGGATCCGGTGTGAAGGTGCGCCCAGGCGCGCATCAACATCCCCACAGGCGCTCCTGTGCAGCTCGGAGCCGGACACCTGGACCGTTACCTCGTCGCAGTCGCCCGCGCACTCCGGGCACATGGGGTGATCACCGGTTCCCCCTTGCGTACCGACCCCGCACAGCGGCTGCTCGGGTCCATCGTTCTCGACTGCACCGCGGTGCGTGTCGCCGCCCGGAGACCCGTTCCCGATCTCCCTGCCGGTGAGCAGTCCCTCGGTGGAGCCATCCACCCCGGTGGTCCGGCGCCCGTCATCGTGACCTGGGACGAGGACTCGGGCTGGTGCGTCGGACTGCACCACGACCCGACGCATTCCTCTCGCCGATACCTGCATCCCGATCTGCTCCCCGTCCCCTCCACGGTCGCCGACTTCGTCGTCGGCCTGGCCCTGGGTCGATCACTCGGCGCCGCGTACCCCGTCGACGTACCCACGCCCGGGCGCCCACCCCTGCACCTCGTCGCGCCCCTGACGGAACTCGGGTCGGCACCCGGGACAGCATCGGCCGTGGGCCGGACCACCCCGCCGAGTCCGCTGCGCGGCTGACGGGCGGGTCTACGGGCTCCCCGGCCGGGACTCGTCCACGAGTCGACGGGCTGATCGGCGTCGTGCGCCCCGTTGGGCGGCCCGACGCGGCGCACGGAGTCGCGTGGGACGGCACTCATGAGTCGGGCGCCACCCCTGATCGAGGCGGCGCCCGAGAGCGCGAGTCAACGAGTTACCAGGCGTGCACTGGGCGCCGTCCGAGTGGTCTCGGCGTCAGCAGGGGCCATCCCTGTGGACGCAGACCGACGGCGCCGAAGCCTTATCGCGACGGGCTCCGCGTGGGTGCTCGATGCTCGTACTGGGGACTCCGGCCGGGAGCACGAATCTTCTCTGCCGACGCGGGCTTGGCCTGTCGTCATCCCCGTAACTGCAGGTCTACGCCCTATTCGCACCGCAGACAAGGTCTTCCGGCAGACCCGCCGTTCTCCACCCGATTGCGCGGCGGACGCGACCGGGGTGAGGCACTCTCCGATGGCGAACCGAACGCCCGTCGTCTTCATCCACGGCCTGTGGTTGCACGCCAGCTCCTGGGGCCCCTGGATCGAGCTGTTCCGGGAGACGGGCTACGAGCCGATGGCGCCGGGCTGGCCCGGTGACCCCGAGACGGTGCAGGAGGCACGGGCGAACCCGGAGCGCATCGCGGGCCACGGCATCGACGACGTCGTCGCGCATGTCGCCGGCCTGGTCGGGGGTCTGGACACCAAGCCGATCCTCATCGGCCATTCGTTCACACCGTTCCCGGGTCCGTCACCCGCGCCACGTCGAAGCAGTACCGGCACTCCGGGGCCGTCACCGACATGGCGGAGTTCCCGGACCGCGGCCACTCCTTGACGATCGACAGCGGGTGGCGTCAGGTCGCCGACGCATCGCTGTCGTGGCTCGAGCAGCGGTCGCTGTGAACGCACCGTCTCCGTCATGGGCGTGATGAGCCGGTCCCGCTAGCGTTCGACCATGCGTATCCGTGAGTTCGTCACCGACGACCGGGTCCAGGTGTGGCCCGTCGTCGGTGACGTCGTGCGGGCTCGGGAGACCTTCACCTACGACCCGGAGATGACCGCGGACCAGGCACACGAGATCTGGATCGAACGGCCGCCGGGAGTCACGGTCGTCGCCGTCGAGGGCGATCACGTCCTCGGCACCGCCAAGATGGGCGCGAACCGCGCGGGGCCAGGCGCGCACGTGTCGACCGGCAGCTTCATCGTCGCCGCCGCCGCACGGGGCCGCGGAGTGGGCCGGGCGATGTGCGAGTACGCGCTGGCATGGGCCCGCGACCGCGGATACGCGGGAATGCAGTTCAACGCCGTCGTCGAGACGAACCGCCACGCCGTCGAGCTCTACGAACGGCTCGGCTTCCACGTCGTCGGTACGGTGCCCCGCGCCTTCGCCCACCCGGCACTGGGCCGGGTCGGCCTGCACGTCATGTACTGCGAGTTCTGACGCCGACCTGCTCGGGTGGCCGACATCGCCCTGGTGGGTCCGGGGCGAGCGCTGTGACCTGAGGGGTTCGGGTCGGGACCCATCCGTGTCACCCTCCCGCTGTGCACGGCGCATCGACGCACCCCCGAACCCGCGCGCCACGCCGGCCGCCCGCCACCCCCGACGCCGGGCGACGAGCGCCAGGCCGGCCAGCAACCCGATGATCAGGATGACCGCGGTGCCGCTCCAGCTGAACTCCGGCGCGGTCGAGATGAGTCGCATCCAGACCCGTGCGAGCGCCCCCCACGCCAGCCCCAGCAACGCACCCGTCACCGCGGTCCTGGTCGACGGTCCTCATCGCAGCCATGACGTACCTCCCGCTCGTCGTCCCCTTCTCCGACAGACGCTCCAGGGCCGCGGCTCGGGTGACCGCTCCGACGCGCGGCCCGCGACGAGTCCGTCGCCGGCCCGACCCCACCCCTTTGCCCCATTGACCTGGCCGCAGCGACGTAAGAGCGTGGACAGGAGGTGTCAGATGTCGACCGACGAGTTCTGGACCACCGATGTCGCGGCTGGCGATGATCAACGCGGTCAGTGGCGGCAGATGCTCTCCGCGACTCACCTGCCGTGGACGGTCACAGTCCCACCGCAGCGCCCTGGACGGGTGTTCACAGCGTCGGTCCGTCGATGGTGGATCGACGACCTGGCTCTCGTGGACTGCGAGTGCGGCCCATGTTCAGGGACGCGGCGGCGTCGTGAGGTGAACGCCACCGAGGGCGAGTTCCTGGTGGTACTCATCACGCGATCCGGCACCGAGACCGTCAGCCAGGCAGGTTCGGAGGCCAACCTCCGAGCCGGGGACGCCGTGGTCTGGGACAGCACCAAGCCCGCGGGTTTCGTCGTCTGGGAGCCGTTGTCCAAGCGCAGCCTGCTGATCTCCCGCGCGGCTCTCGACGAGGTCGGGGGACGGGCCTGGGTGAACGCCGGTGTCACCCTCGACGGGGGTGCGCCCGCCACCCGGCTGCTGACCCAGTACCTCGACACCTTGACCCAGGTCCTCCCACAACTCGGCGCCTCGGCGGTCGCCGCCGCGCGCAACGCCACCCTGGAGCTCTTCCTCGGGGCCGTGCGCGGGGACCCGGACGTGCAGGCGGCGGGCACGGTCGTACCTGCCCTGCGAGCCGCCATGGATCGCTTCATCGAGCGTCACCTGCTCGACGACAGTGTCAGCCCCACCACGATCGCCAGCGCCCACGACGTCTCGGTGCGGACCGTGAACCGGGTCTTCCACACGACCGGCCAGACGGTCGGCGAGGTCGTCCGCATGCGCCGGCTCGCCCGGGCGCGCGAGGAGCTCACGGAGAGCACCTGCCCGATCTCCTCGATCGCCAGCAGGTGGGGCTTCTGCGACGGCAGCCACTTCAGCCGCACCTTCAAGGCCCACTACGGGAGCTCACCGCGGGACTACCGCGTCGCGGCTCGGACGGGCAGCCGCCAGGGTGGCGCGTAGGTACAAGGTTCTGTCGCACCGGTACACGCAATCGCCGTCGGCTGCTCCGAGACTGAGGTCACATCTGCCCGAGGTCGAGCTGACGCCCTCCGGGCCCTCGACCCTTCCTTGAGGAGAACACGATGGCCCGACGCGACATCGAGTTCGACGCCGAAGGCGTCACGCTACGTGGCTGGTTCTACCCGGCCGGTGGGGTGGACACCGCGGCCCCGACAGTCGTCATGGCGCACGGCTTCTCCGCGGTCAAGGAGATGTACCTCGACAGCTATGCGGAGGTCTTCTCCGCCGCCGGCCTCAACGCCCTGGTGTTCGACAACCGCAACTTCGGTGCCAGTGATGGTGAGCCACGGCAGGAGATCGACCCGTGGGCCCAGGTCCGCGACTACCGCCACGCCATCACCTACGCCGGCACGCTCCCCGAGGTCGACGACCGCATCGGCGTCTGGGGCAGCAGCTACTCCGGTGGCCACGTGCTGGTCGTCGCCGCGATCGACCGCCGGGTCAAGGCTGTTGTCGCGCAGGTGCCCCTGGTCAGCGGTCACGACAACTTCCGGGCGCTCGTGCGGGCCGACCTCATCGCCGGGTTCCAGGCCGGGTTCGTCGCCGACCGTGAAGCCCGCTACCGGGGCGACCCGCCCGCCATGGTGCCGGTCGTCGCCGAGGACCCGCTCGCGCCGTCGGCGCTACCCACCTCCGACTCCTGGCAGTGGTTCACCGAGACCGCGAAGACCCGTGCCCCGTCGTGGCGCAACGAGGTCACGTTGCGCAGCGTCGAGATGTTCACCGAGTACGAGCCGGTCGGCCACCTTCCTTACATCAGCCCCACGCCGCTGTTGATGCTGCCCGCCATCGGCGATCACCTGACACCGGCCGACCTCACGATCGCCGCGTTCGAGCACGCTCGTGAGCCCAAGAAGCTCACGATCCTGCCCGGCGGCCATTTCGACGCCTACGTGAAGGGCTTCGAGCCCTCCAGTGCCCAGGCGCGGGATTGGTTCGTCGAGCACCTCAGGCCCTGACCTGGGAGAACATCCCAGGACCGACGGGGCTAGGTCGACGGTCGGGTCGGGCTGCCGCGGGTGGCGGCGCGTACCCGGCCCCGGACCGACCGCAGCCGATCCGACGGATGCCGCCCGACCTTCCGGTGTGTTCATGCGTTCGAGTGAAGAAGTTTCCGCAGGATGTGGTCACATCTGTTCATGTCCCAGATTGACGACGACATCGTCTCGAACCCCAGCACGAATCCACACTTTTCCGCGGTCCTCGATGCGGCCCTCGGTCGCCGGACCGTGCTGGTCGGTGGCGTGGCGGTCGCCGCCGCGACCTTTCTGGGCGGTACGGCCGTGTCCGCCGCAGCGGCCACACCGGTCGGTGCGCTCGCTCCCGCGCGTCGCTCGCGCGACCTGCTCGGCTTCACAGCGATCCCCACCTCCGCAGCGGACACGGTCGTGGTTCCCGAGGGGTACACGGCCAAGGTCCTCATCTCCTGGGGTGACCCGATCTCCGACGGACCGGCGTTCCGTGCCGACGCCGGCAACTCCGCCGCCGACCAGGCCCAGCAATGGGGTATGCACAACGACGCGGTCACCTTCTTCCCGCTGGACCGTTCCGACCGCGCCTTCGACCGTTCGGACAGCGCACTCAACGCCGGTTACCGCGGCCGGCGGCCCCGCGTGCGCCGCGGCCTGCTCGTGCAGAACCACGAGTACAGCGATGACGTGCTGCTGTTCACCGACGGCACGGCCGACTGGACCGCGGAGAAGACCGCCAAGTCGCTTGCGGCACACGGCGTTTCGGTGATCGAGCTGCGCTGGCGGCGCGGCACCTGGGAAGTCACACGGCCCTCGCCCTACGCCCGACGCATCACCGGCGCCACGCCGATCACCATCGGCGGGCCCGCGGCCGGTCACGAGCTGCTGCGTACCAGCACCGATCCCACCGGCACCCAGGTGCTGGGCACGCTGAACAACTGCTCCTTCGGGCGCACGCCGTGGAACACCTACCTCGCGTGCGAGGAGAACATCAACGGCTACTTCCGCAAGACCGCCGCACCCAACCCGCTCGAGGCGCGCTACGGCATCAGCGCTGCCGGGTTCGGCTACCTCTGGCACACCACCGACTCCCGGTTCCAGGTCGACACCGAGCCCAACGAGGTCAACCGCTTCGGTTGGTGCACCGAGATCGACCCGTTCGACCCGAGGTCGACGCCGGTGAAGCGCACCGCGCTGGGCCGTATCAAGCATGAGGGCGCGGAGATGGTCGAGACCCGCGACCGGCGTGTGGTCGTGTACTGCGGCGACGACGAACAGAACGAGTACATCTATCGCTACGTCTCCAACCGGCCCTGGCGCGAGGCCTTCCGACGTGGGGACCATCCGCTCGACGACGGCGTCCTCTACGTGGGCAGGTTCGACTCCGACAACACCGGCGAGTGGCTCCCGCTGACCTTCGACGACCCCAAGATCAAGGCTGCGGGCTTCACCAGCCAGGCCGACGTCCTCATCCGGGCGCGGCAGGCGGCGGATGCGCTGGGCGCCACCAAGATGGACCGGCCCGAGTGGATCCACCCCGACAAGGACTCCGGCTACGTCTACTGCACGCTCACCAACAACTCCCGCCGCGGCACCACCCCCGAGGGACCGACCCGGCCGCCGGTCGACACGGCGAACCCGCGGGCGAACAACGTCTACGGCCACATCATCCGTTGGCGCTACGCCAAGGACTTCAGCGATGCGACGTTCAGCTGGGAGCTGTTCGCGCTTGCCGGTGACCCGGCCGTGCCCGCTGACGGCTCCACGATCGTCGGGGACAGGTACGGCTCACCCGACGGAATCTACGTCTCACCGCAGGGCCGGCTGTGGATCCAGACCGACGTGTCAGGATCCACGATCAACACCGGGGCCTATGCCGGGTACGGCAACAACCAGATGCTGTGCGCCGACCCCGACACCCGCGAGACCAAGCGCTTCCTGGTGGGCCCGAACGTCTGCGAGATCACCGGTGTGACGGTCACCCCCGACGAGCGCACCATGTTCCTCGGCGTCCAGCACCCCGGTGAGGCGCCCACGGGCGTGAACGACCCGGCCGACCCCAAGCGGCACAGCTCCTGGCCCGAGGGCGCCGCCGGTGGCCGCCCACGGTCCTCCACAGTGATGATCACGAAGGACGACGGCGGGGTGGTCGGGAGCTGAGGAGTGCCCACCTGCGCAACGCCGTG
>JAJAZD010000278.1 GCA_026785945.1 Pseudonocardia sp. | reverse complement strand
CCCGGCCCCGGGCCCCGCGGTGGGCCCAACCACACGGGCGCGGCCCAGGCCGAAGTTCTGGGCAACCACCCCGCCGCGGCACCCCCCGTCGCCCACCGGCTGGCCGAACTCCCGCGGGCGCGGCCCCCCCCCCCCCCCCCCCCCCCCCCCCCCCACGGCATGATCGTGCTGTGACCAGGCGCGGAGAGTTGCGGATCCATCTCGGGGCGGCCCCGGGGGTCGGCAAGACGTTCGCCATGCTCGGAGAGGCCCGGCGCCGGTGGGAACGGGGCACCGACGTCGTCGTCGGGATCGTCGAGACCCACGGTCGGACGAAGACCGCGGAACTGCTGGACGGTCTCGAGGTGGTCCCGCGCAGGCCGGTCGAGCACCATCCCGGGCTCGACGAGATGGACCTCGACGCGGTGCTCGCCCGCAAGCCCCAGGTCGTGCTCGTCGACGAGCTCGCCCACACCAACGCCCCCGGCTCGCGCAACGCGAAGCGCTGGGAGGACGTCGAGGAGCTGCTGGAG
This sequence comes from Pseudonocardia sp., assembly GCA_026785945.1. GTDB lineage: Bacteria > Actinomycetota > Actinomycetes > Mycobacteriales > Pseudonocardiaceae > Pseudonocardia. The sequence goes on along the minus strand of JAJAZD010000278.1, from coordinate 4,215 downwards.
GTGGGGATCGACGTCCTGACCACGGTGAACGTCCAGCACCTCGAGTCGCTCAACGACGTCGTCGAACGGATCACCGGCGTGCGGCAGCGCGAGACGGTGCCCGACGACGTGGTGCGCCGGGCCGAGCAGATCGAGCTGGTCGACATCACGCCGGAGGCGCTGCGCCGCCGGATGGCGCACGGCAACATCTACGGTGCCGAGAAGGTCGACGCGGCGCTCGCCAACTACTTCCAGCCGGGCAACCTCACGGCCCTGCGCGAGCTCGCCCTGCTCTGGGTGGCCGACGAGGTGGACGTGGCGTTGCAGCGCTACCGCACGGACAGGAAGATCACCGAGGTCTGGGAGACCCGGGAACGGGTCGTCGTCGCCCTGACCGGTGACAAGGAGAGCGAGACGGTCCTGCGCCGCGCCGCCCGCATCGCCAAGCGCTCCCACGCCGCGGATCTGCTCGCCGTGCACGTCCTGCGCGGTGACGGGCTTGCCGGCCCCCCCCGTCGGGGCGATGGCGCGGCTGCGCACGCTGGCCGAGGACGTCGGCGCGAGCTTCCACACGGTCGTCGGCGGGGAGGACGTGCCCGCCGCGCTGCTGGACTTCGCCCGCGGCGCCAACGCCACCCAGCTCGTGATCGGCACGTCGCGGCGGTCCCGGGCGGCGCGGATGTTCGCCGAGGGGATCGGTACACAGGTCGTGCAGGACTCCGGCACGATCGACGTGCACATGGTCACCCACGACGAGGCGGGACGTGGGCTTCGGCTCCCGGCGTTCCACAGCGGGCTCCCGGCCGCGCGTCAGGTGCTGGGCTGGGTGCTCGCCGTGGCGCTGCCGGGTCTGGCGACCCTGGTGTGCTGGGTGCTGCGCGACGTCGTCGAGATGTCCACCGACGTCGTGCTCTACTTCCTGGCCACGGTGGTCGCGCTGGTCGGGGGCCTGGGGCCTGCGGTGCTGGCGGCGGTCGTCGGTGGTGGCATGCTCAACTTCTTCCTGACCCCGCCGATGCTGTCGTTCGACATCGCCAGGGTCGAGAACGTCGTGACGGTGGTGGCGATGGTGATCGTCGCCGTGCTCGTCGTGCTCGTCGTGGACCGGGCGGAACGCCGGTCGCAGCAGGCCGCGCGGGCACGCGCCGAAGGGGCGTTGCTCGCCTCGTTCGCCCGGACCGTGCTCACCAGGACCGACCCGTTGCCCCGGCTGCTGGAGAAGGTGCGCGAGGCGTTCGGCCTGCACTCCGTGGCGCTGCTCGAGCGCGCCGAGGGCCCGGACCCGGATGAGTGGCGGTGCGTCTGTTCGTCCGGTCCGGTCGAGTGCCTCCATCCCGACGACGCCGACGTCGACGTCGACGTCGAGCTGGACCTGCACCTCATCGGCAGCGGCCGGGCCCTGCCGGCCGCGGACCGGCGGCTGCTCGAGGTCGTCGGCGGGCAGGCCCTGCTGGCCCTGCGCAGCCAGCGTGCCGGTGCCGCGGCCGAGGAGTCCCGCCGGCGCGCTGATGCCACCGAGACCCGCAGCGCCCTGCTCTCGGCGGTGGGGCACGACCTGCGCAGCCCGTTGACCTCCATCAAGGCGGCCGCGGGCAGCCTGCGTGACCCCGACCTGCACCTCCCGCCCGCCGACCGCGCGGAGCTGACCGCGACGATCGAGGAGTCCGCCGACCGGCTCACCGCGCTGGTGGACAACCTGCTCGACTCGTCCCGCCTCGCGGCAGGCGCGGTGACACCGCTGCTCGCCCCCATCGGCTACGACGAGGTGGCGGTGCGCGCGCTGGTCGGGGTGGAGGGCGCCGCACGGGTAGCGGTGGAGATCGACGAGACGCTGCCCGACGTCCTCGCCGACTCCTTCCTCCTGGAGCGGGTCGTCGCGAACGTCGTCGACAACGCGCTGCGCCACGCGGGCGACGCCTCCATCGTCCTGCGGGCCAGCGCCTACGCCGACCGGGTGGAGCTGCGGATGGTCGACTCCGGGCCCGGGGTGCCGCGGCTGGCCCGGGAGGCACTGTTCGCGCCGTTCCAGCGGCTCGCCGGGGTGCGGCCCAGCGATCGGGACGGCGCGTCCGGCGTCGGGCTCGGGCTGTCGGTCGCCCGCGGCTTCACCGAGATCATGAGCGGGACGCTGACGGCCGAGGACACGCCCGGGGGCGGGCTGACCATCGTCGTCTCGCTGCCGGCGGCTCATCCGGAGAGGGCCCGATGACGGCCCACCGGGTGCTGGTCGTCGACGACGACCCGCAGATCCTGCGGGCACTGCGCATCAACCTGACCGCCCACGGCTACCAGGTCCTGCTCGCCGCCGACGGGGGCTCCGCGTTGCGCGCGGCGGCCGACGGGCATCCCGACGTGGTGGTCCTCGACCTGGGGCTGCCCGACATCGACGGCACGGAGGTGATCGCGGGCCTGCGCGGCTGGACCACCGTGCCGATCATCGTCCTGTCGGCGCGGACGGGAGCAGCCGAGACCGTCCAGGCCCTGGATGCGGGCGCCGACGACTACATCACCAAGCCCTTCGGGATGGCTGAGCTGCTCGCCCGGCTCCGCGCGGCCGTGCGCCGCGCCGCGGTGTCGGCGGTGGACGGCGAGGCGAGCGTCGACGCCGGTGACTTCACCGTCGATCTCGCCGCGAAGAAGGTGGTGCGCGCGGGCGGCGACGAGGTGCACCTGACCCCCACGGAGTGGGGCGTGCTGGAGCTGCTGGTGCGCCACCGCGGCAAGCTCGTCGGACAGCGGGAGCTGCTGCGCGCGGTGTGGGGACCGAACTACGGCACGGAGACCAACTACCTGCGCGTCTACCTCGCCCAGCTCCGACGCAAGCTGGAGAACGAGCCGGCGCGCCCGAAGCACCTGATCACCGAACCCGGAATGGGCTACCGGTTCGAGCTGTAGAGCCCAAGATCACCGGAAATGGTGTCGGGGCGACAGGGGTGGGGCGTGGGACGAGCTGTTGCCGGGCGTGTACCTCGTCGGCGGGCACCGGCTGACCGACGAGGTACGGGTGCGCGCGGCATGGTTGTGGGCGGGCGGAGAACCCACGACCGTCACCGGTCCCGCCGCGGCCCACTGGCACGGGATGCTCGAGCGCGCACCCGCCGCGATCGAGTTGACGGTGCCCACGGCCACGCACCGCCGGCCACCACCGGGCGTGGTGCTGCTCCGGCGGGACCTCGCATGGCAGGACCAGGTGGGCACCCGCGACATCTGGCCGGCGGACAAGCCGTTCGCAGCGCTGGAGACCGCCGTCGCGCTGCGCGACGGGTCGACATTCCTGGACCGCGCATTGCAGCGCCATGTGCGGTTCCGAGCTCTGTACCGGGCCTACTGCCGCAACATCGGCCGTCGCGGGTCGTCCGCGGCCGCTCGCCTGCTCACCGCGGCCGCGGACCGGGCGGACTCTGCTGCCGAGCGGGTCCTGGTGAAGGTTCTGACCGAAGCCGGCGTGCAGGGATGGATCCTGGGGCACCCGTTCGGGCCCTACCGCATCGATCTCGCGTTCCCCGCGGCGAGGGTGGCCGTGGAGGTGGACGGCTGGGCGTGGCACGTCGACCCCGAGCGGTTCCGAACCGACCGTCGCAAGGGCAACGCGATCACGCGCGGTGGATGGGACCTGCTCCGGTTCACCTGGCACGACCTCGACGGCCGGCCGGGCGAGTGCGTCGCGGAGATCGTGGAGACCCTCCAGCTCGGGGCCAGCATGATCGTCGCCAGTGGTAGGAGCGCGACAGGAACGTCGTCCCCGCACCGTTGCCGGTGATCACGGTCAGCGGCCGAAGTCCTGCGTCCAGTAGAAGTCCGACCCCGCCAGCCCGACGCCGATCGTGGTCAGGGAACAGTCCTCGATGTTGCGGCGGTGGCCAGGGGAGTCGAGCCAGGCCTGCACCACCGCGGCGGCGGTGCGCTGGCCCTGTGCGATGTTCTCCGCGCCGGGGGCGGGGTAGCCGGCGGCGCGGAGGCGGTCGTCGAATCCCCGGCCGTCCTGGCTGTCGTGGGCGAAGTAGTCGTTGCGCGCCATGTCCTCGCTGTGGGCCAACGCGGCGGCGGTGATGCGGGGGTCCGAGCGCAGCGGCGCGCACCCGGCCCGTTCGCGGGCGTCGTTCGTGAGGTCGACGACGGCCGCGGCGGGCCCGTCCTGTGCCGGTGTCGGGTCGGGGGCCTGCAGGGGCTGCGGATCCGGGGCGGGCTTCTCGACCGGGGGTGTCGTCGCACCGGTCGTCGGGCGGGGCGCCGGAT
>JAJAZD010000277.1 GCA_026785945.1 Pseudonocardia sp. | reverse complement strand
TGAATGGTTGCCCTGGCGGGCCGGCGGGTGTCCGTAGTTCGTTATGTGATCGGGGTCGGTCGCGGGGCGGCAGTGCCCTGCGGGACACGGGGAGCGGGGCCCGTGCCAGAGTTCGGGACATGACGGCACCCGTGAACCGCTTCTTCGTCCGACAGAAGATCACGATGATGGTGAACCGTTACGACGTGCTCGGGGCCGGTCCTGACGGCGCCGAGGGGCCGATGCTCGCGTTCGCCCAGCAGAAGCGGATGGCGTTCAAGGAGCAGGTCACCTTCTACGCCGACGGCGCGAAGTCCCGGCCGGTCTTCTCCTTCAAGGCGCGGCAGGGACTTGACGTCCGCGCCGAGCACGACGTGTTCGACGAGCACGGCAAGCCGCTCGGGTACTTCCGCAAGGACTTCACCGCCAGTCTGCTGCGTTCCACGTGGCACCTGTCCGGGCCCGGTCTCGAGGCGATCGGCCGCGAGCGCAGGCCGACGATCGCCATCCTGCGCCGGGTCTGGGGCTATCTCCCGATCATCGGCAACATCTGGGTGCCGTTCGTGTTCCATTTCGACTTCGTCGACACCACGACCGGTGCGCTGGTGATGACCAGTGAGCGGAAGAAGTCCATCCGCGACCGGTACACGATCACGGTGCTCGACCCGCGGCTCGACTTCCGGGTGGCGGCGTCGATGGCGGTGGCCCTCGACGCCCTCCAGAGCCGCTGACCCCGGTTCCCGCAGGCCCGTCGCTCACGGCCGTGGCGCACCGGCCGCGTCCTGATCGGGACCCGTGAGGGCACGGTGCAGCACGTCGAGCACGACGGCCCGTAGCAACGGGAGCTTGTACGCGGTGTGGGGGAGTGGGCGGAGGCCGTCGGTCGCTGCCGCGGCCGCGGCAGCGAGCGGCCCGTCCGGTGCCCCATCGAGCAGGAGCGACTCCACCCCCACGAGCCTCAGCGGCACCGGTGCGACCCCGCCGACGCCCACGCGGACCGTGGTGATCCGACCCTCGGTGACGCTGATCCGTGCGACCGCCTCCACCAGCGGCCACTCCGCGAACCGGCGGCTCGTGGCCCGCTCGTAGGCCCCACGCTCGCCGGGCAGCGGCGGGGGCAGCACGATCGCCGTGAGGATCTCCCGGTCGCCGAGCTGATGGTCGCGGGTGCCGTCGGAGCCGTCACCGAACAGCGCCGCGACGGTCCGTGCCGGCCCGCCGGAGACCTCGACCACCGCGTCATAGGTCAGCAACGCCATCCCGATCGAGGACGGGTGGGGCGCGACGCACGGGCCGCGGTCGTCCGCCACGCCGTGGTGGGCGACGCCGGTCCGGGCGGGGCAGCCGTCGCCGCCGGACTTGACGCAGCTGAAGGCGGGATTGCGGTAGTAGGTGCAGCGGGTGTGTTGCAGGAGGTTGCCGCCCACGGTCGCCACGGCGCGGATCTCCGGGGTGGCGAGTGCGGCGGCGGTCGCGGCCAGAGCCGGGTAGCCGCTCAGGTCCCGCGCCATCTGCTCGACGGTGACCAGTGCCCCGATCCGGACGCCGCCGTCCGGGGTCGGGGTGATCTCGGCGAGCCCGGGCAGCCCGGTCAGGTCCACCAGCGGGCCGGTGCTGCGCCCGGATCGCCTGCGTTCGGAGAGGTCCGTTCCGCCTGCGCGGAACTCGCCGATCGTCGCTGCGGCTGTGATGAACGCGGTCATCGGGCGAGTCCTTCCAGGACACGGTCGGGACGGATGGGCAGCTCGGTGGGGCGCCAGCCGGTGGCGTGGTGCACGGCGTTGCCGACCGAGGCGGCGACGGCGATCGTCGCCACCTCGCCGAGCCCGATGCCACCGCCGGGCACGTGCTCCCAGCCCTGCTCGTAGAAGTGCACGTCGATCTCGGGGGTGTCGCCGATCCCGGGGATGCGGTAGTCCTCGAGGTTGGACGTGAGGATCTCCCCGGTGTTCGGGTCGTGGAGCCGCTGCTCGTACAGCGCGAACCCGACGCCCTGGATCACCGAGCCCTCGGCCTGGTTGCGCGCGAGCCGCGGCACCCAGATCCGGCCCACCGCGAGCCCCGACCAGACGCGCAGCACCCGGGTCATGCCCAGCAATGTGTCCACTTCGACCTCGGTGACCTGCACCGACCCCGACATGCCGCGCCCGATCCGCATGTGGTCCATCGACAGGAAGGGCACGAGGAAACCGCCCCGGTCTCGTCCCCGCTCACCCGTGACCAGCGCGCCCTCGCACGTGGTGAGCACCTCGGGCCAGGCCCGTACCCCCGACGCCGTGCGCACGCCGTCCGCGCCGGCGGCCGTGCCACCGACCCGTTGCCGAAGCTGCTCGCGCAGCAACCGCGCGGCGGCGACCGCGGCCGGGGCGATCGACGGGGTGGTCCGGCTGCCGCCCGACATCGGCCCGTGCGGTCCGTCGGAGTTCCCGATCTCGACGTCGACGTCCACTCCGGCGAACTGTTCGCCGACCGCAGTGGCGATCACCGTTCGGCTGCCGGTACCCATGTCCTGCACCGCGCAGCGGGCAAGCAGCCGGCCGCCCCGCACGGTCAGCGCGACGCGCGTGTCGCCGTCGAGGAAGTAGAACCAGTTCGCTGCGGCGACCCCGACCCCGCGTCGGAACCGTCCGGTGCCCGAGGCCGCGGGCCCGCGGTTGCGCCACCGCGGGAGCGCCGAGGCGGTGTCGTAGAGCGCATGCCGCTTGCGGTTGCCGTCCCAGCGTCGGCGCAGCGCGATCGGGTCCTCGCCGCGCCGGTGCGCGAGCTCGTCGACACCCTGCTCCACGGCCCACGCGAACGGGGCACCGCCGGGACCGCGGAACGGGCAGCTCGGCGCGATGTTGGTGACGACGTCGAAGTCGCGCAGCCTGCGCGGGCCACGCCCGTATCCGAACGCACCGAGCGCCGCGACCTGCGAGCCGATCGAGACGCCGCCGTCGCCGTAGGTGTCCAGGGCCAGCGCAGTGAGCCGGTCACCGTCGGTGAGCATGCGCAGCTCGGTGCGCGTCCCCGGGCGGGAGCCGCCGTCGATGAGCTCCTCGGCGCGGTCGAGCACCACCCGTACCGGGGCGCCGGCCGCTCGGGAGAGCTCGACGGCGGCCACCGTGTCCGTGGTCATCGCCGTCTTGGCGCCGAACCCGCCGCCGACGTGCTCGGCGACCACGTGCACCTGCCGGGCGTCGAGCTTCCACCGCGCGGCGACGGCATCGCGCAGGTGCGCGACGGCCTGGGTGGACGCGTGCAGTGTCAGCGTGCCGTCGGCGCGCCAGTCGGCCAGCGTGGCGTGCGGTTCGAGTGCGGTGTGCGCCTGGGCCGCGGTGCGGAACGTGGCCGCGAGGTAGCCGGGGTCGGCGCGCTCGGCGGCCGCATCGAGCATGCGCACCGCACGCCGCCCGCGCAGCGAGATCGTCGCCGGCCCCCGGACGTTGCCGTCCCACCAGGTCGGCAGCGGCGGGGGGCCCTCCGCCGAGCTCGGCGCGGCCTTGCGCTGGGCCTTGTCGGTGTAGACGACCGGGGCGCCCTCGGCGCCGGTGACGTCGAGGGCGGCGGGGAGGTCGGTATAGCCGACGGCCACGACGGCCAGCGCGGCGCGGGCCGTGGCCGGGGTGCTCGCGGCGATCGCCGCGATCGGCTGGCCGTGGTAGCGGACGGTGCGGTCCTCGCCCAGCAGGTCGACGGCCGCGGACACGCCCGGCGCGGCGAGCGCGGCAACCAGGTCGACCCGGTCGACCCGCGCGTGTGCCCGCTGGGACCGCACGATCAGGCCGTGCAGCATCCCCGGCACTGTCACGTCCACGGTGTAGCGCGCGGACCCGGTGACCTTCGCCGCGGCCTCCACGCGAGGCGGCGCACCCGCTGGCTCGTCGAACTCCCCGGCGCACGCTCCCTGCAGCGCCGCGATGATGCCCTCGTACGCTCCGCACCGGCAGAGATGGCCGGACAACGCGGCGGTGACCTGCTCGCGGTCCGGCCGCGCGCCGGGGTTCTCGGCGCGCCAGCGGTCGTGGAACGCGCTCCCCGCCATCACGAACCCGGGGGTGCAGAACCCGCACTGCAGGCCGTCGTGGGCCATCATCGCCCGCTGGAACGGGTGCTCCGGGGTGGACCCGAGACCTTCGACGGTGGTCAGCGCGTGCCCGTCCAGTGCGGTCGCCGGCAGCAGGCAGGACGCCACCGGGCGCCCGTCGAGATGCACGGTGCACGCGCCGCAGACCCCGCCGCCGCACACCAGCTTGGTGCCGGTGAGCCCGAGCCCGTCGCGGATCAGCTCGACGGCCGTCTCGGCGTCGTCGTCGATCTCCCGTGATTCGCCGTTGATCTCGACCTTCATCGCCCCGACCTTCATCGAAGAGCCTCCCGGTTGCTCACGGTGCTGCGGTGGACGTCGGTGTCGATCATGTACCGCCTCCTGCGGGTGTGTCGTGGGGTCGGCCGGGCGGGGCGAGGAGGCCCCACACGGTGCTTTCGAGTTCTGTGAGCAGGGCGCTGTCCACCGAAAGCCTTCCTTCGTGCCCGGCCCGGAGCAGGCCGACGAACGACCCGAACACGAGCGCGACGAGCGCCTCCGGTGGCCCCGACCGGATCTCGCCGGACCGCTGACCCCGGCGGACGAAGTCCGCGGCACTCGCGTCGATCGCGGCGGAGAGCGCCTTGCTCTCGTCGTCGAGGTACACGTCGTGGCGGTGGTTCTCCAGGAAGGACAGCGCGGCGGGTTGCGCGGCCGCGAAGGTGACCAGCGACCGCCAGACGCGGCCGAACTCCGCCCGCGCTCCGCCGTCGTCGGGCGCCACGTCGAGCAGTTCACCCGCCAGCGCGAGCTTGCACTCGCGGTAGAGCGCGTTGGCCAGCTCCTCCTTGCTCCGGAAGTACGTGTAGATCGTGCCGGCGGCCACCCCGGCCGAAGCCGCGATCTTCGACATGGCGACGTTGCCGTAGCCGACCCGCTCGAACAGCTCCAATGCCGCGGCGAGCACTGCGGCTCGCCGGTCGAGCCGGCCGTCGTCACCCACGGACCGAATGATTGTTCATTCAGGCTACGGCCGTCAAATCCGAGGGCTGAACCCCGTTCGTCCGGCCCGCGGAGCTCCGCGCCCACCCTGTCCGTTGACGGCCCCGTCACACCCCGTCTGCTGGAATCGCGCGTCGAGCACCACCTGACGCCGGTGGGCGACCGCGTGATCCACCGGAGCGGGAGGCAGGGGTGATGACGAGTCCAGCAGCGGTCACGTGGAGCCCCGGGGTCGGGCGGACCCCGCAGGTCGACCCCGGCTGTGGTGGACGGCGGTTGATGCTGCTCGAGCAGGTGGCGACACCGTCGACGTGCGACACGACAGCACGAGCACCGGCATTCGTCTCTTCTGGACCGTGCCGCGCTGAGTGGGGCGAGCCCTCCGGGTGACCGACCGGGCCCAGCCCCGCCGATCAGCTGGGTTGCCGATCCTCGGGACGGCGCTTAGCGTGTGCGGCGGTTGGAACCACAACCGCGGCAACGACGCGCCCGGACCCTGTGCCTCGCCGAGACCTGGCTTTCGTGCGTAGGTGATCTCTTGATCCGCGGAACGGGACGAGCCCATGTGCAGCTCACGCCGGTGGACCGGCAGCAACCCACCCCGTCGGACATCGCCGCCTCCGGTGATGCGGCGCGGTGCGACGGTCCTGGCGATCAGCGGCCTCGACGCCGTCTTCGTCGTCGTCGGGTCCGACCACACCCTCGCATGATGATCGCGGCAGTCCTGACCTCGCGGTCGTCGCGACGTGGTCGCATGCCCGTGTCCCTCGACGGGGGGCGGCGGGCGCCCGCGGAGCCGTGTCACCGGCGCGATCCCGCCCATCCCGGCAGCGCATCGTGACGGCGTCGCGCGACGTGGCCGCCACGATCGACGAGACCCTCGCCGAACCCGCCCACCAGCCCTACAGCCACCTCGCCGTCCTGCTGGCCGAGTTCACCACCCTGGGTCGCGGCGACCCGCTCCGTAGGGTTCGACGTGAGGAGTTGATCACTGGTTACCTACCGGTCGCCCACCACATCGCCCGTCGATACGGCGGCCGCAACGAGCCCACGGACGATCTGGAGCAGGCTGCGTCGATCGGCCTCCTGAACGCGCTCGAACGGTTCGATCCGGGACGCGGAGTGGACTTCCTCGGCTACGCGGTACCCACGATCACCGGCGAGGTGCGGCGCCACTTCCGGGACACCACGTGGTCGATGCGGGTGCCGCGACGGCTCAAGGACCTGCAGGGTCCGATCCGGGAGGCCGTCGCGTCGTTGTCGAGCACGCTGCGGCGAGCCCCCAGGCCCAGCGAGCTCGCGGCCTGGCTCGACGTTCCCGCCGAGCACGTCGTCGAGGCGATCAACGCCTCGCACGCGTACACCGCCGGCTCACTGGACGCGCTGGCCGGCCCCACCGACGTCGCGCTCGGCGACGTCCTGGGCCGGATGGACGCAGAAATGACGGCCATCGAGGACCGCGAGTCGATACGCCACGCGTTGAACCAGCTTCCGGATCGAGAACGCGCGATCGTGGTGCTGCGGTTCTTCGACGACCTGACCCAGACGGAGATCTCCGCGGAGGTGGGGGTCTCGCAGATACACGTCTCGCGCCTGCTCGGCCGATCCCTCGCGACGCTGCGCATGTACCTCGACGCCGACCGCTGAGGGCCCGACAGGCCCATCAGTCGGGTGATGCGACTAACCCCTCCAGGGTCAGTCGCGTGACACAACCTGACTCCCCGGCGGTGCGAGGACCAGGCCGGCAGTACCGATCGGCTCGCCGGACGGCACCGCTGGCTCGTGTTGGCGGTGGCGGCGGTCGCGGTGTTCATGAGCTTCCTCGACGTCACGATCGTGCCCACCTCGCTGGCCCGGCTGCTGCCGGAGTTCCCGCTCGCCCAGCGGGCCACGGCCACCGCGATCTGGGGGGCGACCGGCGCTGTCGCCGCCGCCACCGGTCCGGTGCTGGGTGGAGCGCTGGTCAGCTGGGCGGGGTCTGGGGTTATGACATCGGGCTGGGAGCTCCGCCCTCGTGGCGTCGACGTCCTCGCCGCCGCCCCCGGGTGATTCTCCTCTCCGCAGCCGCCCATCGGTCGCACCGGGAGGGGTACCGGATCCCGACGCCCACAGGCACGGTGGAGCCATGGCAGCAGGCACGTTCGACAGCACGACGCCGGGCAACAGCACGACGGTGGGTGACAGGACGACGCCGGACGACCGCACGACGCCGGACGACCGCACGACGGTGGACGACAGCACGACGCCGGACGACCGCACCACGACCGACAACGCTGCCGTAGCTCAGCGGCACTCCCTCCATCGGATCGGGTTGTTCAGGGACCTGGACCGTCCCCGGGACGTCCTGGCCCATCTGGGCCCCAACTGGTACGCGTCGATCATGGGTACCGGAATCGTCGCGAACGCGGCTGTGACGCTGCCCGTGCAGGTGCCGGGGCTGCGTGTCGGCGCGACCGTGGTGTGGCTGGCCGCCTCGGTGATGCTGGTCGCCCTCACCGCCGCCTGGGCCGCGCACTGGACGCGCCACCGCGCCGTCGCCCGTAGCCACGCGAGTAACCCCGTCATGGCGCAGTTCTACGGCGCGCCGCCGATGGCCCTGCTGACGGTCGGAGCAGGCACGTTGCTGCTGGGACAGGATCTGCTGGGTGAGGTCGCCGCCGTGAACACTGCCGCGGTGCTCTGGACGCTGGGCACCGTGGCCGGGTTGGCGAGCGCCGCGGCCATCCCGTACCTGATGTTCACCCGCCACGAGCTCGCGCCCGACTCGACGTTCGGCGGTTGGCTGATGCCGGTCGTGCCGCCCATGGTCTCCGCCGCAACCGGTGCCCTGCTCGTGCCCTACGTCGCCGCCGGGCAGGCGCGGCTCGCACTCGTGGTCGCCTGCTACGCGATGTTCGGTCTGAGCCTGCTGGCCTCGGTGATCGTCACGACGCTGATCTGGTACCGGCTGGCCATGCACAAGATCGGGCCTGCCGCGAACGTGCCGACTCTGTGGATCGTGCTGGGCTGGCTCGGGCAGTCGATCACCGCGGTGAACCTGCTCGGGGGGGTCGCGCACATGGCCCTGCCCGCGCCCTATGCGACGGCGTTCGAGGCGCTGGGCCTGGTGTACGGGGTGCCGGTGTTCGGGTTCACGCTGCTGTGGATCGCACTGGCCGTGGCGGTGACGGTCCGCACCGCGTGGGACCACCTGCCGTTCGCGCTGACCTGGTGGTCGTTCACCTTCCCGGTGGGGACCGTGGTCACCGGGACCAGCGCACTGGCCCTGCGCACCGGACTGGACGTGCTCGCCTGGCTGGCCGTCGCGTTCTACGTCGGGCTCATCGCGGCCTGGGTCACGGTTGCGGTGCGCACGGTCCGCGGCGGCGTCCGCGGCCACCTGTTCCTCCCGCCGGCACCCGCACCAACATGATCGGTGCGGGCACGCGCGACTCGCGGGCGCGACAGTCTTTGCGACCGGTTCGGCGCGCCCATCCGCGGGTCCTCGACGGACTACGGCCGCGGGGACGCTTGCTTGATCCGCTCCGCCTCGTGGCCGATCTCCCAGAGACGGCACGGCCACACGGGGGATGCGGTCGTCGGGTACCAGCAGCCGCGACAATGGCCGGTGGAGTCCGGGACATGCTCGCCGAGGATCCGGCTGACGGCAATGGCGGAGAACGACGCAGCCAGTACTTCGGCAATGCTCTGGATCTGGTTCGTTGTCTCAGTCGCCATGTGGTGCGGGTCCCCCATTGGGTTGTCGCGGCAACAGACCGAACTGCCGCACTGATGCATACCATTGCCGGTGCCGTCGATCCGGCTGCGGCAGCGCAGCGGACCGATCATGGTGTCCGGCGCGGCATCACGTCGGGTTTGGCACTCTCCGCAGTCTGCTCGTCACGGCCTGCAAATGCAAGCCCCCCGTGCACAGCTCGAACGTACGTTCATCTGCACGTGCGTTCCGAGCGACGCTCCGAGCTGGCCCGGGGCATCAGTGGACGCGCCGAAGTCACTCACCGTCACTGATCGTTGACGGAAAGTGAGAACGAAATCCGAAGACTGCAGATGCACGTGCATCTGCAAGCTGCTATGTTCCCAGGACGAAGTGTGCTGCGACCTGGGAGGAAATACATGGCGAGCGAGGAACGTAATGGCATTTCGGCATCACTGATCGCGAACGCCGACTGGAGGAAGAGCAGCGTCAGCGGCCAGTTGGGCAACTGCGTAGAGGTGGCGATGTTGGGTACCGGTGAGGTCGCGGTACGCAATTCCCGGCACCCGGTCGGGCCGGCGCTGGTCTTCACCTCGGCCGAGTGGTCGGCGTTTCTGGGCGGCGTGGAGCGGCGCGAGTTCATGCTCACGACCGACATGCGGGACGGTTCGTAGTCCTGCCCGAGTACCTGACAGCCCCGCGGAGCATCCGGCCGTCGTGACCAACGGCAGGTGGCGGCCGGGCCTCCCGCGGCCTCAGATCTCGGTCAGTGCCTTGGCCAACTTCTGACGGGACTGCTCGGGCGTATGCGCGTCCACGATGAGGCAATCGAGCGCCCGGCTGTAGATCTCGATCTCCGCCAGCCCATCGAGGTACACGGCTCCGCCGAGATGCTCGACATAGGTCACATCGGGCAGTTCCGGCTCCGCGAACCGCAGGATCGTGAACGAACCCTCGGCGGCGTATCCGCTCAGCTGGTACGGCACGATCTGGACGGTGATGTTGGATTGCTTCGAGACGTCGAGGAGATGTTCCAGCTGCTCTCGAAGCACCCGCCGCCCACCTATCGGCCGATGGAGAACCGACTCGTCCATGACAACCCACACCGTCAGCGGACGGATGCCGGTCAGGACCTTCTGGCGCTGGAGTCGCAACGCGATCCGCCGCTCGGCGTCCTCCGGAGCGTACTCGGGCCGTCCCCGGGTCGCGATGGACATCGCATATGCCTCGGTCTGCAGGAGGCCCGGGACGAACTGGATCTCGTAGGCCTGAATGAGCGAGGCGGACTCCTCCAGGCCCACGAAGTCCTGGAACCAGCCAGGCATGACGTCGTTGTACCGGCGCCACCAGCCGGGCTGGTTGGCGTGCCTGACCATCTCGAGGAACGCCTCGCGCTCGGCCGAGTCGCTGACGCCATACATGGCGAGGAGGTCGGAGACATCGCGCTCCTTGAACGCGACCCGGCCGAGTTCGAGTCGGGAGAGCTTCGAGTCCGACGCGCGAACGGCGTATCCCGCGTCGGACCGGGAGATGCCCGCCGCCTCCCGAAGACGTCGCAGCTGGGTGCCGAGCACCATGCGACGGGCCGTGGCTCCTCGCACCGGCCATTCGCTCGCCGGGACTGCCGCCGGGCGTCCGCTCTCGACCATCGTCAACTGCTCCCCGTGGGCCATCCGACCGATCCGCAGTTGCGGCCGCCCACACGACAGAACAGCTCTCTCCCTGCTTGCTGCCGCACCATACACGTCGGTAGACTTCGGTGAAAGGTTGCTCCCCGGGCTAGGTCGGAGCCGCCGCCGGCCTACGATCATCAGGCTGACCGAGCCCATTACCGTAACGTGTAGCGAGGCGAGAATGCCCAGTGCAGAGGACGTCTTACCCGCGTATATCGATGTCACGAAGGCAAGCGTGGCGAGGGTGTACGACGCTTTTCTCAACGGCAAGGACAACTACGAGATCGACCGCGAGGTCCTCCGCAAGATCCAGCAGGTGGCGCCCGAGGCCACCCAGCTCGGTTGGGACAACCGCGAGTTCTTGATCCGTGCCACGCGCTTCATCGCCGGTCAGACCGGCATCACCCAGTACCTCGACTGCGGGTCGGGGCTGCCCACCTCGGAGAACACCCACCAGGTGGCGCAGCGCATTCAGCCGGATGCCCACGTGGTGTACGTCGACAACGATCCGGTCGTGCTGGCTCACGGCCGGGCCCTGCTGGAGGAGAATGATCAGACACATCTGATCGGCGCCGACATCTTCGAGCCGAGCCAGGTTCTCCAGAACGAGGTCGTGCGCAAGCACCTCGACTTCTCCGAGCCCATTGCGCTCTATCAGTGCGGCACGATGCACCACTACTCCGGATCCCGATACGCCGAGATCATGAAGGAGTACATCGACGCGCTGCCGTCCGGCTCGTACGTCGCCTTGAGCCACTTCTTCGATCCGGAGACCGCCGAGTACAGCTCGCTCGCGCGCAAGATGGAGGAAGTCTTCATCCACAGTCCGATGGGAAGCGGCAGGTTCCGCACCCGGGCCCAGATCGAGAGCATGCTGTCCGGCCTGGAGCTCATCGAACCCGGGCTGGTCCTGTGCGCCGACTGGTGGCCGGACGGACCACGTGTCAGGCCGATGTACCCGGTTCAGCAGTGCATCGTCGGTACCGTCGGACGCAAGCCCTGACCTCCGCGGGCCCGCCGACGGGCCCTAGATGGTTGATTCCGTGAAGATCGTATGAGGGCGTGTCGCGGCCTCGCTGTCACGACGCCGGTCATCGGACAAGGATGCGCTGCCGCGGTGCGCCTGTCGTCGCAGGGACTGGATGGCCGGGGTGTCCGGTCCCG
>JAJAZD010000276.1 GCA_026785945.1 Pseudonocardia sp. | reverse complement strand
GGGGGGGGGGCCCCCCCCATCCCCGGGGGGGGCCCGGGGGGGGGGGCCGGCCGGCCCCCCCGCGGGGGGGGGCGCCGGCGCCGGCGCCTCGCAGCGCGTGGTCGACGTCAGTGTCGCGCGCGGTCTCGTCCCCTTGCCTGCCAAGATCTTCTACGACTACGGGCTCGTGGCGGGGCTGATGCTGGCCGCGTTCCTGCTCTTCTGCTACGCCGACGCGCTGTCGGCCACCTTCGCCTTCACGTTCCTGGTCTCGTTGTGGACCATCCAGCCCGGTAGCAACATCCCGGTGTTCGTGATCCCGGTCGTCCTCCTGGTCACGATGTGGGCGCCGCGACAGGCCCCCCGCCTCGAAGACCTCGCGACCGTCCCACCCGCCCCGCCTCCGGCCCGACGTCGGCGCCGTCCGCCGTCCTCGGCTCGGGCGCAGGTCGACGGCGGTGGCCGGTGGTGACCGGTGGGCGGGTCGCCGGACGCGCCGCATCGCAGCGGCTCGCCCTCGCCCGGGCCGTCCTCGTGTGGACGGCCGCGGGCCTGATCGGGGGGAGTGTCTTCCGGGCGCTGGGCGGCCCGGCCCGTACCGGCGTCGGCGAGGCCGCGACGTGGCTGCTCGCCGTCGCCGCGGCGGTCCTGGTGGGCGTCGTGGCCGGCCTGGTCGCGCAACGGGGCCGTCCGTCGGACGCGGTGGCGCAGCGGTGCACGGTCGCCGCCGTCGGGTGGGGCGTCGCCAACTCGGCGGGGTGGACGCTCGGGGTGAACGTCGGGGGCGTGGCCACGGGTCTGGCGGTGGCGACCGCGCTCGTCGCCGGCATCTCGACGCTCCGCTCGGTCGCCGCGGGTCTCGGCGGGCTGCTCGGCCTCGCGGCGCAGCCCGCACTGGCGGGCGTGGTGCCCGCCGCCGTCGGGCCCCTGTCGGCTCTCGTGTGCGGGACAGCGGGGTTCGTTGTCGGTCTCGCCGCCGGGTCACGCCGTGTGTCGGTGCGCCCTGGGCCGGTGCGCGCCGTGGCGGCGCTCGCCGCCGTGTGGGCGGTCGCGTGGGTCGGCGCGTGGTTCCTCACCACCCGGTTGCTGTCGGCGTACCCGGTGCCGCTGGCCGTCGGGGTCGAGACCGTCGGCGCACTCGGCGTCGGCGGGGCGGGCACGGCGCTGCTGTGGAGGCGGGCGAGCGGTGAGCCGGTGCGGGCCGTGGTCCTGCGATGGGTCCTGGCGGGCACCGGAGGACTCGCGGCGGCATGGTGTGTGGCGTGGGCCGTCTGGACGGTCGCGTCCGATCCGTCCACGGCCGTGGACGGGTGGCTGGACATAGGCACGACCCTCACCCTCCCGATCGCCGCATGGCTGGCACTGCGGCCCACCGTCGCCGCGGTGCAGGCCCGGGTCCCGGGCACCCCTTGATCGCCGGACGCCGACGTCAGCGAAGCCGGTACCACGTCCCGAACTCCTCGTCGCGCACCACCGTGTAGCGCTCGACGAGCAGAGCGGACAGGGCCGGGGCGTGCTCGCGCACCAGCGGCTCCGCCCGTTCCTCGACCAGGATCAGCGTCGGCCGCGCCCGGCGGGCCTGCGCGGCGACCTGGTCCCAGTGGCGCGGGGTGAACAGCCAGAAGTTCCAGCCGTTGGTCCGCAGGGGCAACGGCAGCCCGGCAAGAAGGTTGAACAGCGGATCGCCCACGACGTAGAGGGAGTCGGTGGTGGCCACCGGCACCGCGGCCAGCTCGGCCGCGACGAGGTGGTGGTGACCCTGCCGGGCGTCGATGCGGGACCTGCTCCCGGCGGTCAGGCCGCCGCCGTCGATCGCGGTCCAGACCAGAGTGCGGGCGCCGTGCGCCACCAGCGGCAGGCACACCAGCGCGAGTGCGGCCAGGCGGCGACCGCCCCGCCCGGGCAGGCCGGGCGCGAGCCCGTCGAGCCTGCGGACCGCCAGGGCCAGCAAGGGGGCGGCGAGCAGGAACCACTGGTACGCCCAGCCGAACTGGACGACCACCGCCGCGGTGCCCGACACCGTCCAGGCCACGAGCGCCGTGTCCAGCCGTTCCCGCGTGCGCCAGGTCAGCACCGCCTGCCACACACCCAGCACCACGACGGGGGCCATCACGATCGCGAAGACGCCCGCGCCGACGAGCAGCCGTTCCAGGTTTCGGACGCCCGGTGTCGCGGCGGTCTCGACCGGGTCGACGAACCAGGTGACCAGCGCGGCCCCGAGGCTGTCGGTCGACCCGAGCCACACCGCGACCGCGACGACCGGGACAGCCGAGGCCGCGGCCACGACCAGCACCGGCCGCAACCGTCTGCACGGCGGGGGAGCCAGCGCCAGGTAGACCACGACCGGCACGACGACCGCCGCGGCCAGCACCAGCTTGAAGACCGCGACGAGACCGAGGCACAACCCGGCCCCCACCAGCCGGGCCCGCCCCGGGTACTCCGACCCCGCGAGCAGTGCGAGGGCCGCGGCCGCCGGAGCCAGTGTCACCATCTCCACCTGGCCGAGGTCCCACGAACCGGGTGCCAGCAGAACGGCGACCACGGCGATCGCGGCGGTCCACCGCCGGACCCAGGGCGTCGTCAGCCGGTTTCGCAGCATCAGGTGCAGCACAGGTCCGAGCGCGAGGACGGCCGCCACGTCGAGCACCCGCGAGGCGATCTGGCTCGGCCCGAACAGCAGGTCGGCGAGCCCGTACCAGAGGAAGATGCCCGGCTGCTTGATGTCCCAGATCTCGGTGTAGAGCCGGCGTCCGTCGAGCACGTCCCGCCCGATGAGCGCGTACAGCGCCTGGTCGCCCAGGTAGGGGAGCAGCACCATCACGTAGGCCAGCAGGAGCACCAGGAGCAGCGCGGCCGTCGCGGCGATCGCGGCACCCGGGCGGACGACGCGGCCTCGACGGGTGGGAGCGGTCATGTTCTCCTTCGGCTCGGCCGGGTCGAGCCCCGGCGACCCGGCCGAGCCGCACGGACGCGGTGAGGGCCTGTGAGGGCTCGCCCCGGGGCGGGCCCGCGTTACGCCGGTGGAGGTCGGGACGCCTCTGCCGAGCGGCGGGCAGACAGACGGCGGGCTGGTTGCTACCGTCCTCGCCCGTGTGGGGAAGAGCGTGGTGGGCAGGCGTCGTGGTCGTGGTCGTAGTCGTGTCGGGGTGCGGAGCGCCGACACCGACGGTCCCGGTGGTGCAGATCGAGCAGCCCGCGGCGGGCGCGTCGGTGCCGGTCGGGGAGCCGCTGGCGCTCCTGGCGAGTGCGACCCATCCCGATGCGGCGGCTGTGGAGATCGCCTGGGACCTGGGTGACGGCACGACGGTGACCGGACTGCGGCCACCGCCGCACCGGTACCTGACCGCGGGCACCTACGTGATCACGGCGTCGGGCACCGACACCGGCGGCGCCGCCTCGGTCCCGGCCACGCGCGGCGTCGAGGTCGGCACCGCGGCGGCCGCCGCCACGGGCAACCACGCCCTGAGGTTCGGCGGTACCGGTCGCGACGACGTCGACCGGGTCAAGATCGCCCTGCACGACGGCGAGGACCGCTCCCTCGGTGTCGACGTGGGCGGCGGTGACATGACGATCGAGCTGTGGCTGCGGGCGCGGCCCGGTGACAACCCCGCGCCGCGCGTCGAGTGCGGGGACAACGTGGCCTGGATCAGCGGTCACGTCGTCGTCGACCGGGACCGGTACAACCAGGGCCGCAAGTACGGGCTGTCGCTCGCCGGCGGCGCGGTCGTGTTCGGCGTGTCCGACGGGGCGGGCTCGGACCGCACCGTGTGCGGGGCCACCCGGATCGACGACGACCGGTGGCACCACGTGGCGGTCACCCGCGTCGGGGCCGACGGCGCGGTCACGATCTTCGTGGACGGAGTGCCCGACGGTGCCGTCGAGAGCGGGCCGGCGGGGGACGTCAGCTATCCCGCCGCCGCCGTCCCGGAGGCCGCGTGCGGTGACGGGACGCAGCCCTGCACGCAGTCCGACCCGTTCCTGGTGCTCGGGGCGGAGAAGCACGACGTCGGGCCGGAGTACCCCAGCTACCGCGGGCTCATGGACGAGCTGCGGCTGTCGACGGTGGTTCGCTACCCCGGGCCGTTCGCGCCTCCGCAGGCCCGCTTCGAGCTCGACGCTGACACCGGCGCCGTCTACCACTTCGACGAGGGCGCGGGGCCGGTCGCCCGGGACTCGGCCGGTCGGCCCGGGCCGGGCCCCCCGGGGGTGCGACCCCACGGCGGGCGCCCCCCCCGGCCCGGGGGGGGGCCCCACCCCCCCCCCCCCCCGGGGGGGGGGGGGGGGCCCGGGGCCGGCCGGGGGGGTTTTTTGGGGCCCGCCCCCCGGGGCCCCCCCCGCTGCTGCCACTTCGGCCGCCGCAACGGTAGCGGC
>JAJAZD010000275.1 GCA_026785945.1 Pseudonocardia sp. | reverse complement strand
GGGGGGGGGGCCCCGGGGCGCGGGGGCGGCGCGCCGCCCGGCGCGGGACGACCACTTCCTCGGCAGCTTCGACCTGGTCCCGCATCCGGGCACGGACGACGAGACGACCGACGTGTACCTGCAGGCCCGACCCGGCACGGTCCGCGACCTGCCCGCGGGTCAGTACCGCTACCGCGACGGCCGGCTCGTCCGCTTCGCCGACGACCTGGTGCTGCGCAAGCACGTCATCGCGATCAACCAGGCCGTCTACGAACGCGCCGCGGTCGGGATCGCCGTTGTCGGCCGGGCCGTGGAGCCGTGGTTGCGGTACGTGGGGCTCGGCCGGACCGTGCAGCGCCTGTCGATGAACGGCCACCGGGTCGGTTTCATGTCCTCGGGCTACAGCTCCGAGAGCGGGAACGACCTGCCTGCGGCCCGCCGGATCACCGACCTCCTGACCCGCGGGGGTGAGGCGCCCGGCCCGTCCTACTTCGTCGTCGGCGGGCGGGTGTCGGCCGAGCAGTGGCACAGCGAGGGGATGAAGGAGGACGCCGTGCACATGCGCGGTCCGGCCGAGCTCGTCCGGGACGATCTCGCCGCGCACCTGCCCGACTACATGGTCCCGAGCAAGGTCGTGGTGCTCGACGCCCTGCCGCTGAGCCCGAACGGGAAGGTCGACCTGCGCGCCGTGGCCGCATTGGAGCAGCTCATGGCGGTGGCGCCGGATCGGCCCCTGGTGGCGCCGAGAACACCGACCGAGACGACGATCGCCGGCTTCTGGTCGACCCTGATGCGGGTGGACGAGGTCTCGGTCGACGACGACTTCTTCGCCACGGGAGGCAACTCGCTCGTCGCCGTCGCCCTGATCAACCGGATCAACCGCGAGCTCGGCTGTGCCCTGCCGGTACAGGCGCTGTTCCAGTCGCCCACCGTCGAGCAGCTCGCCACCCGGGTCGACGCGCGGGGGCCGGCGACCGGTGGGCGGCTCGTCCCCCTCGCCGGGGACGGACCCGGGCGGCCGGTGTACTGCTGGCCGGGTCTGGGTGGCTATCCGATGAACCTGCGTCACCTCGGCGCCGCGGCGGCGACCGGGCGCTCGTTCCTCGGGGTGCAGGCGCACGGCATCAACGCGGGTGAGGTGCCTTACGCCACGGTCGAGGAGATGGCCGCGGCCGACGTGGCGGCCCTGCGCACAAGGCAACCCCACGGGCCGTACACGCTGTGGGGGTACTCGTTCGGCGCCCGGGTGGCCTTCGAGACCGCACGACTGCTCGAGGAGGCGGGCGAGGAGGTCGACGACCTGGTGCTGATCGCGCCGGGATCACCGCTGGTCGAGGAACGGTTCGGGCAGGACGACGTCGCCGGCTACGGATCGGCCACCTTCATCGCGATCATGTTCTCGGTGTTCGCCGGGAGTGTCACCGACCGCCGCATCCCGGCCTGCCTCGACGCCGTCGTCGACGACGTCTCGTTCGTCGACTTCGTCGTCGAGCACTTCCCCGACCTGCCCCGTGAGCTGGTCGAGCGCGTCGTCGACGTCGTCACCTGCACCTACGGGTTCCGCTTCCGGCCGATGCCCCGCAGGCGCGTCCGCGCCCGGGTGACGGTGTTCCGGGCCACCGGTGACGACCGCTCGTTCATCGAGAACGGCGACGGGTGGGCGACGCCGCCGGCCCGCCTCGTCGATCTCGACGCCGACCACTACGGCCTGCTCCGCGATCCCGCCGTGCGGCTGCTCGCCTCGGCGATCCACGACGCCACGACGCAGAAGGAGCCCTTCATGCCGCACATCACCATCAAGCACTTCCCGGCGGTCCTCGCCGAGCCGTCCCGGACCGAGCTCCGGGACGCCGTCACCACGGCGGTCACCCGGGCGTTCGGCTGCCCGGCGGAGGTCGTGTCGATCGCGCTCCAGCCGATCGAGCCCCACCGCTGGGACGACGAGGTCCGCCGACCGGAGATCCTCGGACACCCGCACCTGCTGATCACCCCCGTCCACGAGGGGTCCGAGGCGGTGCAAGATGCGGCGTGAGCACCCACCACTGGCGGTCTCGGAGGAGGTCGCGACGGCGCTGCACGCCGGAACCCCGGTCGTCGCGTTGGAGTCGAACGTCATCACCCACGGGCTCGCGTTCCCGGACAACGTCGACGCGGCTCGCAAGGTCGAGGCCGCGGTGCGGTCGGGCGGGGCGGTGCCCGCCACCGTCGCGATCGACGCCGGGCGGCTGCTCGTCGGGTTGGGCGACGACGAGGTGGAACGGTTCGCGACGACGCCGGGGATCCCGAAGGTGAGCAGCCGGGACATGGCGGCGGTGCTCGCCGGCGGGGGGCCGGGGGCGACGACCGTCGCGTCCTCGGTCGTGATCGCGGAGCTGGCCGGCATCACGTTCTTCACCTCGGCCGGGATCGGCGGAGTGCACCGCGGCGGCGAGCGGTCGATGGACGTCTCCGCGGACCTCGTGCAGTTCACCCGGTCCCGGGTCGCCGTGGTGTGCGCCGGGGCGAAGAAGATCCTGGACCTCGGGCGGACGCTGGAGTTCCTGGAGACCCACTGCGTTCCCGTGGTGGCATACCGGTCGGCCGACTTCCCCGCCTTCTACTGCACGTCGAGCGGCCACCGGAGCCCGCAGCGCATCGACGATCCCGCGGTGCTCGCCCGGGCCGTCGACCTGCACTTCGCCCTCGGTCATCCGGGCGCGTTCCTGATCACCACGCCCCCACGGGAGGCGGACGCGGTCGATCCCGATCTGGTCGAAGACGCGATCCGGGACGCCGGCGCCGCCGCCGACCGCGACGGGGTGCACGGCCCGGCGGTCACCACGTTCGTCATGCGGGCCGTCGACCGGGCGACCGGCGGACGTTCGGCTCGGGCCAACGCGGCGGTGCTCGCGAGCACCGCGGAGGACGCCGGCGTCCTCGCCGTCGCCCACGCACGCGCACGGACGGAGGGGGACCGGTGAACCGCGCCGTGCTGTTGGACCTGGACGGGACCCTGCTCGACACCCCGTCGGCGATCGTCTCGACGATCGGGACCGTGCTGGCCGACCTCGGCCACCCGCGGCCCGCGCCGGCCGCCGTCCGGGGGACGGTCGGTCGTCCACTGGCGGAGGCGTTCCGCGCGCTGGCCGGGCCCCTCGACGACGACGAGGTCGCCGAGGCGACGCGGCGCTACCTGCTGCGGTTCCGCGACGACGTCCTGCCCCGCGCCCGCGGGCTGGTGTTCCCGCACGTCGAGGACGGTCTGCGCGAGCTGCGCGGGGCCGGCTTCGGGCTCGCCGTCGCGACCAGCAAGTTCACGGCGAGCGCGCGGGCCCTGCTCGACGCCGCGGGGCTGCTCGGCCTGTTCGACGCCGTCGTCGGCGCGGACGAGGTGTCCCGGCCCAAGCCGCACCCCGAGATGGGTGTGCTGGTGCTGCGGAGAATGGGCGTGGTCGCCGCGGACGCGGTGATGGTCGGCGACACCGTGCACGACATCGACATGGCCCGGTCGGCGGGGATCGCCTCGATCGCCGTGACCTACGGCGTGGGCGACCGGCCCACGCTGCTCGACGCCGGACCCACCCGGGTCGCGGATTCCTTCGACGAGGTCACCCGAGACGTGACCCGGATCTGGGAGGTCGTGTCATGACCGGTACCGAAGTGGCCCCGGCACCGCCCGGGACCCGGGGCACGGTGGTCCTGCTGCCCCAGACCGACCAGCTGCGGGCCCTGCACACCGTCATCCGGGACCGCACCGCGAGCCGCGCGGACTTCGTCTTCTACTCCGAGCGCATCATCCGGATGCTGGTCGAGGAAGGACTCGGCCTGCTCCCGTTCGCACCACGGGAGGTGCGCACCCCGGTTGGCGCGGTCTACCCCGGCCTGCGCTTCGCCCCCGACGTCGTCGGCGTCCCGATCGTGCGGGCGGGCGAGAGCATGGAGGGCGGCCTGCGCGCGGTCTGCCGCGGCGTGCGGATCGGGAAGGTCCTCATCCAGCGGGACCCCGCGACGAAGCTCCCCCGGGTCGGCGGGGCCTGGTTGCCTCCCGACCTCGCCGGGCGACCGGTCCTGCTGCTCGACCCCATGCTCGCCACCGGTGGTACCGCCGTCGCCGCGATCACCCTGCTCCGCGAGGCCGGGGTCGCCGAGGAGGACATCGTGTTCGTGACCCTGATCAGCGTCGCCGACGGCATCGACGCCGTGCACACGAGGTTCCCGAAGGTCCGCATCGTCACCTCGGCGATCGAGGAACGGCTCAACGGGAACGCCTACATGGTCCCGGGCATGGGCGACTTCGGGGACCGGTTCTTCGGCACCGACGACCAGGGCGCGGTGACGCCGTGAGGCGCGCGCTCGCCGACGCCGGGATCACCGCGCTGGCCCCGGCCGTCTGGGGGAGCACCTACCTGGTCACGACGGAACTGCTCCCGCCCGACCGGCCGCTGCTGGCCGCGACCGTGCGCGCCCTCCCGGCCGGCCTCGTGCTGCTCGCGATCGGCCGCGCGCTGCCGGTCGGGATCTGGTGGTGGCGGGCGCTGGCGCTCGGCACGCTCAACATCGGTGCGTTCTTCTTCCTGCTGTTCGTCGCGGCCTACCACCTGCCGGGCGGGGTTGCCGCCCTGGTCGGGTCGGTCCAGCCTGTGGTCGTCATCGTGCTGGCCGCGGTGCTTCTCGGTGACCGGGTCCGTACCGTACATGTCGCCGCGTGCGCCGCTGCGGCCGTCGGGGTCGGGCTGCTGGTGCTGCGTTCCGACGCCGGGCTGGACCCAGTCGGGGTCGCGGCCGCGACCGGCGCCGCCGTCTGCATGGCCACCGGTATCGTGCTGACCAAACGGTGGCGTCGACCCGTCGGCGTGCTGCTGTTCACCGGCTGGCAGCTCACCGCGGGTGGCCTGGTCCTGCTGCCGGCCCTGGTGCTCCTGGAGGGCCTCCCGGGCGCCGACGTCGTCGACGGGGACGCGCTGCTCGGCTTCGGCTACCTGATCGTGGTCGGGTCGCTCCTGGGCTACAGCGTGTGGTTCCGGGGTGCCGACCGCGTCCCGGCCCTCGCGATGTCGTTCCTGGGCTTCGTCAGCCCGATCGTCGCGACCGCCCTCGGTTTCCTGGTCCTCGGGCAGACGCTCACCGCCGGGCAGGGCGTCGGGGCCGTGGTGCTGGTCGCCGCGATCGTCGCGGTCCAGCTCGACACACGTCCGACGGGTCGGCGTGCGACGGCACCTGGTGCGCCGCCGTGCGCCGCGCGGCCGAAGGGCTGATCCGGCCGGCCGCGGGTCAGAGCCAGCCGGCCTCGTTGGCGATGCGCACGGTGTCGAGGCGATTGCGCGCCTGGAGCTTCGACGCGGTGGAGGTGAGATAGTTGCGCACGGTGCCCTGGGACAGGTGCAGCGCCGCGGCGATCTCGGGGACGTCGTCCCCGCCCGCGGCGAGCCGCAGCACGTCGAGCTCGCGACCGGTGAGCGGGCAGTCCCCCTCGTCCCACGCGGCGAGCGCGAGCTTGCTGTCGACGACCCGCTCGCCGCGCGCGACGGCGCGGATGGCGTCGGCGAGCTCGCGGGGCGGGGCGTCCTTGAGGATGTACCCGTCGACCTTCGCGGCCAGTGCCCTGCGCAGCGTGCCGGGCCGGCCCAGGTTGGTGAGGATCAGGGTGCGGGTGCCGGGGGCCGCCTCGTGCAGCGCGGCAGCGGCCGTGAGCCCGTCGACGACGGGCAGGTCGATGTCGAGCACGGCGACGTCGGGCCGGTGGCGGACCACAGTGGGCACGATCTCCTCGCCCGAGGAGATGTCGGCGACGACCTCGATGTCGGGCTCGAGCGCGAGCAGGGCCATGAGGGCGCCGCGGACCATGTTCATGTCCTCCGCCAGAACGACGCGGATCACTCCGCCACTGCTGTCGCTGCTCCAGTCACCCGGTCGATGATAGGGGCGTCGTGGCAGGCGGCGGCCGGGGCGAGGGTGAAGCCGGGCCGGGCGGCCTCCGTCGGCGTCGGCGGGCGGCCGGCCGCGAGCATCCGGCGCGCGGCCACGTGGTCGCCTGGGGCGTTGACCGCCTCGCCCGCGCACCGCCGGTCGCCGGTGAAGCAGAGCACCGAGAAGCGGTCGGCCGACGGGTCGCCGAGCACGACGGTGCGGTCGTGGCCCGCGGGGCCGCCGACTGTCTGCAGGGTGGTCCCGAACTGCGCCGTCCAGCCCCACGGCACCTCGGAGTAGCGGGCGACGGTCTCCCCCAGCAGGTGCAGCGCGGCGTACCGGCCCTGGTCATCGGCGTTCTGCACGGTCTCGACGCGGCCCGACCGGGATCCGTCGGGCGCGGCGACCGGGGCGGCGCAGTCTCCCACCGCGTACACCCGCGGGTCGGAGGTCCGCAGGTGGGCGTCGACGACGATCCCGTGCGGACCCGTATCGAGAGCCGCCGCGGTGGCGAGCCGCGCGTCCGGCCAGGCCCCGACCGCGGCGACGACGACGTCGGCCGACAGGGTGGTCCCGTCGTCCAGCCGGACCAGCGGCCGACCATTTTGCGTGACGAACGTCACACCGCGGCCGAGGTGCAGCACCACGCCCCGGTCGCGGTGCAGCGCGGCGACGTGGTCGGCGCACGGGACCGACACCACCCGCGCCAGCAGCTGCGGAGCGACCTCCACGACGGCGACGTCGTGGCCGAGGGTGCGGGCCGCGGCGGCGACCTCGAGGCCGAGGAAGCCGCCACCAACGACGACCACCCGGCGTGGGGCCCCACCCCGCAGCGCGGCTCCGAGCTCCTCGGCGTCCGCCGCGGTGCGCAGGGCCAGTGCCCGCTGCCCTCCGGGGACCGGCAACGGCCGGGCCGAGGCCCCGGTCGCCAGCACGACCCGGTCCCACCCAACGGTACGGCCGGAGCGCAGAGCCCCCCGGGCGGACCGCAGGTCCAGATCGACGACCGGGTCGCCCGTGACGAGCTCGATCCCGCGCTTCGCCCAGAACGCCGGCCCGCGCAACGGCACCGGGCCCGTGGGCCCGCTCAGCTGCTGCTTGGACAGCGGCGGGCGCTGGTACGGCGGGGCGTCCTCGGCGCCGGCCAGCACGATCCGGCCGTCGAAGCCGCGCTCGCGCAGCGTCGCCGCCGCCCGGACCCCGGCCGTACCGGCCCCGACGACCAGCACCGAGGACGGCATCCCACTCAGCTCCGCCCGGCCGCGAACGCGGCGGCGTGCCGCATCGTGGTGGTGCTGTTTGCACCCAGCTTGGCGCGGACCAGCTCACGGGCGCGCCCGATCGTGCCGTCCGCACCCAGGGCCGCGGTGACGCCCCGCGGGTCGAGCACCACGATGTGCCGGGAGGAGACCCGGGCCCCGCCCGCGACGGCCTCGACCCTCCAGCGGCCGACGTGCGCCGCCATCACCTCCGGGGTGGCGGTCTGCTTGTAGACGATCGTGCCGTCCAGGCAGACCCGCACGGACCGGGTGGTGTGCACGGGCCCGTCCCCGGCCCAGGTGTCCATCTCCATGACCTGCACCCCCGGCTCGTCCTCGACGAGGTCGAGCCGGGCGACGTGCGGGAGCCGCTGCGGCCACCGGGCGGCGTCCCGCAGGAACGCGTACACGGCGGCGGGGCCGCCACCGGGGATGTCGACGGTGTCGGTGAAGTCCAGCAGCAGCCCGGACCGGTCGGCCCCCTGCTCCGCCGCGGTACGCAGGGCGGCCAGCTCGGCGGTGCTGTTGGTCTGGACGGCGCGGGAGATCAGCCGGTCGGCGTCGTCGTCGGCCGCGGTCCAGGTGTGCAGCAGCTCCACCAGGGTCCGGCCGGCCCCGATCGCGGTGATCCGCCACTCCCCCGACATCGACAGCACCGGCGTCGCCGGCACCTCCTGCGCGAAGCGCACCGTCCGCCCGACCGGGTCGAGCTCACGGCGGGAGGTCCAGCTGCGGACCGCCCCGTTGGCCAGCGCCCACAGCTTCAGCCGCTCCACCCCGGACGCCGACGGGGCGGCCTCCAGCACCTCGACGTGCACGGTCGGCGCGAACGTCCACGGCCACCCGGCGACGTCCGCGACGAGCGCGTAGACGAGGTCGGGATCGGCGGCGATCGTCACCTGGTGCGTGACCTGCACCGGCGGGTTCTCGATGGTCGTCATCGCTGGCTCCTCAGTAGTTGCCGAGCCCGCCGCAGACGTTGATCGCCTGGGCGGTGACGGGGGCGGCGGCGTCCGACACGAGGTACCCCACCATCGCCGCGACCTCCTCGGGGGTGACGTAGCGGCCGATCGGGATGCGGGCCTCGAACCCGGCCTTGATCTCGTCGGTGGTCTTCCCGTAGTGGTCGGCGTGGCCCCGCCGCACGCGCTGCGCCATCGCGGTCTCCACGAACCCGGGGCACACCGCGTTGACGGTGATCCCGGTGCGCGCGAGTTCCAGGCCGACGGCCTTGGAGAAGCCGACGACGCCGTGCTTGGCCGCGGAGTACGGCGCGGCGAGCGCGACGCCCTGCTTGCCCCCGGTGGAGGCGATGTTGACGATGCGCCCGGATCCGCCGGCGAGCATGCCCCCGGTGCTGAGCACCTCGCGGGTCACGCGGAACACGCTGTTGAGGTTCGTGTCGACGACGTCGAGCCAGAGCTGCTCGTCCATCTCCGCGGTGACGCCACCGCCGTTGCGACCGGCGTTGTTGACCAGCACGTCGATCGGGCCGAAGCGGGCGACGGCCAACTCGACCGCGGAGCGCACCTGCGGCAGCGACGTGACGTCGGCGGTGGTGCCGTCGACGTCGAAGCCCTCCGCGGTGAGCTGCTTAACCACCGTGGCGACGTCGTCGGCGGTGCGGGCGCAGCCGAACACCGACAGCCCGCGCTCGGCGAGCAGGCGGGTGACCGCCAGGCCGATGCCGTCGGTGAACCCCGTGACGAACGCGACCCGCGCGCTCATGCCGCCTGCTCCAGCGACGTGTTGACCTTGGTCAGCAGGGCGCGGGGCGTGCCGACCGAGTCAAGCTCGTCGTCGGCGATCGCGACACCGGTGCGGCGCTTGACCAGCGTGACTGTCTCCAGCATCGCGAGGGAGTCGAAGCCCAGCTCGGTGAAGGGGGTGTCGAGGATGTCCAGGGTCAGGTCGACGGCGTCGTCGTCGCCCGCGGCCTCGATCATGATCGCGCGCAGGTCGTCGAGGGTCAGCTGGCTCATGGTGTTCTCCCGGTGTCGCGGCGGGCGCCCCGTGCGCCCTGGTGTCGATGCTGCCGGTGCGGTCTGGGGCCGGAGTGGGGCCGTGCTCGAGCCGGTCGACTCAGGCGAAGTGCGCCTCGAGCTCGCGGACGCCCGAACGGTCCAGCGCGGCGTCCGAGCGGAGCATCAGCTGATGCAGGTGCTGCAGCCGGCCCGACGGCTCCACGGCGAGCTCGGCGATGAGCGTGCTGCGCAGCGCGGCGTAGGTCTCCATGGCCTGCCACTGCCGGCCCGACCGGTACAGCGCGATCATGTACTTCGCCCGGAGGTTCTCGTTCATGGCGTGCCGGGCCACCAGGCCGGACAGCTCGGACACCAGCGACTGGTGCCGGCCGAGACGCAGTTCGGCGTCGATGCGCGTCTCCAGCACCCCGAGGCGCCGCTCCTCCAGACGGATCGCCTCGATCTCGAGCGGCATCCCCGCGGCGATGTCGACGAGCGCGCGCCCGTTCCAGAGGTCCAGAGCGGAGCGCAGCAGGCGCGCGGCGGCCTCGTTGTCCCCGAGCTCGAAGGCCTGCTCGCCCGCCGACGCGATGCGCTCGAAGCGGTGGGCGTCGACGGAGTCGTCGTCGACGTCGAGGAGGTACCCGCCGAACCGGGTCCGGAGCACGTCCTTGGGACACCCGGAGCCCTCCTCGGCGAGGGCCGCGCCGATCAGGCGGCGCAGGTGCAGCACGTAGGTCTGCAGGGTGGTGAGGGCGCTCCGGGGCGACTTCTCCCCCCAGAGCTCCTCGATCAACGCGGGTACGGACATGACCTTGCGGTTCTGCAGGGCGAGCAGCGCGAGGACCTGGCGCGGCTTGGGGGCGGTAGGGGTGACCGACCGTCCACCCATCGCGGCCGCGAAGGGCCCGAGGACCGTGATCTCCATGGGGATGACCTCTCTGGGGCGGGTGCGCCCACCGGTGGTGGACGGTTCCCAGTCCACCGGACGGCGAGGTGATCCGGCAGTGCCTGCGCCACGACTAGGGAAGGGATTCCACCCGTGCCGGATGTGAGTTCCTCACCTCGCGCGGGCGGACACCAGCCCGCCCGCGCCCACGGACGCATCGACCGGCACCGATACCTCCACCCGGAACTCGTCTTCCCCGAACCGCTCCGCCGTCAGCGACCCACCCAGATCCGCCGCCCGAGCAGCCAGACTCACCAGGCCGGAACCATCCGACCGAGCACCAACCGAACCCGCACGCACCCCGTCGTTGACGACCTCCAACCGCAACACCCGGCCGCCGACCACCGTCACCGAGCAGGTCCGCGCATCGCTGTGTCGCAACACGTTGGTCACGGCCTCACGCAGCACGGTCGCCAGGACCGTTCCCACAGCGGCCGGCGCCCCAGCCAGATCAGACCACCGCCCCGGCGACACCCGAAGCGCCACCCCGGCCGCGTCCAGCACCGAACGCACCGAGCGCAGCTCCACCACCAGATCCAGCCCCTGCTCCCCCGCCCCTGCCACCGACCGTATATCGGCCAACGCCCGCCCCGTCACACCCAGCACGTCATCCAACTCGCCCCTCGCACGCACCGGATCGACCACGACCAGACGAGCCGCCAGCTCCCCCTTCAACGCGATGGCCGACAACCCGTAACCGAGCAGATCATGCAGGTCACCGGCGAACCGCAACCGCTCGCGAGTGACCGCCAGAGCGGCGACGTCGGCCCGTGCGGCGCCCAGCACGTCGACGAGGTCACGCAGCCTGGTCAGGCCGTACACGACCAGACCGTGGTTGACGGTGGCGAACAGGCCGTAGGCGATGCCGTCCGGAGCACCGACGAGAACGGCCTGTGCGGCGGTCACCGCGAGAGCGACGGCGGCGAAGGCCGGCCACCGCACCCCTCTCGGCAGTACCAGGAGCGCGCTGCCGGCCACGAACCCGGGCAACCCGACGTAGGGGTCGGCGAGCAGCGCGATGCTGCCCACCGAGAGCGCGGCCTGGGCGGCGAGGGCGGCCAGCCGGTGGACGGCCCGGCTCCCCCGCCTGCTGATCACCGCGAGCTGCAGCACCATCACGGCGGCCACCGTGCCGGTCCCGAGCGCGGCCGAGGTCGGGTTCGGGGTCGGCTCGCTGAGCAGGACGAACAACACACCGTTGATCGCGTATCCGACCAGCACCGCGGTGAGCATCGTCTGGGCGAACGGCAGCCGCGGCAACCGGCTCGGCCGCGTCGTGGGCATCCGATCGGGATCGCCGGTGTCTGTCATCGATCCCGCCGGGAGCGGAACCTCTCCGCGGAAGTGGTGCCACCGGATCCCGGGCGGAGGGACGGAATCGATGAAGCGGGTGACGGTCGCGCTGACCGCCTCCACCGCCTCGCGGAGGTCGCAGGGCAGCGGCGCGGCGTGCGGGTCCGGTCGGTCGTCGGAGATCTCCAGCACGGCCCGGCCGTCTGCGCAGGAGACCGTCAGCTCGCACCGCCGCACCCGCTCGGCGCCGACCACGTCGTCGACGGCGACCCGGAGCATGGTGCCGAGCACCGCGCCGACCTCGACCGGCACGGACGGCCCGACGGCACGGACGTCGACCTGCACGCCCGCCGCGTCCAACGTCACACGGGCCGCGGCGATCGCGTCGTCGAGCTCGGGCGCGCGGTATCGGCGGGCGGTCGCCCGCACGTCGGCCAGCGCGGTCCGGGCGGTAGCGACGATTCCCATCGCCATCGGCACCGCCCGGGCGGGCTCCCGGACCAGCAGACGGATGGCGAGCTGGACGTCCAAAGCGATCGAGGAGAGCTGGTAGCCGATCGTGCCGTGGAGTTGCTGGGAGAGCCGGAGCCGTTCCTGCGCCGTGGCGAGGTCCCCGGTAGCGGCCCGCGCGTCGTCGAGCTCGGCCGCGATCTGACGGAGTCGGGTCAGGCCGTACACCGTCAGGCCCGTCCCGGCCGTCGACACGGTGATGTACAGCAGCGCCGCGGCATCGACCGGGATGAACACCGACGTCGCGGCCACGTCGACGACGCAGACAAGCCCGAACACCACCCACCGCGCCCGGCGGGGCAGGACCAGCAGGGAGCTGCCCGCGACGAACCCCATGATCAGGAGAAATCCGTAGCCGAACCACGGCGTCAGCGCGGCCACGCCCGCCTGACCGACCAGCGCTGCGACACCCGACCAGCTGCCCGGTTCGCGCTCCGGGTTGGAGATCACCCCGACCTGAAGGAGGAACACTACTAGCAACGCGACCGCGGCAGACCCGAGCCGCACCGGGTTCGGGTCGTCGAGCGCGATGTACACGAGCCCCAGGGCCAGGAACCCCGCCATGACGACGGCGGTGATCGCCGTCGCGAACCGGGCTGCGGACCTGAGGGGTAACGAGCCCGCGTACCCATGTCGATCCACGGCCACCGCAGTCCCTCCACCCCACCCGAACGAGTTGCTTGCATCGTAGCTCGCGTATCGCCGACCGTGGATCGACGATCACCAAGCGTCACGTCGCGCCGGCCGGTTCGAGCAGGCGGGCGCCGATCACCGCGTCTATCGCTGCGGCGTCGGTGCCGGTGACTGCTCGCCGGATCCTCCGTTCGACGTGTCGCGCTGGATCGGTTTTAGAGCCTGCTCAGCACCTCGGCAGGGACGTCAGCGGCTCGCTCGACCGTCCGCGCGGCGGTGAGGAACGACAGGACGTCGAGCACGAGCGGGAGGCCCAGGTCCGGGCCGGCCAGCTCGACCGCAGACCGGGGACCACGGGACAGCTCCTCCCCGACCCGG
The DNA here is from genome assembly GCA_026785945.1 of Pseudonocardia sp. GTDB lineage: Bacteria > Actinomycetota > Actinomycetes > Mycobacteriales > Pseudonocardiaceae > Pseudonocardia. The sequence continues at coordinate 2,462 of JAJAZD010000275.1, read as the reverse complement.
ATCGCCGGAGGGGCGTGCAGGACCAGCTGGTACGCCGAGTCCTCCGCCTGCAGGACGTCCGAGGCCCCGATCCGGCGCACGCTCACGCCGGGGCGCAGGCCGACCCGGCCGTAGCGCTCCGGCTCCGCGAGCGCCAGCGGTGCGACGGCACCGGCCGCGTCCACCACGGACATCGAGACCAGCGGTTCGACGGCCGCGTCGCGGGTCAGTGAGAGCACGACCATCCCACCCAGTGCGTCGAGCATGCGCTTGACCTCGCGCCACGGCTCGCACTCGTCGCCTCCGGAGCGCCAGCTGGCGAACGACCCCCGCAGGCCCGCCACGTTCTCCAGGGCCACCGGCCCGAGGCACATACGACGCAGGGCTTCCCGGACGGTCGCCGACGGCCGGTCCACGTCGACCCGGTGCGCCACCCTGACGACGCTGAGTCCTCCGTCCTCCTCCGCGCGGTCCACGACCACGGCGTCCTCGACGAGGGACCACAGCAGCCGCCCAGCCGGCACGCGGCAGCCGCCCCCGGTTCCGTGGGTGTCGGAATCGTTCACAGGAAGACCGGGATCGGGTTCAGGTCCTCGAAGGTGGTGGGCTCGGCGAGCCGGCCCAACCGGACCGGGACATCGAACAGCCGGCCCGGGGCGAACCGCGCCCACATGTGCCGCATCCCCGGGACCACCACCCGTACGACGGGCAGGCCCAGGTCGGGCCGGGTCTGGTCGAGGACGAGGACCTCCATACCGAGCGCCTCGATGCGCGCTCGCACGTCGTCGACGTCCAGCGCGAGGTCCGCAGGCGGGTCGTAGCGGTGCTGCCCGGTGCTGCGCTCGGGGGCCGCCGGGTCCGCGGCGAGCCAGGGCATCGCAGCGAGCGAGGCCCGCTCGACCCACGCCGTCAGGTCGGGGTCGCCCGTCGCGCGGACGGCCGCCGCGTCGAGGCCGTCCAGGGCGGGCAGGCCCTGGTTCACCTCGGTGACGGCCCGGCGAAGGGCAACCGCGGGGTCTAGGTGCGCGCCGAAGCCGAACAGGATCTGCTCCCCCCCACCGCCCGTGCGGCGCGAAAGCGCGGCGTAGACCGGGATCCCCAGGTCGGCGGTGAGGTCGAGGACCCACAGCTCGCGATCCGCTCCGGCGTGGACGGCGAGCATCTGCCGCACCCACTGGTCGGCTGCGGTCAGGTCCACCCCGGGCATCGGGGTGCGGTTGTACCACCACAGGGCGACGGCGTCGCGCTCCACGATCTCCAGCAGCCCCTGCAGCACGGCGTCGGTCAGCGAGCTGCCCGCGGCGCAGCCGTTGGAGTCAGCCGCGATGCTCGCGGGCCCGGGACCGCCGAAGTAAAGCATCCCGGTCGGCAGTAGCCGGTGTCGTCCGGCGGTCAGCGACCACACCGGGGTCCAGTCGATCTCGGCGTCCTCGTCGAACGCCTCGGTGACATGCTGGAACGGGCCGTGCGAGGCGTTCCAGTCGGCGCGACAGGCGACCTGGCGGGCGTCCTGGAGCCGGCACGCGTCGGGGTGCAGCACCCGGTCGCCGAGGTCGCGGAGGCAGGCCCGCTCCCGCGGTTCGTCTCCGTGGAAGCAGCCCGACCAGCGCTCGATCGCCTCGCACAGGGCGCTCACCCGCGCGTCGAGGGCGGTGACGCCCTTGCCGCCGTTCTCCCCGCGCGCGGCGGACCGCAGCGCGTGCACGCCGCCGGATGCACCAGCCGCGGGGTTGGTGCCGGAGCGGAACGAGTGGACGCCTTCCGGGCCACGGGTGTCGGGCCACACGTCGGTGACCATGCCGGTCAGCGGGCTGACGAGGTGGCCGTACCGGTCGAGCACCTCCTGCGGGGTGCAGGTGCGGTGCCCGCCCGCGCTGGAGCGCACCGGAGCCGGGTCGAGGACGACGGGGAGGTGGCCGCGGCGGGTCACCAGTGCGGTGTCACCGCAGCCGGCGCACTGCGGAAGGGTGCGCACCGCGTGCCGGGCGGTGTCCAGGGTGACGCTGTCGAGGGTCCACACCTGGCCCTGCGTGACGTGACGGTGCCCGGCCACCCACTTGACGGCCTCGGCGACCGCGATCTGCACGCCGATGCCGGGCACCGGCGCCAGCCTCACCTGCGGCCGGACCGGAGCGGTCCCGCTGGACCGCAGGTGGGCGTCGAGCGGGCGGTTCACCGCGATCTGCGCGGCGAGGCAGTGCCAGCACGGACCGTCCTGCGGCACGAGGAACGGGCCGACCGCGATCCGAGCCCCGACGGGCTTGACGAGCAGCAACGGGACACCGGTGAGATCGCGGGCCACGGCGGCGAGCGCGGGGTCGGCCAGGTCGCCGCACAGAACGAGGACCAGGTCGGCCCCGTCGTCCGGGGCGCAGGTCCCGGCTCCGGCCCGCTCCAGGCCCGCGGTGCAGGACGCGACCACGTCGGCCCCCGGACCGGCACCGGGCAGGGCCAGCACCCCGATCCGCGACGCGGCCACCCGC
>JAJAZD010000274.1 GCA_026785945.1 Pseudonocardia sp. | reverse complement strand
GGGCCTCCACCGTCTCCCACTCGATCAGCAGCACGAACCGGGTCGGGGTCTCCACGCTGCGGGTGAGGCGGGCGCCGAGGAACCCCGGTGTCCCGGCGACGATCGTCAGGCCCTGACGGACGGCGTCGGCGAACTCGTCCTCGGACCCGCCCCGCACGAGGATGTCGGCGATCTCCGTAACCATGCCGGGATCCTCGCACGGGTCCTCGAGCCCTCGTCCTGCTCGCGGCGAGTACGCGGCACGCGAACCGGGCACCATCACCCCATGCAGCACTTCACGATCGCGACCGTGGCCGACCAGAGCGCCGACTTCCGCCGTGTCCTGTGGACCGGCACGCACTCCCAGCTCGTCATCATGACGATCCCACCGGGCGGGGAGATCGGTGAGGAGACCCATGACGGCATCGACCAGATCCTGACCTTCGTCAGCGGTGCAGGGGAGGCGCGGATCGCCGGTGAGGCGAAGGCCGTGGCGCCGGGCGACCTGGTGGTCGTGCCGTCGGGGACGCGGCACAACTTCGTCAACACCGGGCCCAACCCGCTCGTCCTCTACACCGTCTACGGGCCGCCGGAGCACGCCGACGGCGCCGTGCACCACACCAAGGACGAGGCGGACGTGGCGGAGGAGTCGGGACACGACGAGCCCCCGACCTCCTGAGCGCACGTCCTGGTCCCGGCGTCGGGACTGTCAGCCGAAGGACAGGCGGGCGGGTGGTCGCGGCGTGCGCGCGGTGGGCCGGGCCACGCCGAGCACGCGGTTGTTCGAATGCCTTCGTTTCCGGCTCAGCGACGGGCGCGAGGCGTCGTGGTCACTGCCGGCGGGCCCGGGCGCGCCGCTTGCCCTCGTGCATCGCCCGCACACGGGCGACCGGGATGGTGTGGCCCTCCTCGACCAGATCGGCCGGGAGCGACTGAGGCGGGGGCATCCCCGTGCGCCACGGGTCGGTGGCCGCCAGCAGCCGGGGGGCGGTGCGGACGGTGAAGTCGCCCGGCACGACGTTCTCGAGCTCGTCCCACGCCACGGGGAAGGACACGGGCAGGCCTGGGCGGGCCCGCGGGCTGTAGGCCGCCACCACGGTCGCCCTGCCGGAGCGTGTCGAGTCGACGAACACCTTGCCGCCCCGGTCCTCCCGTATGTAGGCGGTGGTCGCGACGTCGGGGTCGATCCGCTCGGTCCGCGCGGCGATCGCCCTGGTCGCGGCGGCCGCGTCGGTGACCGTCACCCGGCCGTGCAGCGGGACGAACACGTGCAGACCCTTCGCACCGCTGGTCTTGACCGCGCCCGCCAGGCCCGCGTCGGCCAGGGCCCGGCGCACGAGCTGGGCCGTGCGCACGGTGCGGGGAAACGCCTCGGTGTCGGGCGGGTCGAGGTCGATCACCAGGTGCGTCGGGTGGTCGACCCCGGCGAGGCCCAGCGTGGGGTGGTACTCGACGGCACGCTGGTTGGCGAACCACAGCAGCGAGCGCCGGTCGTCGCACAGTGCGTACGCCACCTCGCGACGGGACGCGGCGGCCCACACCGCCGTCGTCCGCAACCAGTCCGGCGCGTACTTCGGTACGTTCTTCTGCATGAACGGCTCCTGCCCGGGCCGCACGCGGATCACCGACAGCGGCCTGTCCCGCAGACCGGGCAGGATCTGGTCGTGCACGGCGTCCAGGTAGTCGACCAGGTCCCGCTTGGTCGCGTCCGACCCGTCGAACAAGGGATGGTCGAGGTGGGTCAGGGCCACCCCCGCGCGGGACTCGCCGTCGCTCGCTGCCATCTCCCCCTCCTACCACCTCCGGGACCCGGTGTCAGCGCGGCCCGTCCGGTGGCAGGTGGTGCAGGGTGACCTCGGCGAGACGCCCGCCGTGGATCTCCGCCGTCATCCACGTGTGGGTGGGTTGCCGGCGGCGGTCGGTGGAGGTGTCGGACACGACCAGCAGCTTCAGCTGACGCCGACCAGGTCGACCACGAAGATCAGCGTCTCGCCGGGCTTGATCGCCCCGCCCGCACCGCGGTCGCCGTAACCCAGGTGTGGCGGGATCACCAGCTTGCGGCGTCCGCCCACCTTCATGCCGGCGACGCCCTGGTCCCAGCCGGCGATGACGCGGCCGGTGCCGAGCGCGAAGCGCAGCGTCGAGCCGCGGTTCCAGGACGCGTCGAACTCCTCGCCGGTGGAGTGCGCGACACCGACGTAGTGCACCTCCACGGTGGACCCGGCCACGGCCTCGGCGCCGTCGCCGTTCTCGATGTCGGTGATGACGAGGTCGGCCGGGGCCGGTCCGTCGATGGGGTCGATCTCGGGTCGCTGCGCAGCCACGGTCGTTCCTCCGGTCGCGATGGGCTTCCAGCGTGCCAGATCCGGGCCGGACCGGCTCTGGCAGGCGAGGGTCGCGACGCGACCACCGATGGAACCCGAGCGGGATCAGGCGGGTGGAGCGGCCACCCCGAGCGCGTCATGGAGGAACTGCACCTGCAGGAGCAGCAGGTTCTCCGCGACGACCTCCTGCGGGGTCATGTGCGTCACCCCGGACAGCGGCAACACGCTGTGCGACCGGCCCGCCGCGAGGAGCGCCGAGCTCAGCCGCAGGGTGTGGGCGGCCACCACGTTGTCGTCGGCCAGGCCGTGCACGAGCAGCAGGGGCCGGCTCAGCTTCGTCGCGTCCTCGACGAGCGAGCACCGCGCGTACGCCTGGGGGTGTCGATCGGGTCGACCGAGGTATCGTTCGGTGTAGTGGGTGTCGTAGAGCGCCCAGTCGGTGACCGGCGCCCCGGCGACCGCGGCGTGGAAGACGTCCGGGCGGCGCAGCACGGCCAACGCCGCCAGGTACCCGCCGAAGGACCAGCCGCGGATGCCGACGCGGGTCAGGTCCAGGTCGGGAAAGCGGTCCGCGACGGCGTGCAGCGCGTCGACCTGGTCCTCCAGCACGGGCGCGGCGAGATCGCCGTGCACCGCCCGCTCGAACACCGGCCCGCGTCCCGGCGTCCCCCGCCCGTCGACCACGACGACGGCGAAGCCCTGCTCGGCGAACCACTGGCTGGTCAGGTGTGCCCCCCGCGCCGCGACGACACGCTGGGCGTGCGGGCCGCCGTAGGGGTCCATCAGGACCGGCAGCGGCGTCCCGGGCTCGTGCCAGGAGGGCAGCAACACGGCGGTCGGCAGGTCCCGCCCACCCGCGCCGAGCAGCGTCACCCGGGGGAGCAGGCCGGGAAGGTCGGCGAAGGACGCGATGGTGAGCTCGCCACCGTCGTGGAGCACGGTCGTCGTCGTCCCGTCGGAGTCGAGGTCCTGCCGGGTGATCACCAACGTCCCGGCGGCGAGCCGGCCGGAGTGGACCCCCGGATCCGGTGTCACCGACGTCAACCCGTCCTGGCCCCACGTCCACAGCCCGATCGACGCGCCGCCGAGCGACGTCGCCGTACTGCTCGCGCGGAACAGGACCGTGTCCCCGTCGATGTCGAGCACGTCGCGGACCTGCAGCGACGGCGGCGACACCGGCTCCCCGTCGAGGACGAGCCGGCGGGCGCCGTCGGCGTCGGCGACCGTGACCAGCGCGCCGGACGCCGTGCGGCCCGGGACGCCGGGCACGATGTCCACCCAGACCGGGTCGGTCTGCTCGTGCACGAGGGTGGTGACCCCGGTGGCGGGGTCCACGCGGAGCGTGCGCAGGGCCGTCTGGTCGCGGGGCTGGACGACGATCAGCGGGTCGTGGGCGTCCCACACGACCTGGGCGAGGTACTCCTCGTCCCAGGTGACCGGTGTGCGGTCGCCGTCGAGGGTGATGACCTCGGCGCTGACCCGCGCGTTCGGGGTACCGGCGGCGGGGTAGGCGACCACCGCGGGCGCCCGGTCGGGGTTGGCCGGGTCGGCGATGTGCCAGCGCTGCACCGGCGTGTCGTCCACGCGCGCCACCAGCAGCGCGTCGCCCTCGGGGGACCACCAGTAACCCCGCATCCGGTCCATCTCCTCGGCCGCGACGAAGTCGGCGAGCCCGTAGGTGACGCCGTCGCCGTCGGGCTCGGCGAGCGTCGCCGTGGTGCCCGTTCGCATGTCGTGGACGTGCAGCGCCCCGCCGCTGACGAACGCGACGCGCCGCCCGTGCGGGTCCGGCCGCGGGTCGATCACACCGCCCCCGGTCGGCACGGGTCGGGTGAGGCCGGTCGCGAACGCGGTGACGTAGAGCTGTCCCGACAGGGCGAACGCGGCCATCGTGACCGGCCGGTCGGTGGCGTAGGCGACCACCCCGCCCGCCTGCTCGCGGCTGCGCTCACGGCGGGCCCGTTCCTCGGGGGGCAGGTCGTGGGCACCGTCGCGCTCCAGCACGTGCGGGTCGGCGACCAGGCGTTCCTCGCCGCCGGCGAGGTCGAGCGCCCACAGGCACGTCACCGGGTCGGTGCCACCGCGGCTGCGCAGGAACACGACGCGATCGCCGTCGGGGGAGACCGTCACACCGCGCGGGGCGCCGAGGGTGAACCGCCGGGTGCGCGCCTGCCGGCGGGGGAAGCTGTCCGTCACGGTCGGTCAGTCTGCCCCCACCCTCTCACGGTCCGGCGACGGCGCCGTGGTCGACTGGGATGCATGAAGCGCACACTCGTGGCGGCCACCGTCATCGCCCTCACGACGCTCGCCGGTTGCGGCTCGGAGCCGCCCGTCGACGCCGCGCCCGGTTCGCCCCCCTCCGGCGCCACCGCCTCGGCGCAGGACTCCCCGGTGCCACTGCCCCAGCCCATCGAGACCGCCCCGCTCGTCCCGGCACCGCCCGGCGCTCCCGCCGCGGGCGTGCCCGCGCTGACCGGCAACCCGACCGACCTGACCGCCGCCACCCAGGCCGGACCCGGCATCGGAGAGCCGTCGGCCGAGCTCGTCGCCCAGGACGTCGTGGTCGGTACCGGCCCGGCGGCGACACTCGACGACACGGTGAACGTCCGCTACACCGGCACCCTCTACTCCGACGGCACGGCGTTCGACAGCTCCTGGACCGACGGCGACACCCCGATCGAGTTCCCCCTCAGCGGCGTCGTCCCCGGCTTCGCGCAGGGCATCGAGGGCATGGCGCCCGGCGGCCGCCGGGTCATGGTCATTCCGCCGGACCTGGGCTACGGCGCGGAGGCGAACGGGCCGATCCCCGCCGGGTCGACCCTGGTGTTCGTGGTGGACCTCGTCGGCGTCAGCTGACGCCGACGGTCGCCGCGCACGACGTCGGCGTCGGCGATCGAGATCGGACAGCCCCCGGGGGAGCGTGAGCCGATCCGCTCAGCGTAATCGCTCCGTACCTGAAAGTGGACGCCGTCCGCGAACCTGTGGTTGCGTGCTGCCGTGATACGCACAGCGGCGTTCCACGACGACGGGGGGCGTGCCGTGATCCGGCCGCGACACATCCTGGTCATGTCGATCAGCGTTCTACTGAACCTCTCTGTGCTGCCGGGGGTGGCGGCGGCGCAGCCGGTGCCTCCGCCGGCCCCGCCGGCCGCGGCCGTCTGGGTGGGGGCGGACCGTCTGGTGTGGAACGTGCCCGAGGCGGCCGGCGACAGCTGGTCGCTGCGGTACGACCCTGCCGGCGCGATCGCGGCCGGCGACGGGCAGGTGACCGGCGGGGAGAGCATCGCGCTGGAGCCGGCCGGCCCGCTCGCCGGTGAGCAGGCCGCGCGGTTCCCGCACCTGACCGGGCAGCCCGTGCTCGCTGTCGCGGCCGCCGACGCGGGCCGTGTCGATGCGGCGCTGCGGTCCCAGCAGGTCGTCGTGCACACCGCGGGCGACGGCGGGCTGCTCGACGCCACCCGCGTCCAGATCGCCGGCGCGCTCGACGCCCGGTACCCCACCGCGGCGGCACTCGCCTACGGGCCCACGTTCGCCGGCCGCGCCGCCACCGTGCGGCTGTGGGCGCCGACGGCCGCGACGGTGACGCTGCGGCTGTTCGGCGCCACACCGCCCGCGCCCGACGCGGTGCCGGAGCAGGTCGTCGACCTGCAGCGCGACGACGCGACCGGCTCGTGGTCGGCGACCGGGAACTGGCGCGAGCGCTACTACCAGTTCGAGGTCACCGGCTTCTCGGTCACGGAGAACCGCACCCGCACCGTCGTGGTCACCGACCCGTACTCGGTGGCGCTGTCGGTCGGCTCGACGCACTCGCAGTTCGCCGACCTGACCCGCCCGGCGACGATGCCCCGCCGCTGGACCGCGGAGGTCGCAGGCGGCCTCGGCGCAGACCCCACCGAGCACGGTGTCACCGAGCTGCACGTCCGCGACTTCTCCCAATCCGACCCCACCGTCCCGGCGGCCGAGCGGGGCACCTACAAGGCCTTCACCCGGAAGAACTCGGCAGGCATGCGGCACCTGCGCGAACTCGCCGGTGCCGGGCTGGACACGGTGCACCTGCTGCCGACGTTCGACATCGCCACGATCCCCGAACGCCGTGCCGACCAGCAGCAGCCGGCGTGCGACCTGGCGGCGCTGCCGCCGGACTCCGACCGCCAGCAGAACTGCGTGAGCGCGGTCGCCGCCTCGGACGCCTTCAACTGGGGCTACGACCCCCTGCACTACGACGTGCCGGAGGGCTCCTACGCCACACCCGCCGCCCAGTCCGGCGGGGCGCGCAGCCGCGAGTACCGCGAGATGGTGCAGGCGCTGCACGCCAACGGGAACAAGGTCGTCGTCGACGTCGTCTACAACCACACCCCCGCGGCGGGCGACGCGCCGTCGTCGGTCCTGGACAAGGTCGTCCCGGGCTACTACCAGCGACTCGACGCCGCCGGCACGGTCGCGAACTCGACCTGCTGCGCCAACACCGCCACCGAGAACACGATGATGGGCAAGCTCACCGTCGACTCCGTGGTGCGCTGGGCGCGCACCTACAAGGTCGACGGGTTCCGGTTCGACCTGATGGGCCACCACCCCAAGGCCAACATCCTCGCCGTGCGGGCCGCGCTCGACGCGCTGACGGTCGCCCGTGACGGCGTGGACGGCACCAGCATCCGGATCTACGGCGAGGGCTGGAACTTCGGCGAGATCGCCGACGACGCCCGGTTCGTCCAGGCCACCCAGGCCAACATGGCGGGCACCGGGATCGCGACGTTCAGCGACCGCGCGCGCGACGCCATCCGCGGTGGCGGTCCGTTCGACGAGGACCCGGGCGTGCAGGGCCTGGCGTCCGGGCTGGCCGGTGACCCGAACGGGTCGCCGGCGAACGGGGACGCCGCCCAGCAGCAGGCACGGCTGGCGAACTACACGGACCTCGTGAAGCTCGGCATCGCCGGGAACATGGCGGGCTTCCGGTTCCGCTCCACCGCGGGCCCGGAGGTGACCGGTGCCGAGGTCGACTACGTCGGCTCGCCGGCCGGCTACACCGCCGCACCGGACGAGGTGATCACCTACGCCGACGCGCACGACAACGAGACGCTGTTCGACGCGCTGGCACAGAAGCTCCCCCCGGCCACCGCGATGGCCGACCGGGTGCGGATGCAGAAGATCGGGCTGGCGCCGGTGCTGCTCGGCCAGGGGCAGCCGTTCCTGCTCGCCGGCACCGAGTTCCTGCGGTCCAAGTCGCTGGACCGCAACAGCTACGACTCCGGTGACTGGTTCAACCTCTACGACCCGACGCTGCGCAGCAACGGGTTCGGCCGCGGTCTGCCGCCTGCCGCGGACAACGAGAGCAAGTGGCCCTACATGCAGCCGCTGCTCGCCCGCGCCGACCTGGTGCCCACGCCGCCGGACATGCGGGCCGCCCGCGACGGCACCCTCGAACTGCTGCGCATCCGGCAGTCGTCGCCGCTGCTGACCCTCGACGACCCGGCGCTGGTGCAGCAGAAGCTGTCGTTCCCGGCCGCCGATGCCGGCATCGTGGTCGCCCACCTCGACGACACCGCCGGGCCGGACCTCGATCCGGCCCGGACCGGGCTGCTGGTGGTGACCAACCCGTTCCCGCAGGAGCGCACCGTCGGGCTTCCGGGCGGCGGGTGGGCCCCCCATCCGCTCAGCGCAGATGCCACCCGCACGGCGATCGACGCCGCGTCGGCCACCGTGCCGGCCCGGTCGGTGGTGGTGCTCTCCCGCTGACGCGCGGTGTTCGGCCGGGGTCGCGTGCCGGGGGTGTCCGTTCTCACGGGCGGCCTCCGGCGCGCGCCTCGACCGCGGTGTGCGCGGCCCGGGCGAGCCGCGCGCCCCACGTCGACCGCGGGCCCCCGTAGGG
>JAJAZD010000273.1 GCA_026785945.1 Pseudonocardia sp. | reverse complement strand
GCGGCCCCCGCTCGACGCGCGGGGTTCAGTGACGCCGCGGGGTCCTGAGCGACCAGGGCGATGCACCCGGGCTCCGCCCGGTCACGCACCGCCCACGGCAGCACCTTCTCCCCGGCCAAGGCGGTGCCCGCGGCCGGGGGCTGCAGTCCGGCGAGGGCCCGCAGCACGGTGGTCTTGCCGCTGCCGGACACCCCGCGGACGGCCACGAACTCCCCGGGATGCAGCTCCAGGTGCCCTCCGGTGAGCAGCGGGGCCGAGCCGTGGTGGCCCAGCTCCAGACCGCGGACGGTCAGCGCCGGTGTCTGCGCAGGGGTCTGCGCAGCACTGCGCGGTGTCTGGTCCCGGTGCACGGTCGCAGCAGCCCGAGGCAGCGGCGGCGGCCCGACCCGGACGACGACGTCGGCCAGCTGCTCGGCCAGCCGTGCGTCGTGGGTGACGAGCACGGTGGACTGCCGGCCGGTGTCCCGGCGATCGCGGACGACGGCGGCGACCAGCTCGAGGGTGGGCTGGGCCAGGGCGCTGGGCGGTGCGTCGAGCACCAGCAGGGCGGGGGCGCGGGCCAGCGCCCGGGCGAGGGCGACCCGCTGCGCCTGGCCCCCGGAGAGCTGGTGCGGGCGTCGGCTCCGCACGGCGGCCGGGTCCAGTCCGACCGCCTGCAACGACTCGACCACAGCACCGCCGAGCTCGCCGACGATGCGCTGCACCGGCCACAGCGGGTGCAGCGACCCGCGGGGGTCCTGCCCGACGTAGCCGACGTGCTGTCGCCGCCAGCCGGCCGCAGCACTCCCCCCGGGGCGGGCCCGCCCGTCCCAGTCGACGGTCCCGGCGCGCTGCTGCACACCCGGTGGGAGCAACCCCAGGACCGCCAGGAGGGCGATCGTCTTGCCGGCACCCGACGGACCGAGCAGGGCGAGCACCCCGCCACGGCAGGCGCCCAGGTCCCAGCCGTCCACGACCGGCCTCCCGTCGGTGGTGCAGACGGTCAACCCGCGCACCTGCAGGCCACTGGTCGTGGTCACCGCCGACCTTGGCCCAGCCGCTGGGCAGCCACGGCCACGACCACGGTCAGCAGGGTCAGTGCGGCTGCCGGCGCAAGCACCGCGGCGGGGTTCAGGGCCATCCCGGGGAGGTTCTCCCGCAGCATGACCGCCCAGTCCGCAGCCGGCGGCGCCGGGCCGTACCCCAGGACGGCGAGTGCCGCCGCGAGCTGCACTGCCAGCACCGTGCGTACACCGAGGTCGGCCCCCAGCAGCCCGGCGTGTGCGGGGAGCACCTCGCGCAGCAGCACCGTGGCCGTCGGTTCGCCACGCCCCACCGCGGCCTCGACGTAACCGGTGTAGCGGGCGTTGCGAGTGGCGTCGGCGACCACGCGGAGGGTGAGCGGCGACCCGCCGAGCACGGTGCCGACGACGACCGCCCAGGGGCCGGGGAGCGCCACCGCGGCCACGAGTGCCACCAGCAGGAGGGGGAGGACCAGCAGCAGGTCGGCGGCAGCGGTGAGCACCGGGGCCGCCCGGCTGCGGCTCCACCCGGCCCACACCCCGAGTGCCGCCCCCACCGTCGTGGCGGTGAGCGCACTCAGACCGGCGGTCAGGGCCAACTCGCGGCCTCCGGTCAGCACCCGGGCCAGCACGTCCCGGCCCAGGGCGTCCGCGCCGAGCGGGAGATCCGGGCCCGGCGGAGACCACGGCGGGGCGACCGTGCGGAGCGCGGCGTCGCCGGCCAGCACCGGCCCGGTGAGGACCACCGCGACCAGCAGTGCCGTCGCTGCGAGGAGCACGTGGCGCGGTTTCACCTGTCCCGCTCGTTCCGGGTCGCGACCAGGTCGGCGAACAGCAACCCCGCGACCACCACCACGGCCGCGAGCAGCGCGACGACCTGCACGACCGGTACGTCCCGGGCGCGGACGGCGGCAACGAGGAGCTCCCCGAGCCCGGACATTCCGAACAGCGTCTCGACGACCGTCGTCCCGGCCACGAGGGAGCCTGCGGATACGGCCAGCACCCGAAGCGCGGGCCCGGCCACCAGCGGGCCGACGTACCGCAGCGCGACCGCCGTCGGCGGCATCCCGCGCAGGACGGCGTCACGGACGAACGGGCGCGCGACGACGTCGGCGACGGTGCCGCGCAGCTGCCCACCCGCGTATGCCGCGGTGGGCAGGGCGAGGGTGAGCACCGGCAGGACCAGCAGCTCGGGCCGGCTCCACGGCGGGCGACCCGCGGGCAGCAACGACACCGGCGGTACGAGCTGCCACGCCCCGGACAGCAACGCGGCCAGTCCCACCCCGACCACCACCGGCGGGAGGGCCGCGCCCGCGACGACGAGCACGCCCACTGCCGGCCCGCGGGTCCGGGCCAGCGCCGCCGCGAGCGGGACGGCCAGCACCAGCGCGCCCACGACGAGAACGACGCTCACGGGGGCGCGCTGTCCGACCAGCTCGGCGACCGGCCGCCCGCTCACGAGTGACGAGCCCGGGTCCCCGGTGAGCAGCCCCCCCAGCCAGTCGAGGTACCGCGCGACGATCGGCCGGTCCAGCCCGGCGGCGGCCCGCAGCTGCGCCAGCTGCTCGCCGTCGACGCGGCCCCCGCTTCGCACCGCGACCGCATCCGCCGGCAGCAATGCGGTGGCCGCGAACACCGCGACGGACGCGACGAGCACCAGCGCGACCGCCCGTAGCAGCGCTCCCACCGATCTCTGGCTCACGTCGGTGTCACGACGGGGACGGGGGTGTCACCTGGTCGACGAAGCCGGCGCCGAACCCGATGGCCGGTGACACGCCGCTGACACCGGGCGCGGCCAGGTCGACCCGGTCGCCGACGCCCCACACCAGGTAGCCGCCCTCATCGCGCAGCGTCGTCTGCAGGTCACCCAGTCGTCCGGCCCGGGTGGCCGCGTCCGGATCCGCGAGTGCCGACGCGAGGTCGGCGTTCCAGGCCGGGTCGGCCCAGGCCGTCTCGTTGGTGGGGGAGCCGGGAGTGAGCGCGACGCGCACGACGTCGAGGAACGGGATGCCGCCGAGGAAGCTCACGTAGAACGGCTCGGTGCCGTAGACGTCGACGAAGTAGGTGTCGGGCGGGCCGACCTGCACGGCGGCGCGGATCCCGATCGGCGCGAGCTGCTGCGCGAGCAGTGTCGCGGCGGTGTCCATGCCCGGGTATGCCGTGGTGGTGTGCAGCGTGACGTCCACGCCCCCGGCGAGCCCGGCCTCGGTCATCAGGGCGCGGGCGCCTTCGAGGTCGGGTGTGCGCTGCGGGAGGTTCTGCGGGCTGGACGGGTCGGTCGGGGTGATCAGATCGTTGCCGAGCTCGCCCTGGCCGAGGAACACGGTGTCGAGCAGTTGCCGGCGGTCGGTGGCGAGCTTGACGGCCTCGCGCACGCGCGGGTCGTCGAACGGGGCGGTGTCGGTGCGCATCACCACCGGGTACATCGTGGCGCCCGGCTTGCGCGCCACCGTGAACCCGGCCGCCTCCGCCGGGGCGACCGCGACGGCAGGCACGCTGCCGGCCAGGTCGACCTCGCCGGACTGCACGGCTTGGGCGCGGGCGGCCGGGTCGGCGATCGCGCGGACCTCGATCACCCGGCTGGGCGGGGGCGGCCCCCACCATCCGTCGTTGCGCTCGAACACGGTGGTCTGCGCGTCGCCGCCGGTGGGCCGGAACGGCCCCGAGCCCGGCACCAGGCCGGCACCGAAATCGGTGGTGGCATCGGGTACGACGAACGTGGCGCCCATGAGCGCGGTGCCCACCTCGGCGTAGGGCGTGGTCGTGACGAGCAGCAGCGTCGTCGGGTCCGGGGCCGAGGACGCTGCCAGGTCGAACATCGCCAGGCGGCCGAAGTTCTCTGCCGCCTTCTCGCCCATCCGGCGCAGCGAGAACAGGGCGTCAGCGGCGGTCACGGGCCGCCCGTCGGAGAACGCGGCGTCGCCACGCAGGGAGACGGTCCAGCGGGTCAGCGTGTCGTCCGGCGTCCACTCCGTGGCGAGCCGCGGCTCGGGCGAGCCGTCCGGCCCGGGAACAGTGAGAACGTCATAGGTCAATGCCATGCGGACGATGTCGCTCTCGCCGGCGAGCAGGCCGTGCGGGTCGTTCGTGGCGGCGCCGCCGGCGCTCGGCGCGGCGTAGCGCAGGGTGTCCGACGGGGTGCCTGCCGGCCCCCCGGTGGATGTGCCGCCCGCGGAGCAGCCGGACAGGGCGAGTGCGGTCACGACCAGCGCGGTGACGACGAACCGGCGCGGCCGCCGGTTCGGGGGAGAGATGGGTGGGGCGGTCATGGGGTCCTTTGCAGGGTGGGGAGGGCCGGCGCGCGGTCGAGCGCCGTGGTCAGTGCCTCGCGCACCGCGGCGGCGACGGCGATGAGGGCGGGTGGGTGGAGCAGCCCGTAGTGGTGGGCGTCGGCGCCGACGACGTGCAGTGGCCCGGCCAGGTGCGCGCCCCAGCCGAGGTCGGCGAGCAGGTCGGGCGGGGTGTCGTCGACGCCCATCCCGATGCCGGAGTTGCGCGGCGCGGTGCGGTCGGCGCGCACGAGCAGGGTGTAGGTGGCCGGGTCGGGGTGCGGGCGCGGGGAATGCGCGGCCAGCGCCCGCAGGTGCCGGGCGAACACCGCCAGCCGGGCCGTGGCCGTGGCGTCGGGCTCACCGCGACCGAGCAGCCGGTGCTCGCGAAGCCGGTGGGCCACCGCGGAGGCCCGCTCCGGTGCCGGCAGGTCCGTCAGAGCGGCGGCCGCGCCGGGGCCGGTATCCAGGTCGATACCGAGGTAGGCCTCCAGCGCACGGAGATGTCGCAGCGCCACCTCCAGGTCGACCGACGCCGCGTCCTCACCGGGGACGGGCACGATGTGCGTCGGGTCGTTGGAGTCGAGCATCGCGAGCAGGGCCACCTGCTCGCCGGCCCCATGGGCCTGCACGGCCATCTCCTGGGCGACGGTGCCGCCCATCGACCAGCCCCCGAGCAGCCACGGGCCGCGGTGTCCCGCGGCGCGCAGGGCGGCGAGGTACCGGGCCGCGATGCCCGGCACGGTCTCCGGACCGTCCGCCGCGACGCCCGCGAGTTGCGGGTCGGCCAGCGCGACGACGTCGGCCACGTCGTCGAGGGCGCGAGCGAGACCGGCGTAGCAGAGCACGTCCCCGCCCGACGGGTGGACCAGCGCCAGTACCGGACGGTCCCCGGTGCCGGTGTGCAGGGCGAGCACGATGTCGGCTGCCGCGATGTCGGTTGCGGCGATGTCGGGCTGCCAGGCCCGCGGATCACGGGCGAGTTCGCGGAGCCGGTCGGCGTGCCGTGCCACGACGTCGTCCAGCTCGGCGGCGGGCAGCAGCCCGTCGGGGGAGTCCCACTGCAGCCGGAGCTCTCCGGCCACCTCGAGTACCTGGTGGTCCAGCCAGGTCTGCGGGGTGCTGCTGAGCGCATGCGCCTGCTCGCCCATCCACTCCAACGCCTCGGACCGTCCGACGTCGAGCGCGCTGGTGAACACCACTGGCACCGCGATCCGCTCGCCGGTGCGGGCCGACTGCTCGGCGAGCACGTCGATCGCCGAGTGCGCCCGGTGGTCGAGGTCGGCGAACAGCCGCGCGTGTGTGGCGGCGGCCCGCTGGGCGAAGTCGGGCGCCGGCCGGGCCGGTACCTCGTGCAGCACGAGGGAGGTGAAGTCGCCGACCACGCCGTCGAACCCGGCGGGCCGGTCGAACTGCGTCAGCACCACTGAGAAGCCCGCCGCGCCGGCCCACCGCTGCAGCTCGTCGGTGAACGCGGTGAGCAGCACCGAGGCCGGCGTCACCCGGTGCCGCGCCGCGGCGGCCCGCAGCGCTTCCCAGTCGTCGGCGCCGAGCCGGTGGGACCGGCGCACGAACACCCCGCCGCCCCCCGGATCGACCGGCAGTGCGGGCGGCCCGGGCAACGTGCGACCGCGCCAGTACGCGGCGGCCCGCTCGCCCTCCGGTCCGGTGCGTAGGCGCTCCAGCGCGGTGGTGCCGGCCGCGGGATGCGCAGCCGGCTCCGGCAGGGTGGTGGCCGGGTCGCCGTAGTGCTCCCGCAGCTCGCTCTCCACGATCCACCAGCTGGCCGCGTCGCAGGCGAGCACGTCGACTCCGACCAACAGCCGCATCTGCCCGCCGGGGAGCAGCGCGGCCTGCAGGGTCACCAGCGGCCAGCGGTCCGACGGGCCCGGCCGAGTGCTGACCCGGGACCACAGCGTGGCGAGCCGCTCGTGGCGGCGTTCGTCGTCGACTCCGGTGAGGTCGTGCACCCGGATCCGGTAGCGCGGTACCGGATCCACCACACGGAACCGGCCGTCGGGCGTGGTGACCGCGCGCAGCATCGGGTGCCGGGCGATCACCGCGTTCCAGGCGTCCTCCAGGCGCGCGACGTCCAGCGTCCCGTCGTAGGCCAGGGCGAACCAGCACGGCACGTCACCACCCTCGTAGCCGCCGCCCCGGCCGACCCAGTAGGCGTGCTGCACCCGGGTCATCGGGAACGTGCCGTCCTCGGTGATCCCAACCTCAGCGGGAACCGACGCAGTCGGAGGCGCGACCGAGTCATCGGCCGCGGACCGGGCGCGCGGGCCGTCCAACCGGGCGGCGAGCCCGGCCACGGTCGGGGACTCCAGCAGGTCGCGGAGCCGCAGCTCGACACCGAACCGGTCCCGCAGCCCGAGAAGCATCCGGGTGCCGAGCAGCGAGTGCCCGCCCAGGGCGAAGAAGTCGCTGTCCGGGTCGGACACAGGAGTCCCGAACAGGTCCGACCAGACCTCGGCGACGACCGCGGCCGTCCCGCCGGCCCGCGCCCGATCCGGGTCGGGACCGGGCAGCGGTCGCGGTGTCGCCGCGGCCATGATCCGGGGGCGCAGATCGGTGGTGGCGACCACGACGGCGTGGACGGCAGGAGCGCTCAGGACGCGGTCGAACGCGGCCGTGCCGGTGGCGGCGTCGAGCGCGCCGGACAGAGCGGTGTCCTGGATGCCGACTCGCCAGCCGTCCCATCCGATGCTGGTCCATCCGGCGCAGGCGCCGACCGCGTCCATCGCGGCGGTCGCCGCGGCGTACGCAGCGGTGCCCACCCCGCCGACGAGGGTGACGACCGAGGACATCAGCAGGACCGACCGGGGCCGCCGGCCCGGAGGTAGCGCGTCGATCCCGGCGCGCAGGGCGAGCGCGCCGCCGAGCTTGGCCCGCACGTGCGCGGCCAGCCGGTCCCCGTCGAGCGTGCGGAGCGGGTCGAGATCGGTGCTGGCGATCACGGCGGCGGCGTGCACGACCGCTGCGAGAGGGCCCTCGGCACTGAGCTCGGCCAGGAGAGCGGCTGTCGCGTCGGGATCAGTAGCGTCGCAGCGACGGACGATGACGCCGTCACCGAGCGGGTCGACGGTGGCGAGGTCTGCCCGCGTGGTGACCACGACCCGGTGTCCCCGGCCGGCGAGGTGCCGGGCCAAGGTTCTGCCGACCGCGCCGAGACCGCCGGTGACCAGCACGGTTCCCGGTGCCGGTGGGGTTCCGGGCGCGGGGGACCACGGGCCGAGCGTCCGCCGCCAGCGGGCGTCACCGCGGTTGGCGAGCAGGGCCCCCGGCTCCGGGGACATTGCCAGGGTTGCGGCCTCGGCGAGCACGGTCTCTGTCTCGGTCTTGGTGTCATCGGTGGTGGAGTGGAGGTCCAGCGCCGTCCAGATCAGCGCGGGCCGTTCCTGCCCGAGGATCCTGGGCAGCACCCGGACCGCCGCGGCAGCGGTGTCCGGTCCGGGACCTCCACCGATCCGCTCGCCGCCGCGGGTGACCAGGAGCAACCGGGCCGGGGCAGCACGGGGCAGGCGGTCTGTGGCCGAGGCGAACGCGGTGACCGCCCGGACGACCGCGCTCGTGTCGGTCGGCGCAGCGGCACCCGGCCCGCTGCCGTCGGGGCCGTCCGTCGAACCGGTGTCGGGAAGCTCGTCGCCGACGACGATCAACCCGGCCGGTTCGTCGTCAACGTCACCGGATGGCAGGGCGTGGCGCAGCGCGTCGGCGAGCCGGCCGTGCCCGGCTACCTGCCAGCGGTCCCCCCATCCCGGGGGTGCGGGGGCGATCGGGGGTGCGAGTTCCCAACCCGGGAGCTGCAGGGGCTGTGCGGTGTCGACCCGAGGGTCGGGTCCGCTGGTACCGGCGGGAGCGGGCGGGTCGATCCAGAGGCGGCGTCGCTCGAAGGCGTAACCGGGGACGGCGGTCCGGCGCGCGCCGGAGCCGCTCAGCGAGGCGGGGTCGGCGGGTGCGCCGTGCGTCCAGAGGACACCCAGCGCCGCGCGGACCGTCGCCTGTTCGTCGGCATCCGGTTCCGGCAGGGCGGACACCGCGGCCCGCAGCGCCGGGTGCGCGTGCCGGCGGGCGAGCCCGCACAGGATGGTGCCCGGGCCGAGTTCCAGCAGGACCGCGTCGCGGTCGGGTTCGCCGCCCAACGCGGCGCGCAGCGCGGCGGAGAACCGGACTGGTTCGCGCAGCTGACGCACCCAGTGCTCGGGATCGGCGAGGTCGGCGTCGGGGGAGCGGGTCGAGTGCACGGGGATCGACGCCGGCCCCCCGGTGAGCCCGGACAGCGCCGACCGCAGCGCGGGCTGCTCGGCGTCGATGAGCCGGCTGTGTATCGCCGCCGCGACCCGAAGGGGCGTGGCGTCCACTCCCGCCTTCGCGAGGTCGGCGGCCAGCGCGTCGACGGCGGCGGCCGGCCCGGACACCGTGCAGGCCCCCGGGGCGTTCACCGCAGCCAGGTCGACGTCCGGGTGTGCGGCGAGGTGCGGGGCGAGTCCCGGCTCGTCCAGGGCGACCGCGAGCATCGCCCCGCCCGCCGCGGCTCGGGACGCGGCCAGGCACCGGGCCGCGACCAGACGCGCCACCTCCGGCAGCGGCAGCGCTCCGCTGACGGCCGCCGCGACACACTCGCCCAGGCTGTGCCCGACCAGCGCATCGGGATGCGCGCCCCACGACGCGAACAGCCGGGCAAGGCCGTAGGAGACGGCGAACAGCGCCGGCAGCCCGAACCCCGGGTCGGCGACCCGGTCGTGCGGGCAGGCCGGGTCGAGTGCGTCGCGGACCTCGGCGCCCAGGTGGGGCAGGAGCAGCTCCGCGCACTCGTCGACAGCGCCGGCGAACACGGGCTCCGTGCGGTGCAGCTGCCCACCCATCCCCGGGTAAGGGCTCCCCGCCCCGGGGAACGCCACCAACAGCCGGGGCCGCCCGGCCCGGACGACCGAGGCGGAACGCAGGTTCGTCGCACCGACGGCGGCGACCCTGTGCGACAGGACCCGTCTACCCACCGCCAGGGTGTGCGCGGCGTCCCGCTCCGGCAGCGCGGGCGCGGTGGCGACCGCCGCCGCCGTCTCCCGCGCGGCAGCGGCCGTGGCGGCGGAGACCACGAGAAGCGCGGGCAGAAGGTCGGCTACGCCGGCGGTCCGCTGGGGTGGCGGGCCGAGCACGGCGTGCGCGTTGGTACCGCCGATTCCGAACGAACTGACTCCGGCGTGCGGCGGGGTGTCCCACGGGCGGGTTGCGGTGAGCAGCGTGAACGGCGAGCCCTCCAGACCCAGCGCGGGGTTGACCGGCTCGGCGTGCAGGGTCGCGGGCAGGGTCCGGTGCCGCAGCGCGAGCACCGTCTTGATCAGCGCCGCGATGCCGGCCGCGGAGTTGGTGTGTCCGATGTTGCCCTTCACCGACCCCAGCCCGCACCAGGCGGGGCCGTCGCCGAACACCCGGCGCAGCGCAGCCAGCTCGATCGGGTCACCCAGCGGGGTCGCGGTACCGTGCGCCTCCAACATCCCCACCTGCACCGGTTCCACCCCCGCGACGGCCAGGGCCTCGGCCACGACACGGGCCTGCCCGCGTACGGACGGCGCGGTGAACCCGGCCTTGTCCGCGCCGTCGTTGTTCATCGCCGTGCCGTGCAGCACGGCCAGCACGTCGTCCCCGGAGGCCAGCGCGTCGGCGAGGCGGCGTAGCACGACGACCCCGACTCCCTGCGTGTAGACGATCCCGGTGCCGCCGGCGCCGAACGGGCGCACCGTCCCATCGGCCGAGAACACCCCGTCGGGGACGTGCAGGTAGCCCTGCCCCTGCGGGACGATCAGCGACACGCCCCCGGCCAGCGCGGTGTCGCACTCGCCCGACAGCAGTGACTGGGCGGCCAGGTGCACCGCGACGAGCGAGGTGGAGCAGCTGCTGGCGACGGCGACCGCGGGGCCGGTGAGGTCGAGCCGGTAGGCGACCTGCAGGGGCAGGTAGTCGGGCTGGGTGGCCATCGCCGTGGCCAGGCTGCCCAGTGGGTCCGCGCCGGCGCCGGTGGGGTCCCAGCGGCCGGTGAGGTTGCTGGCCAGGTACGCCGACTGCATGGACCCGGCGAAAACCCCGACCGATCCGGCGTCGCGGCCGCCGAGGTGCCCGGCGTGTTCCAGCGCGTGCCAGGCCGATTGCAGGAAAAGTCGCTGCTGCGGGTCCAGCAGGGCGGACTCGGCGTCGGTGAGGTCGAACGGGGCCGGATCGAACCGGTCCTGGGCTTCGATCAGGCCGCCGACGGGCACGTAGCCGCGACGCTCCCGCAGCGTCCGGGGTACCCCGCGGGCGTCGAGGTCGGCGTCGGCGAAGCGGGTGAGACCCTCGCGCCCGGAGCGAACCAGGTCCCAGTAGGCGTCCAGGTCGGGCGCGCCGGGGAAACGGCAGGCCATCCCCACGACGGCGAGCTTGTTTCCGGTGTCCGTCGGGTCGGTCATCGCGCGATCTCCGCTGCGCGGGCGCGGGCGGCCCGCCGGTCGGGACGGGGGTCGGGGGCCTGACCCGAGCCGGGCGGCGCCGGGGGTGGCGCGGCCGACGAGCCGCCGCGGGTACCGATCCGGGTGGCCAGGTCCCGCACCGTGGGGTGTGCGAACAGGTCGGTGACCAGCAGGTCCGGGGCCAGGTCGGTGAGCGCGCGGTGGGCGAGAACGAGAGTCAGCGACGAGGCGCCGAGCCGGAAGAACGGCACGCCGACCTCGACGGGCCCGCCGAGCAGGTCGCTGAAAACCCGGGCGACGGCCCGTTCCACATGTGGATCCGGTCCGCCGGTGGGGACGGGATCCACGGTGGCACCCGCTCTCGGCGGGGAGCCGGGCCCGGCGACCTTGCCGGGTCGGTCGTTCCCAGCGGCCCGCGTGTCGGGGTCCGCCTGCTGCGGGGCAGCTGCGCCCCCGACCGGTCGACAGACCAGCTGCACGAGGCCGTCCACGGGCACCACCTCCACGACGTCGACGCCGCCGCCGACCAGCCCCGCGCGCACCGCGCGCGCCCAACCGCCTGCGGCTTCCAGGGCGTCCACCGGGGAGAGCGAGCCGGGAGCGACGCTGATGCGCAGTTCCAGCCCGCGGGCGAGGGCGTCGCTGACCCCCGCCGTCGCCGATCCGGCCGGCTGCGCGGCGTCGTTGGGGCGAGCGGCAGCGACCGGTGCATCGGCGCGCCGGTAGGGGTTCACCAGCGCCTTGTAGTCGATCTTCCCGTTGTCGGTGATCGGTAGTTCGGATAGGTGCAGGAACCGGTTGGGGGTCATGTACGGCGGCAGGTCCGCGCGCAGGGCGGCGACGAGCTCGTCGTCGGTCGGCGGCCGGGCCGGGTCCCCCGCCACCACGTACGCCACCAGCCGCGGCCGGTCGTCGGGTCCGGGAACCGCGCGCGCCACGGCCTGGCGGACCGCGGGCAGCCGGTGCAGGGTCGCCTCGATCTCGCCCAGCTCGATGCGGTGCCCGCGGATCTTCACCTGGCGGTCGAGTCGGCCCTGGAACTCGATGGTGCCCTCAGGCCGCCAGCGCCCGAGGTCGCCGGTTCGGTAGAGCCGACACCCCAGCACGGGATGGGTGACGAACCGCTGCGCGGTCTGCGCGGTGTCGCCGACGTAGCCGCGCGCGAGGCCGTCGCCACCGATGTGCAGCTCGCCGGTGACACCCACCGGGCTGGGCCGCCCGTCCGGGTCGAGGACGAGGAACGACTGTCCGCCCAGCGGGCGGCCGTAGGGGATGGAGGGCCAGGCCGGGTCGACCTCCCCGATCGGGAAGCAGATCGACCAGATCGACGCCTCGGTGGCCCCGCCCAGGCTGATCACCCGGGTTTGCGGGGCGAGCGCGCGGATCCGGTCGGGGAGCGTGACGGGGATCCAGTCGGCGGACAGGAAAACCTGCCGCAGCGTGGCGAGCGCGCGCCGGGTGGTGTCCGGTTCGACCTCGGCGTACTCGACGAGCATCTCCAGCAGGGCGGGCGCGGTGTTCCAGACCGTGACGCCGTGCGCGGCCATCAGCTCCAGCCAGTGCCCTGGGTCGCGTTGGCGGGCCGGGTCGGGCAGCACGACCGCGCCGCCGGCGCCCAGGACCGAGAAGACGTCGTAGACCGACAGGTCGAAGCTGAACGCCGACAGGGCCAGCACCCGGTCGTCGGCGTGCAGCGGGAACCGGTGTTCCAGATCGTCGAGGGTGGTGCGGGCGGCCCGGTGCTCGATCGCCACGCCCTTGGGCTTGCCGGTGGAACCCGAGGTGAAGATCGCGTAGGCGAGGTCTCCGGGTTCCGGGCGCCGCGGTGTGCCGTCCCCGCCGTCAAGATCCCCGCCGTCAAGATC
>JAJAZD010000272.1 GCA_026785945.1 Pseudonocardia sp. | reverse complement strand
GGGGGGGGCGGCCCGGCGCGACGCCGACGGCGTCACGGCGCGGCCGGTGCCCGCCACCACCCCGTTCCACAGCCCGGCGATGGAGCCGGCCGTCGCGGCGGCGGAACGCGCGCACGGCGCCGCCGCCCGCCCGGCGGCGTTCCCCGTCCGGTCCGGGTACACCACCCGGCTGCTCACCTCCGAGCAGGCGGCGTCGGCCCGGTTCTGGGCCCGTCAGATCGTCGACACCGTGCAGTTCGGGCCGGCGCTGACCGCGCTGCTCGACGGGGGCGACCGGCTGCTCGTCGAGTGCGGCCCGGGGCGCACGCTCTCGGCGTTCGCCCTGCGCCAGCGGGCGGTGCGGACCGGGGGCAGCGGGGTGCTGTCCCTGCTCCCCGGCGACGTCGCCGACCACTCCGCGACGCTCACCGTCGCCGCCGCGCTGTGGTGCGAGGGCCATGACGTCGGCGCAGCCGCCGACCTCCGTCCGAGCGGGGCTCCAGCGGTGCTCGGTGCCTCCGGACGACGATTCCAGAAGGGTCCTGAACAACTCCGGCCGTACCGCAGCGAGCCAGAGTTGTTCAGGGCGCTCCTAGGACGCCGACGATCGGAGAACCCGTGACACCCGTGACCGCCGAACCGGGGCGCACCGCCGCCGGGGCCGGGACCCGCATGACCGAGATCGCGGACGGTGTCCTCGCCTACGTGCAGGCCGGGGGCGGCTGGTGCGTCAACAACGCGGGCCTCGTCACCGGGGGCGGCCGGTCCGTCCTGGTCGACACCGTCGCCACGCAGGCGCGCGCGCAGCGGCTGCGGACGGCCGTGCACGGCGTCACCGGCCGCGACCCGGACGTGCTGGTCAACACCCACCACCACGGCGACCACGTCTTCGGCAACGCGCTGTTCAGCCCCGCGGCCACGGTCGTCGCGCACGAGCGGACCCGGGTGGAGATGGCGCAGGCGGGGCACGGCCTCCGTTCCCTGTTCCCCGCCGTCGAGTGGGGCGACCTGCCGCTGGAGCTGCCGCTGCTCACGTTCGCCGACGCGGTCACCGTGCACGCCGGGGACCTCCCCGTGCACGTGCGCCACCTCGGACCGGCGCACACCACCAACGACGCCGTGGTGTGGATCCCCGACCGCGGCGTGCTGTTCGCCGGTGACGTCGTGATGTCGGGGGTGACGCCGTACTGCCTGATGGGGTCGGTCACCGGCTCCCTGGCGGTGCTCGCGGAGCTGCGTGCGCTCGGTGCCACCACCCTCGTCCCGGGCCACGGCCCGGTCGGCGGGCCGGAGCTGCTCGACGCGACCGAGCGCTACCTGACCCGCGTGCTGGAGCTGGCGCGGGCCGGGACCGCAGCCGGGGCGACGGCTCTGGAGGTGGCTCGCGGGGCCGACCTCGGCGAGTTCGCCTGCTGGGTGGACGCCGAGCGGATCGTCGGCAACCTGCACCGCGCCTACGCCGACCTCGCGGCACCGTACGCGCCCGGCGCTCCGCTGGACGTCGGCGCGTCGTTCCGGGAGATGGTCGCCTTCCACGGCGGCCCGCCCGTCTGCCACGCCTGATCCCGAAGCCGACCCGGAGTGAGCCCATGACGACGCTGCCCGACGACGCCGCGGACCACGGTGCCGCGACCGGACCACCGCGCCACCCGCGCCACCTGACGGTCGTCGAGAGGACCCCCGACCTGCGGGCCCGCGCCGCCGAGCTGCGGGAGCTCAAGGCCCGCCTGCGGGCGGGTTCGGCGGCGCCGACGGACGCGCAGCACGCCAAGGGGAAGCTCACGGCGTACGAGCGCCTCGACCTGCTCTTCGACGACGACACGTTCACCGAGATCGAGCCGCTGCGCCGGCACCGCTGCACCTCCTTCGGCATGGACGCCCGGCACGTGCCGGGCGACGGCGTCGTCGTCGGCTGGGGGGAGGTGCACGGGCGGCCGGTGTTCGCCTACGCGCACGACTTCCGCGTGTTCGGCGGATCGCTGGGCGAGGCGCACGCCGAGAAGATCCACAAGGTGATGGACCTGGCGCTCACCACCGGCGCCCCTCTGGTCGCGCTGAGCGACGGGGCGGGGGCCCGGATCCAGGAGGGCGTCACCGCGCTCGCCGGGTACGGCGGGATCTTCCGCCGCAACGCCGCCGCATCCGGGGTGATCCCGCAGATCAGCGTGATCCTCGGGCCGTGCGCGGGCGGGGCGGCCTACTCCCCCGCGCTGACCGACTTCGTGTTCATGGTGCGCGGCACGTCCCAGATGTTCGTGACCGGCCCGGACGTCGTGCAGACCGTCACCGGGGAGGTCATCGACCACGACGGCCTCGGCGGCGCCGACGTGCACGGCGACCGCTCGGGCGTCGCCACCTTCGTCTGCGACGACGAGAAGAGCTGCCTCGACGACGTCCGGTACCTGCTGTCGCTGCTCCCCGCGAACAACCGCGAGGAGCCCCCGGCCGTCGCGGTGACCGATCCGGCCGACCGGCGCACCGACCGGCTCCTCGACATCGTGCCGGTCGACACCGCGCGGGCCTACGACGTCCGCGAGGTCGTCGCCGAGATCGTCGACGACGGCGAGGTGCTGGAGGTGCAGGAGAGCTGGGCGCGCAACATCGTCTGCGCGCTCGCCCGGATCGACGGGCACGTCGTCGGCGTCGTCGCCAACCAGCCGGCGTCGATGGCGGGCACGGTCGACATCGACGCGTCGGACAAGGCGGCCCGGTTCGTGCAGACCTGCGACGCGTTCAGCATCCCGCTGGTCACGCTGCTCGACGTGCCCGGCTTCCTGCCCGGCACCGACCAGGAGCACGGCGGCATCATCCGGCACGGCGCGAAGCTCCTCTACGCCTACTGCACGGCGACGGTCCCGCGGGTGCAGCTGATCCTGCGCAAGGCCTACGGCGGGGCGTACATCGTGCTTGACTCGCGGTCGATCGGGGCGGACCTGTCGTTCGCGTGGCCGACCAACGAGATCGCCGTGATGGGCGCGGAGGGCGCGGTCAACGTGATCCACCGCAGGGCGGTCGCCGCGTCGGCCGACCCGGACGCGACGCGGGCCTCGCTGGTCGCCGACTACCGGGCCGAGCTGATGAACCCGATGCACGCCGCCGAGCGGGGCCTGGTCGACGACGTCATCGACCCGGCCGACACCCGCCGGGTGCTGGCCCGGTCGCTGGCGATGCTCCGCGCCAAGCACCGGCCGCAGCCGGTGCGCAAGCACGGGAACGCGCCGGTATGAGCACCCCCGGCGGCATCCGGGTCGTGTCCGGTCACCCGGACGACGCCGAGCTCGCGGCGCTCGTCGTCGCCCTCGCCGTCGTGTTGCGCGCCCGCCCCACCGCCCCTCCCCGCCTCGGCCCGGCCGCGTGGCTGCGCCCCCAGGTACACACGGCGCCGACGGCGTGGACGGCACCGAGGAACTGACCCGCCGCAGTATCGGCCCCGGCCCGGAACCGGCCCGGCACGAGAAACGGCCCCGCACCCTCCCGGGTGC
>JAJAZD010000271.1 GCA_026785945.1 Pseudonocardia sp. | reverse complement strand
CTGGCCGACTGGGTCATCCCGTACGTCCTGGAGCTGTCCTACACCTCGTGGCGGCTGCGGCCCTACGCGCAGGAGATGGGTGACGCCGGCCCGCCGTTCCGCTGGGATCCCGAGCGCCGCGCCTTGCTCCGCGCCGACCTCGACGCCGCCTTCCTCCACGTCTACGGGTTGACCCGCCCGGAGGCCGAGCACGTGCTGGACTCGTTCTTCGTCGTGCGCAAGTACGAGGAGCGCGACCACGGCGAGTACCGCACCAGGCGTCTGATCCTCGACGCCTACGACCGCATGGCGGCGGCGATGACCGCCGGTGCGACCTGGGCCCCGCTCGCCGAGACTCCCTCCGGCCACGGCCCCCGCCACCCCGCCCGCCCGGCGCCGTGACCACCGGCGGGCCGACGGTCGCGGCGCTGGCCCGGTTCCTGGTGCAGGCCACGCGAGCTGACGTGGAGGCGGCGTTGCGCAGCGACCCGTCACTGCTCGACGACGGTGTCGACGAGACGTTCGAGCGGTTGCTCGCCGGGATGCCCGATCCTGCTGACCGCTCCCGCCTGCGAGCCTCAGCCCAGGTTGCCGTAGGACGCCACGGCGCATCCACTCGCCGGCGTCACCGCTGCGAGCGAGGTGATCACCGCCATCCGTGTCGTCCGCACCGGCCCAGCTTCGGGAGCTGGGCGTGCTCACCGGCGACGGGGTTGCGGCAGGCACCTCGTCGCCACCGATCCCGACCGGCACGACCTGGTCCTCAGCTGCGGAGCCGCGCTGCACCACCTGCGCGTGGCACTCGCCGCCGCCGGCCTGGAGGCGCGCGTGCACCGCCTCCGCGAGGGCGTCCGAGATCAGCGGAAGAGCAAGCTGGCGCCCTTCATGATGGTGTTGACCAGCCCGTTCTGCTGGACCTCGTCCTGGATCCGGCGCGCGCCGTTGCCGATGGCCTGGTTGATCGTGTACCCACTGGCCAGGTTGGCGATCGCGGTGGCAGCACGGTCGGGAACGGAGCCGCTGCCATCGCCGACGAACCGTTCTCCGACGCGGCCGACCCCGGCTGCTCCGCCACCGTACCCTGCGCTGCCCGGCCTGCTCTGGTCCCCGGCACGACCCTCGGCGACGAGCCTGTCGTACCCGGCGTGGCCCGGAACTCCGGCGCCGACGATCTTCGGCGCGACCACGAGGCTGCCCACGCTGTTGGGGTTGGTGGGATCCCAGGAGCCGGGTCTCACGCAGTTGGCCGTGAGGGCCGGACTGCACACCGGATGCCCCCCCGGCCCTCGCGCAGCGCTCTGCCGCACACTCGGTGTCGCCCGCGTCGCGGGAACGACGGCCGGGCTGGGAGTGGGCGTGCCGGTGGCCCGGTCCGGCACACCGGTGAGGACCTGGAAGGTCCGCCGGTCGATGCGCTGGCGGCTCTCCCAGAGGTCCTGCAGGTTCGCGCGCGTCTCCTGCGGTCCGCTCATCTCGTTCAAGTTGCGCACGTAGTCCTCCAGCGGCATCCGGGACCCGCCGTTCGCGACGTCCCAGCCGTAGGCGAGGCCCGAACCGAGGAGCTGGCCCGTCGTCATGATCGCCGAGCCTGCGGTCTTGCTGAGCGTGCCGACCTGGCGCAGCGTGTTGATCGGGACCGACGCGGCCGCCTCGAGCCGCTCCCGCGCCGGGTCGCCGTCGTACTCGCTCTCGGCGAACCGCCGGGCCTGCTGACCGGCCGTGGTCTGGTCGAAGAACGCGTTCGAGCCCTCGGCTACGGCACCGGTGACGCACTCCGCGCGGCTGGTCAGGCCCGTCAGGCAGCCCGTTCCGGCCCGCGCCGCGACGTTCACCGTCTGCGGCCACCATCCCTGCCGGAGCGGATCGGTCGGCAGCACGCCCACCCGGCGCAGCCCCTCCTCGGCGAACGGGGCGGCCACGCTCGTCACGATAGCCCCGACCCCGACCCCGACCCCCGGCCGGCGTGCGGCACGCGGCGTCGACACGACCTGCTCGGTCACGTCGGGAGTGAGCGTGGTGCCACCAGCGCCGGTGCCTGATGGGATATCTGTGGCGGTGGTGACGTCCACGCCTCCGGGGACGTCCACGGTCGGCGCCGTCCCCGTGGTCGTCGTCGGGTCGTTCGCCCGCCCGCCCGCCGCCAACCTCGCGTCGAAGTCGGCGAGCTGCTCGGCGCGGAGGCGCTGCACGGCGAGCTCGCGCGGCGAGGGCTGGACGCGGGCCGCGACCCGCCCGAACATCGCGTCGCTGGTGCCGTCGGGCACGACGCTCAGCGGGAGGGGCCGCTCGACGTCGGGGGACGACGTGCTCAGCGCACCGGCCCGGTCCATGTTCAGCCGGTCGGTCACCGGGCCGGCGCCGCCGGGGAGGACCTGCAGCCGCTCCCACCCGCCGCTCGCCGGATCTGGCACCCCGCGGGTGACGGTGCCGGTGAGGGCGTCGATGGACGTCATGCCCAGCTCGGCGTTCGATCCCATGGCCCGCAGCTGCTCCCGCCACTCCTGGGCCGCGGCCAGGTCGCCCGTGGACAGCCCGGCGGTCTCGTAGCCGGTGAACGGGTGGGTGTGGATGTAGTCGATCCGCGTCGCGTCGGCCACGGCGTCCGGCGTGAGCGCCGACCCCTGGACACTGGCGTCGGTCCCGACCGCCACAGGGTCGAGCACGCGCGCCCGCCCGTCGGCGTCGCACACCAGCCAGCAGGTCGTCTCCGCTGCAGTGAATCCGGCCGGCCCGCCGTCGCGCAGGAGACGCTGCGCGGTGGCGTTCGACTCGTCGTAGACGCGGACCCTGCCCTGCGCCATCGGGTCGAGAGCGGCCAGCTCGTCCGGCGTCATCGTCGGGAACAGCTGCCGGACCCGCTCCTGGCTCAGCGGCGGCGTCCCGATGCCGAGCTGCCGCAGCTGCTCGCTGGTGTCCCCGACCGCGCGGTACCAGTCCGCATCGCCGTCGATCCGGTACTCGCTGCCCCGCAGGACGCGGAGCGCCTCCGCGCCGTCCCCCCGCAGGTGGTCCATGAGCGCGGCCCGGGCCGGGCTGGGCGCGATCTGCTCCAGGCGGGTGGAGGACCGCAGGACGGCCGACGGGTCGTCGACCCCGCCGACCTGCGGCCAGGGACGCCCCGGGGTGAGCGGGTCCGGAGCGACGTCCGCGCCGACGGCGCCGGTGCCGCCCGGCTGGGGCCCTCCCGGGGTGGGACCGACCACGCTCGTCCGCGTGGTCGACCTGTTGGGTCCGCCGGGGAACGACGCGGAGGCGCCCGACCGCAGCAGGTAGCCGGTACCCGTTATCGCCGCCAGGTCGACGAGCTCGTTGGGGGCGAGGGTCGCAACGGCTCGGGCCAGCTGGCCCGTCGCGTCGGCCGTCGCGGCGTTGCTCAGCGCGGAACCCGAAGGGGTGGCGCCGCGGAACACCCCCTCCGCGGCCTTCCCGACGGTGGCGCACGCCGCGCCGACGCAGGCGTCGAGCAGCGCGCCGGCCGCGTCCGCGGCGTGGGCCGGCACTCCGAGACCGGTGAGTCCGGCCCGGGTCCCGGCCTTGGCCACCTCGCCGAGGGCCGCGGCGCGCGCGCGGAGGCTGGGCCCGCGCTGCGTCGGTGCGGTCCCCTCCGTCGCCGTGAAGGACGTCGCCGAGAGCCACTCCGGGGCGCCGAGCACGTCGTCGGCGATCCGCCGGGTCGCCGCGCTGTCCAGCGTGGTCTCCACGGCTGCGCGTTCCACCGCGAGCGGGTCAACGTCACGGGGCGTCCTGGTGGTGAGATCGTCGACCTCGGGGATGCCGAACTCGGCCCGGACGGCTCGTTCCTGCCGGGCGGTCCGGCTCAGCAACTTTTCGACGGCACCGTCCCGCACGATCGACTCGGGTCGCAGGACCGACCCCTCGGCCATCGGCACCACCGGCGAGCCGTCGGACCCGACGATGATCGGGACGGACGAGAGCGGCTGACCCTGCAGGCCGCGCACCGGCGACGCACCCGTCAGCGCTGACGCGCGCCGACCGAGCCGCTCCACCGCGTTCGGGGCGGAGAGCGGCCGCCCGTCCGACGCCACCAGCAGGGGTCCCCTGGTCGTGAGCGGACGGCCGTCGACCGTGGTCAGCATGTCGTCGATGGCGGTGGACGTGATCCGCTCACCCAGCGGGTCGACCAGGGCGACACGACCGTCCCCCGGCCGGTACGGGGTTCCGTCGGGCCCGGCCAGCACATCGCTGGCCGGCTCGCTCGACAGCAGTCGCTTGAGGAACGGGTCGATCTGCTCCTTCTGCACCAGCTTCGCCACCCCCGCCGCCGGAACCTGCCCGATGGGCCCGAGCGGTCCGGCACCCGCGGTGAACAACGTGCTCAGCAGGCCGTACCCCACCTCGCTGCCGGCCCCCCGGGCGACCCGGCGCCCGACGTCGCCCATCGTCACGGCGAACTCGTCCAGGTTCTGCAGGGTCGCGACCGGCCGGCGGTTCAACGCGCTCAGGGCGCGCTCCTGCCGCGGCGTCAGGTTCACGCGCAGTCCCGCGGCGGTCGAGCCCTTCGCGATCTTGGACACGGTGACCTCGGGGGCCCGGGTCGCGGCCTGGGTCACCGAGTCGACCGCCCAACGCCCGGCCATGCCCGCCCCGCTCGCCGCGAGGACACCCTGCGGGGTCACGACGAGGCCCCCGCCGTTCGCGGACGGGCCGCTCGACGCCGCAGGACCACCCGACGCAGCGGGACCACCCGACGCCGCGGGACCACCCGACGCAGCGGGACCACCCGACGCCGCAGGACCACCCGACGCAGCGGACCCGGAAGCCGCGGACTCGTCGTCGGGCCGGTCACCGACGTCGCCGTCGGGCTGGGCCCGGTCGCGCGGCCCGTCGGCGGGGGCGCCGTCGACACCGATGGCGACCTGGTCGGACGGCGTCGTGGGCAGCTGCTCGACGTCGCCGGTCCCGGTCCGGGCCGTCTCCGGTGCCGGCGCGCCCTGCGCAGTCGACACGTCGTAGTCGAACGGGGCCCGCCGGGGCATGCCGGGGCGCCCCTCGAGCACGCCGGCGTCCTCGAACCGCGGTGCCGCACCGGGGACGGTCTGCACGCGCACCCGTTCGACGGGGGTCCGTTCGGTGATCCGCCCGGTGTCGCCCTCGCCCAGGCGGTAGACCGCGACGGTGTCCCCGGCCGGGTCGTAGCCCACCCGCTCGCCCGACAGCTGCGGGATGAACGCCGTCTCGGTGCCGTCGGGACCGTAGGCGCGGGTCGCCCGCACGGAGCTGTACCGGACTCCGGACCGCGGGTCCTGCACGGTGGTCAGGGACCCGACGATGTCGTCCGGGTTCCCGGTCCCCGTGAGGCGCTGGACGTCGACCACGACGCCCTGGCTGCCGTCGGGCAGTGGCGCGTACCGGGGAACCACCGACCCCGCGGCCTGCGGGGACGTCGACGGGTTCGGCTCGCTTGCAACAGCCGCGGTGGTGACGGGGCCGCCGGTGACGGGCTGCGGCACCGGGTCGAGCGCCACGGTGGCGTCCTCCGCGGTGCGGGCGATCTCCTCGGCCGGCGCCCTCCCGGTGAGCAGCGGCTCCGGCCGCGCCACCGGCTCCACGTACCGCCCGGGCGGGGCGGACGAGGACACCGGCTCGGGAGTCGACATGGCGGCGACGGGCGACATCGGCTCCGGATCGGACGTGGCGACCCCCGGCGACACCGGGTCCGGATCGGACGCGGCGACCGGCGTCGCGGCGAACGTGGACGACAGCGGTGGCGGTACGGCGAGCGGCTCCGGCCCGGAGGACGACGGCTCGATGTCGAGCCGGGGGACGTCAGGCAGGGCCGACCCACTTGAGGACGCGGCACCGTGGCCACCGGGGAGGTCGGCGCGAAGGTCGGCGTGGAGGTCGGCGGCGGGCGACGAGGCCGGCCGGTCGTCGACGGCGGTCGTCTGGTCGACGGACAGCTCGGCGATCTCGGGGAGGTCGAGGGACAGCTCGGCGGAGGACGTCGACGACGACAGGTCCAGGTCGGTCCAGCCCCCGCCATCGAGCGCACCGGTGTCGACGTCGCTCGCGCCGCTGTCGGACGGGCTGTCGGCGACGCTGTCCGAAGAGCTGTCGGCGAAGGAGTCGGCGGAGCTGTCGGCGAAGGAGTCGAACGACGTCGAACCGGGGTCGTCGACATCGGCGGCGGCCGTGCCGCTCAGTCCGACCGCCGCTCCGGTGACGACGACCGCCCCGGCCAGGGTGCGCAGGGCCCAGGTCGGGCCGGTCGTGCGCTCCGCAGCGGTGTTGTAGGGGTTGTCCAGGGAGGGACGTCGGGCGGGCATCCGGAAGTCGGTGTCCGAGTGACGGTGGGCCATGGCTGTCGGGCTCCGGAAATAGCGGGAAGAAAACATCGGTTGCGATGTCGACGATGACCAGCAATGAGCAGCCTACGGGCCGGATAATGCTGCCCACCGGATTCAGCCATGCCTCTACGCCCATGCCGGCACACCATTCACGGAACCCACTTGCGCTGTACCCCGACGCCTCGCCGGCAATTTGTCCGCAATTCACCTGCACCGTACCGACATACTGTCACCGGTCCGTCACAGCGAGTCCGATGCCTGGCTTCTGCCCAGGTCACAGTCCCTGGGCGCGAGCTACTCCTTGATCGATCGGCCCGCTCGACGCCTCACCCACGGAGGATTCCGCTGTGGCGATCGTCTCTCATGAAATGGAGGTGAACGAGCGACGAAGCAGGGCCGATCGAGCAGGTTCCGCTACGGCACTACGCCAATCGCCCGACCCGCCCTACCGGCCGGCGGTGAGCAGTCGGCGCAGGGCGAGCAGGCTGATCGCGCCGGTGATCGGGACGCCCCACAGAGGGATCAGCGCCATGGGCGTGTCGAGCGAGGTCCGCATCAGCGGGTCGGCAGGGCGCCGGGCGCGAGCCGTGGCCCTCGGCCCGCCGTGACCCGGGCCGCGACGAGGTCCTCGCGGTCGTCCGAGTCGTCGTCGGCGCGGGCGGGTTCGGACGTCGAGGCCAGATCGGGATGGGTGTCGGCGGCGTCTGGGATGACCGCGTCGAGGTCGGGCGCGGCCTCCGGAGTTGTGCCCGGCGTGGAACCCGTTCCTGTGTCGGCGCAATCCACAGCACCGTCGTCGTAGGCTCCCGGTGCCGTTTCCTCGATCGTCGGTGGGCTGTCGTCGTGGTCCGCGCGCCCGCCGGTGTCCGTGTCGTCCACGGGGTCGCCTGGGGTGCCGGGGTTGACGGTGTGCGGGCCGCTGGCGTCCTTCGCGGTGTCGTCCGTGCCGTCGGGCGGGTTGGCGTCGGCGGACGCGGGAACGGCGAAGCGGGAGGCGGATCGCTTCGCGTCGGTCGGGACCCGGGCGGCCGTGCCGTCGGCGACCCGGCGGGCGAGGATCCTCGCGGCGGTCGAGCGTCCGATCCCCGCGTCGGCGGACAGTTCCTCAGCGGTGCCGCTGGGGCGGGGGTGCAGTGCGGCCCAGAGGCGGTCGCCCGCAGCGGCGGCCCGGTCGGTGGCGGGCTGGTCGCCGCCGTCAGGCCGGGCGCCGTTGTGGTCGCTGCCGGTGGTCGCGTTGGTCTCCGTGGTCGATGTGTCGGGCGTGGTGATGCTGGAGGACATGACGGGCTCCGTGTCGTGGGTGGTGCGAAGCGGTGGTCATGCCCCGGCCGGAGCGTGTGTGGCCCCCGGTGCGCTGCCGGTGGTTCGGGCTACGGACGTATGGCGGTGCCGGGCGTGCCGTAGAAGACGAGGTCGTTGGGGAGCAGCGGGGCGCCCTCGGGGACGGGTGGGCCGGCGAGGTACTGGGTCTGGGCGGTGCGGGGGAGGGTGATCCCGGCGGCGGCGTATGCGGCGGTGGTGAGTCCGGAGCAGTCGAACCCGTCCTCTCCGTTGTCGGGGCCGTCGCCGCCCCAGAGGTAGGGCAGGCCGCGCTGGCCGCAGGCGTAGTTGATCGCGGCGAGGGTGGCGGGGCCGGTGGCCGCGATGGCGTTGCAGTCCCCGGTCCCGGCGGGCTGGGCTGCGGCGTAGGCGCGGGCCTGGTCGAGGACCTTGCGGACGTACCAGTCGGCCCTGTTGTAGGCGAAAAGGGCGGTGCTCAGATCGCCGGTCCTGGCGCCGCTGTCACAGAGGTAGTGGGCGGCGGCATGCACGGCGTCGTGGGGGTCGTAGCGCGACGGTGGCCGGGCGCCGCCGGATGGCAGGCGATGGCGGGCGACGACCTCGGCGAAGGTGGGCGCGAGGAACTGCATGGACCCGGCGGCGCCGCGGCGAGGACGAGGATCGGGAGCAGGACGACGACCGCGAGGAGGGCAGCCCCGATCCGGGTGCTCACGGCGCCGTGGTGGTTCTGCCGCGTGGCGAGGTTCTCGGCGAGCGCACGTGCCTGGTCGAGGTGGTTGCTGGTCTCGGTGTGGTCGCGGGCGGCGATGGTGACGGCGCGCAGATGCAGGCTGCCGAGCGTGATGGTGGCGGCCGGGTCGGCGTCGCCGCTTGAGTGCAGGGCTGTGCAGGCTGCGTCGAGCACGGTCAGGCCGAGGTTGTAGTCCCCGGCTGCTTGGAACGCGCCGGCGCGGGTCCAGGCGGCGACGGCGTCCAGGACCGGGTTCGCTGCGTGGTCCGCGCACCAGCGGAGCCGGTCGGTGATCGTCTCGGCGAGATCGGTGTGGCCGAGGCGGAACGGGGGTCGGGCTGGTGCACGGCGGCGGTGAGTTCGCGGAGGATGTCGGGAAGCAACGGTGCGAGCTGCCCGTAACGGGCCTCGCGGCGCAACACCGCGACTCGCGCGACATCGGCTCGGAGTTGCGGTAGTGGTCGGGGGGAGGGGTCGGGTTCGGCCAGGTCGTAGCGGCGCACCGCGGTGCGCAGGGATTCGATGGTGTTCCCGTCGGGGACATCGGGGTAGGGCCGCCCGTGAATCGCCTGGGTGGCGGTGTGCAGCGCGTGAGCGATGCGACGAACGCGAGCGAACGGCTGGCCCGCGTGCGCTATCGTCGTCCACATGAACCCCTGCCTGACGCAGGGATGCAACTGTGTGGTGTCCGAGGGGGGACTCGGACATCATTCAGTGGCAATTCTGCCCCGCTATGGGTGTTCATACGGATAACGGTGGCAATCGTAGCGCCGAAGCGTAACCCCGGCAGTTTTTCGGCTGCACCACCAGCGTGGTGGGCCGACTTGCTGTGCAAGCGATGCAGTTCACGGCCACATCTTGGTGATTCGGCCGCCAGCATGAACGTGCCAAAAGCCCATGTCGGCGTGCTGGACGGCGCGGTGGATGGCGGGCATGGCGTCGAGGAAGCGCCGGGTGATCTGGTCGAGAGTGGCGTTGCCATCGGTGAGGCAGAAGAGGTGGCCGCTGGTCAGGGCGGCGAGTTCGTCGGTGCGGTAGCGGATGCGGCGGTCCTTGGTGAGCAGGGTCCGGCCGCGCCGGCAGCCCTCGGCGATCCATTCGGCGTCGCCGATCTCTTGCGCATCGCGCGGGTAGTACTCGGCGATGAGGTGGACGACGTGTCCGGCCGCGCGCAGTCTGCTCGCCGAGGTCTTCCCCAAGCTGCGGTCGAGGAAGAACTCAAGCGGCTTGTCGGAGGACATCCTCGACGACGGCCTCCGTCAGGTCGTACTCCTCGGCGACCGCGCTGATCGGTTCGCCCGTGCGCCAGAGTGTGACGACGTCCTCGACCTTCACCTTGTTGGCGGTGAGTACCGGGGAGCCCCACCCGAAGCGGGGATCGATGACGACCTCAGCGCTGGATGGGTAGTGCCGGAGCCGGAGCCGGATCGCGGTGCCGGTGTCGTCCCAGTCGATGTCGCGTAGGTGGTGCTCGAGGACGTCCTTGATGGCGTGCTGGTGGTCGCGAGCGCGGATCAGGGACTCGTCGGCCAGCCGGACGAAGACGGCGACCCCGTCGGTGGCGATGCGGCGTTTCGCGAGGGCATAGGGGTCGTCGAAATCGGCGCGCACGATCGCTGCTGCCGTGCGGATCTCGTCCATCGGCATTCCGGCGGCGCGTAGCGCGCGCAGGACGTGGGCTTCGACGACGCCGACGAACGGGACGCGGGGCCATCCGCGGCGTCCCGGTCGGACGGCGTGCACGAGCGGTTCGTCCGAGCCGGCGGCTAGCCACACGTTGAGGGTGCTCTCGGGCATCTTGAGGTATCGCGCGGTCTCTCGTGCGGTCAGCAGCGGGGTCCGGTACGAGTCGACCGTCATGGCACCTCCTCCCTCGGGGACATGAGGTTACCCGTTGTCGAGATCCACGGGGGTCTCCCTGGCGGGGTCGACACCGTTGCCGTCCGTCACGGTCGACTCGATCGGGTCGATAGGTTGACCTTCGAGGCGATGGGGCGAGGGGCGGACGGGTGAGCGAGTACCGGTACTACGAGTTCGCGGCGGTTGTGGGGTTCCAGAACTCGGCCACGGCCGCTGACCTGTAGTTTTAGGCTGCGCGTTCGTACTCGTTGGTCAGCCCTCCGAGGATCGGCAAGCGCCTGATCCGCTGCTGGCCAAGGTCGGGGGCGGGGTGATCAGGGCGTGGCGGGACGAGTCGCAGCGCTCGATGGGGCCTCCGC
Source organism: Pseudonocardia sp. (assembly GCA_026785945.1). Taxonomy (GTDB): domain Bacteria; phylum Actinomycetota; class Actinomycetes; order Mycobacteriales; family Pseudonocardiaceae; genus Pseudonocardia. Next base: position 8,317 of record JAJAZD010000271.1, on the reverse strand, counting down.
CCGTTGTAGTGGGTGCTGTATTGGGCGAGGACGGTTCGTAGGTGTCGTTCGCCGAAGATCAGGATGCGGCCGGTGAGTTCGGTCCTGGCGGTGAGGACGAATCGTTCGGCGAAGCAGTTCGCGCGCGGGCAGCGTGGCGGGATCTTCACGACGTCGATCCCTGCGGCGGCCATGACGGCGTCGAAGGCAGCGGTGAACTGTCCGGCGCGGTCGCGGACGAGGAAGCGGAAGGTGGTGGCGGCGCTGTCGTCGAGGTCCATCAGCAGGTTGCGGGCCTGTTGAGTGGTCCACGCTCCGGTCGGGTGGCTGGTCACGCCGAGGATGTGTACGTAGCGGTTGCGGACCTCCAGGGCGAAGAACACGTAGATCCGCTTTAGGGTGATGGCGCAGTCGACGTGGAAGAAGTCCACGGCCAGCATGGTCGTGGCCTGTGCGCGGAGGAACCGTCGCCATGACGTGTCGGTCGCGCGCAGCGGTGCTGGCGGTATGCGGCGGTGTTCGAGGATCCTGCGGATCGTCGAGGCACCGACGCGGTGGCCGAGCTTGAGTAGTTCGCCTCGCACGCGCTGGTATCCCCAGGTCGGATTCTCCCTGGCCAGCCGTTCGATGAGGGCGGCTATGGCGTCGTTGATGGGCGGGCGGCCGCCTGTGTTCGGGTAGGTCCACTTCTTGGTCACCAGGCGGCGGTGCCAGCGTAGGACCGTGGCCGGAGTGACCAGGTGGTGACCGCGGAGGCTCGCGGGTAGGCGTCGGATCAGCGCGGCGAGGAGCGCTCGGTCGGCCCAGTCTTGGCGCGGCCTCGGGTTCGTTCTCCGCAGTACGGCGACCTCGTGGCGCAGCACGAGCAACTCGATGTCCTTGGACGAGGTTGTGCGGCCGAGCAGGGCCAGCCAGCTGAGGAGCTGGCCGAAGATCAGGTAGAGCAGGCGAAGCGACACGGCCATGATCCTGCCCGGGGCCGTTGGTGAGCGCCGATCACCGCAGGTCACGACCTCAGGCCGAGTTCTGGAACCCCACAGGGTGGATGAGGAGCCGGCCGGCGGGCGGGTCGGCGACGAGCAGCACCCGGTCGCCGGTCGACAGGCCGCACCGTCGTCGTAACCCAACCGGCAGGCGCAGGTGCCCGTCGGCGCTGACCGCGACGTCAGCAACATCGTCCGGCACGGCCAGCACTGAGCCGCTGATGATGCTCAGCGCGACCGGTCGGCCGGGGCACCAGCCCAGCGCGTGAAGCACGATGCGGTCCGCGGTGCGGCCGTGGCAGTCGATGACCGCGAGTCCCTACACCGCCTCCGGGGTGCAGCGCACCGGCATCAGCGGGGTCGGCAGCGGGCGCGCCTGGGAGAGCATGGGGCGGAGGGCGCCGTGACCGTGTGGCTGATGGCCGGGGGTAATCGATGGCACGAGGCGCGTCGTCATCGCGGAGGCCTCCCTCGGGAGGCACGCGCGCGAAGCGTGGTTGCGCCGATGGCGTGTTCAAGCGCGCTTGAACACAGGTACGTGATTCGTAGCAGGGGAGCTACCGTGGGGTGTCCGAGGACCGAGTCGAACCCTAGCCCCACCGTTGTGTACCGCGCTGACCTGCAGCTTCGTGAGCTCGACGCGGGATGATTCGGCGCAGGGCGTTTGCGCATGCGTTGGCGCTGGTTGAGGACCGCCTGTTCGATCGCGCGTGCTGATGAGGCGACGCTCGGGCGATCAGCGGCCGTCGCCGGTGCGGGCTCGGCTCGATGGTGGCGTGTTGGAGATGACCACGTCGAAACCCAGCAGGTCCTTGATCATCGAGGCGAGCTGGTTGCGCTCGATGGTGTGGATGCGCTGCCCGCGGGCCCGCTGCCGGGATCGAGGGCTCAGCCACGAGGTGGTGACGAGGTAGCCGTGCGTCGCGGTCGGCTTCTCGGTCATCGCTCCCATGAGCGCCTGCACTTCCTTGGGCGCGACGACGCCCTTAAACCGTTTGGCCTGGACGATGCACTCGACAGGCATGTGTGGATCGGACTTCGTGGCGACGGCGTCGATGCCGTCGTCGCGAGAGGACTCGGTCCGCCAGGTGTCGTAGCCCATCTTGGCGAACAGGTCCTTGACGAGGCGTTCGAACTCGTAGGGGTTCATCGCGAGCAGATCCATCTTGTGGTCGAGCTTGCGAGGGCTTCCGGACCATGGGCGATGCGGTATTTGGCCATGTCGAAGTCCACGATCGGCTTGATGTGTTCGAGGTCGTTGGGGTGCGGCGAGATCTCTGCGCCGAGCTTGCGAGGGCATGCCTTCGGGTCAAGCTTGGGATGCAGTAGCTCCAAGCCGGTGAACGTCGCCCGGTCTGCCGACACGGTGATGAGGCAGGGATGGGTCGGGCGGCCGGTGGCCGGCTCGGTCGTGCGGACGTGGCCGTTGACGGACACTGCGTCGACTATCTCGAACGGAGTCGCGCGAAAGCACGCGTCGAGCACGGCCAGTACGAGTTGGGCGACGAGACCGGCGTAGAGGTCGGCGACGGCTGCGGCGCGTCGTGGTGTGAGTTCGACGGTCTTGCGTGCGACGACGTATTTCCAGCCGCCTTCTCCGGGGACGATGTCGGCGTCGGGGATGTCGATTTCCAGCGAGCTCCTGGCCCGCCGTCTCGTAGGTGGCCCGGCCGCCTTCGATGAGGCCGCGGAGCGCGGGCGAGGCCTCGAGCACGGCGCCGGCGAACGTGCCGATCGCGTCCGGGTCGGCTGCCTTCACCGCGGCCGCGAGGTCGTCCCAATGGTCTCGTGGACGCGGCGTGTGTGTTCGGCTCGGGCATGGTGTTGCGCCATCAGTTCGGCGAGTCCGTGCTCGAGCGTGCGGTCATGCCGGGCGAGGGCGTCGTCGAGATCGGCGCGGGCTGAGAGAAGGGATCGTTCGTAGCGACGGCGGCCGAACAGCCCGGGTGGCGGTGGCGCGTACTGCGACCATTCCGGCCGGGGCGGAGCCGCGAGGTCGTCCAGCGTCGGGGGTGCGTCCTCGGGCACGTTGCGCCGGAACCAGGCCAGGTCCCGTGGGGACTCGCCGGCCGCTGTCCGCAGCAGCTCCGTCAGCCGAGCGAGCTCGGCCGCTGTCCCGGCGGTGAAGCCGGCCGCGTCCGCTTCCTGCGTCGACCGCAGTGCGCGAGCCTGCTCGGTCCGGTCGGTTCGGTGCTCGACGGCGGCAACCTGCAATGTCTGGTCCGCATGCCGCTGGAGCACCCGGTTCCGCGTCGTCGATGCCTGGCTGCGCCGGCGTCTCCGCGTGGCCGCGTGGTCGGCCATCTTGTCCCAGCTCGATCTCATCGCTCCCCCCGCGATCAGCTCATCACGACGAGCGGTCGAGGCGGCACCGCTGGATCGGTGACGCGGCCGTGTCGTCCTCCGGCTCGGTGGGGGAAGGGCGGCGAACCGAGGTGCGGGGCCGGCCCGGCGTCATGTTCCGTGTGCGATGTGAGTCAGCGGTTGTCGAATATGCGGGCCCCGTTGCGGGTGACACTGGCGAGCCAAGGCGCCGGCTGTTCGGCCCCGAGAGCCTCGATCTCATCCCAGTACCGCAGCCAGAGCCGGAGCTGGGAGAACAGGTCGAGGGTGCCGCCGCTGGTGAGGAAGCAGGCGCGGACGCCGTGGTCGAGCAGGGTCTGGCGTTCGAGGGGTCGGCTGCGGATGCGTTTGTCGCGGGTGAGGACCACGAGGCCGGCCTGTCCGACGATCGGCAGCCATGCGGTGTCGGCGGCACCGACCGGGACGGGGCCGTCAGGGGCTCCGGGCCAGGTGATGTCGCCTCGGACGTAGGCGAGCGCCTTGGCGACGCCGAGGCTGTTCTCGTCGACGAACCAGCGCGGGGCTTGTGGGGCTGCGGGCACGTAGTCAGGCGACGCGGTCGTACTCGTACCGAACCGCGGCATCGACGTCCTCGAGACCGATGTCGTACACGCCGGCGACCCGTTCGCGTGATTCTCCGGCGGCGACGAGTTCGGCAACTGTCTCGGTGCGGGCACCGCTGGTCAGGGTGGGTTCGCCGAAGCCGCGGTCGGGGTCGAGGACGATGGGGACGGAGCGGCCGAGAGGGTAGAGGCGGCGGGCGTCGCCGGTGCCGTCGTCGGCGAAGTCGACCTTCTCCAGGAATGCCTCGGCAACGTCGGTGAGCTGCAATGTGCCGTCGCGGCCCAGGACGACAATGTTGAGTGACGGGTCGAGTCCGACCTGTTTCTGGACCTTGAGCGCGAGGCTGCGCCCGGAGGTGTAGGGCTTGAGGGTCGCGAGCGGGTAGCGGACGCCGAGTTCTTCGCGGAGGATCGCGATGACCGGGCGCAGGTACTGGAGGCTGACCCGCTTGGCTCGGTACTCGCGCAGGTAGCCGGCTTCGATGAACTCGCCCCAGGTCACGGTGTCGTCACCGGTGGACTCCTCCCGGATGACCGGGGCGTAGGTGGTGCCGGCACGCTCGTAGCCGTCGATCCAGCGGCGCAGCGCGTCAGTGCGCAGCGCGAGCAGGCGAGCGGCCTGGCTCATGCCGTAGACCGGTCGCTCCAGCGGAAGCACGGACGGAGTCACGTCCACAGTGTGCCCCGATCGACACCCCGGACACCAGCGGACGTCGACCGCGTGGATGTTCTGGCTACCGATGGGGATTCGACTGTCCCGCGTTCGACACCGTGTTCCTGGCGGCGCCGAGCGCGTTCACAGAGGTTGTCTCGTGCCGTACGTCGGCCGGGTGCTGCGCTCTGCACCTGGCAAGCACGTTGTCGAGGTGCGCGACTATCGCGACATCCGGACCGGCGTCCTGGCTTCCTCCTTGCGCAACGTGCCCCGGCTACCGGGGCCTGGGCTTCCCGGATCCGAGCTCGACCGAGCACCTCCTGTCACCACGGTTGGGCCGAGCCGGTCCTGGTTTGTCGTTCTGATGGTCGGATGGAATCTCTGTTCGAGGTCGATCATCGGGACGTTCTTCACGGGTGGGCGCAAGCCCCCGGTCGGGGTCAACGTCGACGCGGCGCGCCGCCCGAGGCAGCCGTCACCGGATTGCGGTTCGCGTTCTACGGACGGACGTCGACGGCGGAGCACCAGGATCCAGTGACGTCGCGGGCGTGGCAGCGGGAGATGGCCGAGTCGGTCATCGCCGGGCATGGCCTGATCGCCGCCGACTTCTTCGACGTCGGATGCTCACGTCGAGTGCCGTGGACGCTGCGGCCCGCGACGGCGGCGCTGCTGGAGCAGGCGCAGGGGCCGGATCGGGGCTTCGATGCGGTGGTGGTCGGGGAGTTCGAGCGGGCGTTCACCGATCGCCAGTTTCCTGAGGTCGCCGCGCTGCTGGCCGCCCAGGGAGTGGCGGTGTGGCTGCCTGAGACGGGCGGGCCGGTGGACGTCACCGATCCGGACCATCGGGTGTTGATGCAGGTGCTGGCTGCGCAGTCGCAGCGCGAGGTGGTGCGGTCGAGGCACCGGACCCTGGCGGCGATGGCCGCTCAGACGGTGGCGCAGGGCCGGTTCCTCGGCGGTCGGCCGCCCTACGGGTATCGGCTGGTGGACGCCGGACCTCATCCGAAGCGGGCGCACGCGGGGTGGGGACGGCGGCGACAGCGGCTGGATCCTGATCCGGTGACCGCGAGGCATGTGCGGTGGATCTTCGCCGAGCGGCTGGCCGGACGCAGTACGGCCGGGATCGCTCGGGACCTGAACGAACGAGGTGTGCCCTGCCCGTCGGCCGCGGATCCCGGACGGAACCGTCACCGCACCGGGCAGGCGTGGAACCTGCGGTCCGTGGCGGTGATCCTGGCGAACCCGCGCTACACGGGCAGGGAGGTCTGGCGCCGTCACCAGAGCGCGACACCGGGCGTGGGGCGCCGGGTGCTTCCAGCCGAGTGGGTGATCTCCGCGTCGTTGGCGCACCCGGCGTTGGTGGCCGAGGTGGACTTCGTGGCCGTGCAGAGGATCCGGGCCGCACGTCTGACTGACGACGGCGTTGCGCGCCGGTACCTGCTCGCGGGACTGATCCGGTGCGGGTTGCGCGGGCGGCTGATGGACGCGCACTGGGTCAACGGCCGCGCCGGGTACCGCTGCCGTCATGGCCACAACAGCGCCAGGCCCGCGCTCCCGGGCCGGCCCGGGAACCTCTACGTCCGCGAGGACAAGCTGCTCGTCGAGCTCGTCCAGCGGTTGAAGGTCGACGGGGAAGATCGCGCTTCACCAGGGTCGGGTGTGGTTGCACACTTGTGGTCGCGAAGCATGATGATCGTTTACGACCGCTCAGGCTGGAGGGTGGCTGCTGGTGATGGAGTCTGACCGAGTCCCAGCCGACGTCGCGCGTGGATTTACCCGCAGGTAATGGGCCAATACTGTGTCCGAGGGGGACTTGAACCCCCATGGGTAGCTCACCCGCTCATGGCAGGTGTTCATGTGGCTGACGATAGCGCAAGAGACGACCCGGTCGCTGCTCATTCATATGCTGCTGACCTCTTCGTCCCGAAGCAGACGTACGGCGCGTTGACGAGGGCAACCACGCGGGTCAGCGCGTGGTCGGTGTCCGCGAACGTCCGTGGAGGTGCGTCCTTGCTCGCCGTGGTTGTCACCCAGTTCGTCACCCAGCGAGGTCGTCGCCTCTGCCGGGTGCCGTGATCCCGGCGTGGCGGATGCGTGGCTGCCCGGAGGTGATCCGGCATCTCACTCGCGTTCTGCGTGGAGCGGTTGACGAGGCGCGTGACGTCGATGCAGGCGAGGGTTCAGCTGATGCCCGGGACCTGGTGAATGGGTAGGTGCGTGCGGGTCCGCGGCCCCGGTTCCACGCTGCCGCGAAGCTGAGGTCGATCTCGACACGGGCGGAGTCGTCACCGGCCGGGCAGACCGAGCGCGCCAGCCCGCGGGCGGCGTCTGCTGGACGAGAAGATGTGGCAGCCCGGCGGTCTAGACTCTTGTTATGCAGCAGACCCTCCGCCGCTTCGACCGGCTGACTGTCGAGGCCGACAAGCTCGGCGGTCAGGTGTGCATCCGCGGGTACCGCTTCACGGTCGAGCATCTACTGGAGCTGCTGGCCGGGGGATGGGCACTCGACCGGATCCAGCTGGACTTCCCCTTCATCGAGCAGGAGGACGTCCAGCAGGCCCTGGGCTACGCGGCTGCCCTCGCGCATCGTGAGGTGTACGTGCCGCTGCAGGAACCGGCTTGAGGCTGCTGGTCGACCAGAACCTTCCGCGACGGCTCAGCACCTCGCTCCACGCCGACGGTCACGATGCTCTGCACACCGAGGACGAAGGTTTGGCCACCGCACCTGATCCGTTGATCCTGTCTTGGTGCTGCAGGGCGTCACGCCTGCTGGTGACGGCGGACAAGAAGCTGACCAAGTTCCTGGCGGCCTCGGGTGTGGACTGCCCGAGCGTGCTCGTCCTGCGCGAGATGCGCACCGTTCCGGTCGAGCAGACGGCCGCGATCGTGGCGGCGAACCTTCCGCAGATCGAGCGGGTGATCGTCGAGCGTGGCAACGCGCTGTTCTCGCTCACCCCGGGTCGGCCGATCCGGGCGGAGCTGCTGCCGCTCGGGATGATTGGCCCGCCTGGCGTCGCGGCCCAACCGTGATGACCCACGTCCTGCTGCGCCTGGAACCCTGTCGACCACTGCCGCCGAGTCTCACCGGTACCGAACCGTCCTGGCTACCGATGTGGCTACCGGCCGAGCGGCACGTGACAACAGCAAGCGGCCTCCTCGAAGTGCGTTGAGCCCAGGACATCTGGCCAGGTGGTCGGTTCGCCTTAGACCTGGTCTCAATACCCGGTCTTGATCAGTCGGCGGACGTTGATCACGGTGCAGGCGAGGGTCAGTAGCGGGAGCGTGGTGCGCTCGGTGCGGTCGTAGCGCAGCCCGAGACGCTTGAACCGCAGCAGCCACGAGATGGTGCGCTCGATGACCCACCGGACCCGGCCGAGCTTGGACTTGTCCTCGATCCCACGTCGCGCGATCCGCACCACCGTGGCTGGACGCTGGACGCTGTCGGGTGGAGGTGGGTGATGCCACGACAGCCCAAGGTGTTCGTCCGGGAGCTGACCCCGACCGAGGCCGAGCGCCTGGTCAAGATCACCAGGACAGCCCGGGACCGGGTCCGGCTGCGCCGCGCCGGGATCGTCCTGGCCTCGGTCCAGGGCCGCAGCGCCGCCAGCCGAAGCCGCGGCGATGTTCGCCGCGACCGCGCAGTACGCCCGGGAGGTGATCCACGCGTTCAACGACAAGGGGTTCGCGGCGTTGGACCCAAAATGGAGTGGGGGCCGACCCCGGAAGTTCGGCCCCCACCTCCGTGCGCGCCCACGTCCACGCCCGCGTCGGAGAAATGCCGGCCTGTGAGTTAT
>JAJAZD010000270.1 GCA_026785945.1 Pseudonocardia sp. | reverse complement strand
TCCGACAGCTGCTCGCCTCGCGCCGCCGCCGCCGCCCCTGACCCGGCCGGCGGGACGGTCCGACGCCGCTCCGACGCCGGCAATCGCGGCGCAGGGCCCGAACCCGGCCTGCGGACGCAACGACCGGCCGTCCAGGCCGGGCCGGCCCCCCTAAACTCCCCGGTAACCAAGCGCCGGGTACGTGTTCCCGGGCAGACGAGGAGTCCGCCATGCCGCTGAGCAAGGTTCTCATCGCGAACCGCGGGGAGATCGCCGTCCGCGTCATCCGGGCGTGCGCCGACGCGGCGCTGTCGAGTGTCGCGGTGTACGCCGACCCCGACCGGGACGCACCTTTCGTCCGGCTCGCCGACGAGGCCTTCGCGCTCGGCGGCAGCACGGCGGGCGAGTCCTACCTGGTGGTCGACAAGCTGCTGGGCGCGGCGAAGCGGTCGGGCGCCGACGCCGTCCATCCCGGTTACGGCTTCCTGTCCGAGAACGCGGACTTCGCCCAGGCCGTGATCGACGCGGGGCTCACCTGGATCGGCCCGTCCCCGCAGTCGATCCGCGACCTGGGTGACAAGGTCACCGCCCGCCACATCGCGACCCGGGCGGGCGCGCCGCTGGTGCCCGGCACGAGCGGCCCGGTGACGGGTCCCGACGAGGTGGTCGCGTTCGCACACGAGTTCGGGCTGCCGGTCGCGATCAAGGCGGCGTTCGGCGGGGGCGGGCGCGGCCTGAAGGTCGCCCGGCAGATGCGGGAGATCCCCGACCTGTACGACTCGGCGGTCCGCGAGGCCACGGCGGCGTTCGGGCGCGGCGAGTGTTTCGTCGAGCGGTATCTCGACAAGCCGCGTCACGTCGAGGCGCAGGTCCTCGCCGACACCCACGGCAACGTGATCGTCGTCGGCACCCGTGACTGCTCGTTGCAGCGCCGGTTCCAGAAGCTCGTGGAGGAGGCGCCCGCGCCGTTCCTCACCGACACCCAGCGCTCGACCATCCACGAGGCGGCCAAGGCGATCTGCAAGGAGGCGTCCTACCACGGCGCCGGCACCGTGGAGTTCCTGGTGGGGCAGGACGGCCTCATCTCGTTCCTGGAGGTCAACACGCGGTTGCAGGTCGAACACCCGGTCTCGGAGGAGACCTCGGGGCTCGACCTGGTGCGCGAGCAGTTCCGCATCGCCGAGGGCGAGGCGCTGAACCTGCCCGGGGACCCGCCGGCGCGCGGCCACTCGATCGAGTTCCGGATCAACGGCGAGGACGCCGGACGCGGCTTCCTCCCGGCGCCGGGCACGGTCACGTCGATCACCTTCCCCACCGGGCCGGGGGTGCGGGTCGACGCCGGCGTCGAGTCCGGCTCGGTCGTCGGTGGGCAGTTCGACTCGCTGCTGGCCAAGCTGATCGTCACCGGCTCGGATCGAACGCAGGCGCTGGAACGCTCCCGGCGCGCGCTCGCGGAGTTCCGCATCGAGGGCATGGCCACCGTGCTGCCGTTCCACCGTGCGGTGGTGGCGGACCCGGCGTTCGCATCGCCGTCGGAGCAGCAGTTCACCGTCCACACCCGGTGGATCGAGACCGAGTGGGACAACACGGTCCCGCCCTACGACGGGGAGGCGGACGCGGCTGCCGAGGCCGGCGAGCCGAGGCGGTCCGTCGTCGTCGAGGTGGGTGGGCGACGCCTCGAGGTGTCGCTGCCCGACGACCTCGCCCGCGGCGGCGGGTCCGCCCCGGTCAGGGTGGCGCCTCGCAGGCGCGGCGGCGGTCAGGGTGGCGCGAAGGCGTCGGGTGACGCGGTCACCGCGCCGATGCAGGGCACGATCATCACCGTCGCGGTGTCCGACGGCGATCGGGTCGCTGCCGGTGACCTGGTCGCCGTGTTGGAGGCGATGAAGATGGAGAACCCGGTCACCGCCCACAAGGACGGCACGATCACCGGGCTGGCCGCCGAGTCGGGCACGCCGGTCTCCCAGGGTTCGGTGCTCTGCGAGATCAGGAGCTGAGAGCGCGGAGATGGACCCCGTCGAGATCAACGCGGGCGCCTGGTACCTGCGCGCGCCGCGGGCCGACGACCGGATCGACGACCGACCGGCCGTCGTGGCGTCCTTCGCCGATCCGGAGATCCGGCGGTGGCGGCGGCGGCCGTCCCCGGGCGTCGAGGAGGCCGACGCCTACATCCGGCGTCGTGCGCAGGACTGGGTTCGCGACGAGCGGTACGCGTGGTCGGTCTGCGACCCGGCCACCGGTGAGATGCTCGGCGAGGTCGAGCTCGCCGAACTCGACCTCGCGATGGGGGTCGCCGTGGCAACCAGTTGGGCACTGCCCGCCGCGCGGGGCCGTGGAATGATCACCACGGTGCTGTCGGCCGTGCTGCGGTTCGGCTTCGGCGGCCTCGGCCTGCACCGGGTCGGCTGTGCGTGGGCCGACGGCAACGCGGCATCCGCGCGCGTCGCGGAGAAGTGCGGGTTCACCGTCGAGGGGCGGATCCGGTCGTCGTGGGTCGACGGCTGCGGGGAGCGCTACGACGTGATCATCGCCGGCCGCCTGGCGACCGATCGTTGACCCCCGAGCACGATCCGCATACTTTCGCGGGGCCAGGCCTTTCCCACAGCGACCCCGCACCGTGCTGGACAAGTGCATAGCGGACAGCAGTGACGCCCGTGTGTCCCGCCACGGGGCCCGGTTCCTCCGCCACGCGGCGGCTGTGCTGACAGCGCAGAAGGACCGCGCCGCGGATCCGTTCACCACGCAGGCTCAGGCCGCGCCGTGAACACGCCCCCGTTCACGTCGGCGACAAGGATCCGTCATGCCCCCCGAACCGACTTTCGTGACCACCCACATCCACACCGACGGGCCGATCCCCGGCCCACACTCCCTGCTCACCGTCATCGCCGTCGGCCACACGCTCGACGGCGACGAGCTCGACACCTTCACCACGAACGTCCGTGAACTGCCCGGTGCCACCCTCCACCCCGCCGCCCTCCAGACCTGGAGACGAGGCGCGGAGGACTGGCTCTCCACCCGCCGGGCGAGCCGACCACCCGCCCCCGCGATGATCGCTCTCGCTCGCTGGATCGACGCACTGCCCGGCGAGCGGGTGTTCGTCACCGACACCGCAGAACCGGACTACCTGTTCCTCTACTGGTACCTCCACCGCTTCGCCGGGCTCTGGCCCTTCACCCGGACGAGCACCGAGACCGGTCTCTACGACCGCCTCACCCCGACGTCGCTGTGCCCCCTGACCTGCTGCAAGGTGCTGTCCAGGACCAGCTGACGTCGCTGAGTACCTCGACGGGGGGGGGGGGGGGGGGGGCGCCCGCCCGGGGGGGGGGGGGCCCCGGCGCGGGGGGGCCCCCCGGGGCCCCCCCGCCGGGTTACGCCCCGCCCCCCCCC
>JAJAZD010000269.1 GCA_026785945.1 Pseudonocardia sp. | reverse complement strand
GGGGGGGGGGCCGGGGCCGGTCGCCCGGCGGGCCCGTCGGCGGTGAACGCGTCGAACGGAGTGCCTTCGCCCTTGCCCCCCGGCTCGCGGAGCTGGGGCTCGATGTGGGCCTGCCGGGCGCGCTGGGGCAGGGGGAGCTGCTCGCGTCGCGGTGGCGCAGGGTCGTCCGCACCGCCCGGCCGCGGCACAGGGCGGCGCGGCAGTCCTGGCTCCCCGTTCGGCGGCGGCCGGTCGGTAGCTCTCGTCGGATCCGGGTGCCCCCGGTGTTGCCGCTTCGCGCCGTCGCTCACGTGGCACTCCGATCCTGCGACAGCCGGACCCGATTCCGCCCATCCGGCGCTGAGGCCGTGGCCGGAGGGTAACGGATCATCATGTGGAGCCCCCGGTGGTGGGCCCCGGCGGGTCGAGGCCGTAGCGGGGCCGTCGCCGTCACTAGGGTGTCGAGGATGAGTGCGCAGAGCCGTCCCGTCCTGGTCCTGGTGGGTCCGCCGGGCGCGGGCAAGACCACGGTCGGCCGCGTGCTCGCCCGCCGACTCGAGGTGGCCTTCACCGATGTCGACGCGGTGATCGTGGAGCGTGCCGGCAAGCCGATCGCCGACATGTTCGTCCAGGACGGCGAGGACGCCTTCCGTGCGCTCGAACGGGAGGTGGTGGTCCAGGCGTTGAGCAGCACGGTAGGGGTGCTCGCGCTGGGTGGCGGCTCCGTGCTCGCGGCGGAGATCAGGACGCGGCTGCGTGAGCACCGCGTCGTGCACCTGCACGTCGGGCTGGCCGACGGTCTGCGACGTACGGGGATGTCGACGGCGCGACCGCTGCTCGCCGGGGTCAATCCCCGCTCCACGTTCCGGGCGCTGCTCGACGAACGGCTCCCCCTGTACCGCGAGGTCGCGTCGATCGAGGTCGACACGGTCCGGTGCAGTGCCAACCAGGTCGCACGGGCGGTCCTGATCGCGATCGGGGAGCTGGCGCCCGACGCCCCCGAGGATCCGATCGACCCGGACGACCCGCTCGACGCCCCCGGGCACACGTCCGCCGAACCGGCGATGCTGCCGACCCCGACCGTGCGTGATTCCGCTGACCAGCACGGGAGTACCGCTGACCAGCACGGGAGTACCACTGACCAGCACGGGAGTACCACTGACCAGCACGGGAGTACCACTGACTAGTACGGGAGTACCGAAGATGGCCGAGCCGGTGCGGATCGAGGTCGCGACCGCGCGCCCCTACCCGGTGTTGGTGGGGCGTGGGGTCCGCGACCGCCTGCCCGCGACCGTCGTCGAGCTGGGGGCGTCCTGCGCGGTGCTGGTGCACCAGCCGGCGCTGGCGGGCGTCGCGGAGCAGGTCCGCGCGGAGCTGGCCGCCGTCGGCGTCGCCGCTCATCGGGTCGAGGTGCCCGACGCCGAGGACGGGAAGACGCTGGCCGTGGCCGGATTCTGCTGGGAGGTGTGCGGCCGGGTCGGGTTGACCCGTCGCGACGTGGTCGTCTCCCTCGGCGGCGGCGCGGCCACCGACCTGGCGGGCTTCGTGGCGGCCACCTGGATGCGGGGCGTGCGGGTCGTGCACGTGCCGACCACGCTGCTCGGCATGGTCGACGCCGCCGTCGGTGGCAAGACCGGCATCAACACCGCCGCGGGCAAGAACCTCGTCGGCGCGTTCCACGAGCCGTCGGCGGTGCTCGTGGACCTCGCCACCCTGGACTCGCTGCCGGTCGCCGAGCTCGCCGCCGGGAGCGCGGAGATCGTCAAGGCCGGCTTCATCGCCGATCCGGTCATCCTGGAGCTGATCGAGGCCGACCCGCGTGCGGCACTGGACCCGGCGGGTGACGTGCTGCCGGAGCTGGTGCGCCGTTCCGTGCAGGTCAAGGCCGACGTCGTGGCGGCCGACCTGCTGGAGGCGGACCTGCGCGAGATCCTGAACTACGGCCACACCCTCGGCCACGCCATCGAGCGCCGCGAGGACTACCGCTGGCGCCACGGTGCCGCGGTCAGCGTCGGGCTGGTGTTCGCCGCGGAGCTCGCCCGGGCCGCGGGCCGCCTCGACGACGACACCGCGTCGCGCCATCGCACCGTGCTGGGCGCGCTCGGGCTCCCGGTGTCCTACGAGCCCGGCGCGCTCCCCGAACTGGTGACGGCGATGCGGGGGGACAAGAAGTCGCGCGGCGGCGTGCTCCGGTTCGTCGTCCTCGACGGTCTCGCACGACCGGGACGGCTCGAGGGGCCGGAACCGGAACTGCTGGAGCAGGCGTACGCGGTGGTGTCCGGCGAGGTCGCGTAGGACGGGGCCGACCCCCGTACCGTGGGTCGGGTGTTCGGTTCCCGCCGCTCTGCCCTGCGCGCCCTGGTCACCGGCGCCGGGATCGACGCGCTGCTCGTCACCGACCTGGTGAACATCTGCTACCTCACCGGTTTCACCGGCTCCAACGCCGCCCTGCTGGTGCATGTCGACGGCGAGCAGGCCAGCCGCTTCTGCACCGACGGGCGCTACAGCAGTGGGGCGCGGGTGGTCGAGCTGGAGACCGTCATCGACCGCGCCAGTGCGCTCGCGCTCGCGAGCGAGGTCCGGGGGTGGGGGGTGCGCCGGTTGGGGTTCGAGTCCGACGTCGTGACGGTCGACGCCCACAGCGCGCTGGTCGGGGCCGCGGAGGGTGTCACCCTGCACCGCACGCCCGGACTGGTGCAGTTGCTGCGGCTGGTGAAGGACGACGGCGAGGTCGCGGCACTGCGAGCTGCGTGCGACGCCGCCGACGCCGCGCTCGCGGACCTGTTCGCGGCGGGTGGGCTCGCCGCGGGCCGCAGCGAGCGTGCGGTCGCGCTCGACCTGGAGGCGCGGATGCGCCACCACGGCGCCGTCGGACCGTCGTTCGAGACGATCGTGGCGTCGGGTGCCCACTCGGCCGTACCGCACCACCGCCCCACCGACGCCGTGCTGCGCCGCGGCGACCTCGTGAAGATGGACTTCGGTGCGCTCGTGGACGGCTACCACTCCGACATGACCCGCACCGTCGTGCTCGGGCCCGCCGCCGGCTGGCAGCGCGAGACCTACGAGCTGGTGGCGGCCGCGCAGCGGGCCGGATGCGCCGCGCTGGCACCTGGCGCGGGAGTCGTGGAGGTCGACGCCACCGCCCGCGCGGTGGTCGAGGAGGCGGGCCGTGGGGACGAGTTCGTGCACGGCCTCGGGCACGGGGTCGGTCTGCAGATCCACGAGGCGCCCTGGATCGGGAGAACCGGCACCGGGAAGCTCACCGCGGGCATGGCCGTCACCGTCGAACCCGGGGTGTACGTCGAAGGGCGCGGCGGGGTGCGCATCGAGGACACGCTCGTGGTGCGCGTCGGCGGGCCGGAGCTGCTCACGCGAACCACGAAGGACCTCGTCGAGGTGTAGCGGTATCGTGGTCGCCGGACGACGGCGCCACGCGCGCCGCGACGATCGGCACCCCGGCGTGTTCCGGCGGTGCCGGACCACGGCACCCGTCGGCCCGACGGTCGACTACGCCGCCCAGCACAGATCCAGGAGATACGCGCACGTGGCCACCACGAACGACCTGAAGAACGGCCTGGTCCTCAACCTCGACGGCCAGCTGTGGGCCGTGACGGCGTTCCAGCACGTCAAGCCCGGCAAGGGTGGCGCCTTCGTGCGCACGACGCTGAAGAACGTCATGACCGGGAAGGTCGTGGACAAGACCTTCAACGCGGGCACCAAGGTCGACACCGCCACCGTCGACCGTCGCGACATGACCTACCTCTACCGCGACGGTGCCGACTTCGTGTTCATGGACGGCGACACGTTCGACCAGATCTCCATCCCCGACGTGACGGTCGGCAGCAACGCGGGCTACCTGCTGGAGAACCAGACGGTGATGGTGGCGCTGCACGAGGCCGTGCCGCTCTACATCGAGCTGCCGACCTCGGTGGAGCTGCTGATCTCCCACACCGACCCCGGCCTGCAGGGCGACCGCTCCACCGGCGGCACCAAGCCCGCCACCCTGGAGACGGGCGCGGAGATCGCGGTCCCGCTGTTCGTCACCACCGGCGAGAAGGTCAAGGTGGACACCCGCGACGGTCGCTACCTCGGCCGCGTATCAGGCTGACCCGCCGATGGCGGCCATGTCGAGAGCCCGGACGAAAGCGCGCAAACGTGCGCTGGACATCCTCTTCGAGTCCGAGGCGCGCGGCGACGACCCGCTGGCCGTCCTCGTGCACCGTCAGCAGACCGACGACGCGCCGCCCGTCCCGGACTACGCGGCCATGCTCGTCCGAGGTGTCGTCGAGCACCGGGAGCGGATCGACCAGCTGCTCGCCGAGCACGCCGAGGGCTGGTCGGTGGCACGCATGCCCGCGGTGGACCGCGCGCTCCTGCGCATCGGGGTCTTCGAGCTCCTGTGGGTCGACGAGATCGACGACCCGGTGGCCATCAGCGAGGCGGTGGAGCTGGCCAGGAGCCTGTCCACGGACAACAGCCCGCGGTTCCTCAACGGCGTGCTGGGCCGGCTGGCCGACATCGCCCCGCACCTGCGGGCCACCCGGTAGTTGCGCCGTCGTGACGTTGATGGGCGCCGGCACGGGCCGCCGGAGCGGCCCGCACCGGCGCCGGTGACTCAGCCGACGACCAGCGTCAGGCCGTACCTGCTGAGGATCTCGTTGACGGGCTGGTAGAAGGTCGTCCCGCCGCTCCTGCAGTCGCCCGAGCCTCCGGAGAGCACGCCCTGGGCCTGGCGGCCCGCGACGTAGGAGCCCCCGGAGTCACCCGGTTCCGCACAGGCGGAGGTGCGGGTCAGGCCGTTGACGACGTCACCGCCGCCGTAGTTGACCGTGGCGTTCTTGGCCTGCAGCGTGCCGCATCGGTAGCCGGTGGTGGAACCGGAGCGGCAGATCGAGGCGCCGACGGCGGCCGCGGTCGAGCCGAGCACGGAGCTGGTGCCGGCCACCCGGGACGTCGGGTTCCACGTCGCCGTCGAGTTCACCCGGATCGCGCCGAAGTCGTCGCCGGGGAACGCGGTGGCGGCCACGGGGCCGATCGTCGTCCGGTTGACGCCCTGCCAGTTGCCGCCGATCTCGGTGCAGTGCCCCGCCGTGATCACGTAGGTGGCGCCGGCGGACCGGGCACTGAACCCGACCGAGCACCGGCCGCCGGCAGCGGCGTAGATGGCCTCGCCGCCCACCAGGTCGGCGAAGAGCCGCACCGCGTCGGCGACGACCACGACCCGCACCGGCTCGCCCACGGCGCCGGCGACGGCGACGAAGCGCTTTCCGGCGCGGGCGTCGGTGGCGGTCACCACGACGGAGTTGGTGGCCGGGTCGACGTACCAGCTGCTGACGGCGTCGGTCGCCGCCCCGGCCGCCGAGTCCAGCTTGGACCGGACCTTCTCGAGGTCCTGCTCGCTCCGGCTCGTCACGACCGGCTGTGCGCCGGTGGCCCGGATCGCGCCTACGGCGTCCGGATCGGTGGTGCCGACGACGAGTGTGCCCGACGAGGCGATCCACGAGCCGCCGAACGACGCACCGAGTCGGGCCCGGAGGTCCTGCTCGGTGCCGGCCGCAGAGGTCTCCGTCGCGACGCGTTCGACGGCCTGCTTCGCGGTCAGACCCAGGTCCCGTTGCATCGCGGTGACCATCTCGGAGGGTAGGGCGGCGGACCCCGATGGTGCGGCCGCGGCGGGAAGTGCGGAAGCGGCCCCGAGTAGCAGCGCGAACGCTGTCACTCCGAGAGCCCGTAGCGCTGGACGGTAACGCATGGTTACTCCTCCAAGATCATGGACGCCGAGTAGGCGATGGATCACGACCGGGTGACGGTCCCTACAGACGTTGCTCTACGGGTCGGTAGGAACACAATGCGCCATGAGGTGGAGTGTGTGGCCGCAGTGAAGTCGGCAGTCGGCCTAGTACGAGCTACACACCGTGTGTCCGGCGACCCGACGAGATCGGCCCTGAACCGCCGGAAACATCCGTCGACAGCACAGTGCGCGCACGGATCCGTGCTGCTCGGCAGCCCGGACGGGCGTCATCGTGCGCGCAGAGAACCAGGACCGACCGGCCGAGGGGTGCTGGTCCGAATGATCCTGTACCGGCCCGAGTGCTGCGCGACGCCATGGGGAACCTGCCGGCGGTCGGCTGGAAGCGCGCACGAACGGGTACCTGCGTGTGAGAACCGCTCCACGTCCGTCAGGTGATCTCGCCCCGGTGCGCGGGGACGTAGCTAGGCGCCGCCCCCGCCCGGGCCTATTGGGCGGGGCGCGCTTAGGGGGGGAGGACACCCCAGTCGATGAGCTGGTCGGTCAGCTCGCCGGGCGTCATGT
>JAJAZD010000268.1 GCA_026785945.1 Pseudonocardia sp. | reverse complement strand
CGGGACCGGACACCCCGGCCATCCAGTCCCTGCGACGACAGGCGC
The DNA here is from genome assembly GCA_026785945.1 of Pseudonocardia sp. Lineage (GTDB taxonomy): Bacteria > Actinomycetota > Actinomycetes > Mycobacteriales > Pseudonocardiaceae > Pseudonocardia. The sequence goes on along the minus strand of JAJAZD010000268.1, from coordinate 4,851 downwards.
ACCGCGGCAGCGCATCCTTGTCCGATGACCGGCGTCGTGACAGCGAGGCCGCGACACGCCCTCATACGATCTTCACGGAATCAACCATCTAGGCGGGGACGGTGACGTGCCCGCGCCACCAGGAACCTCGCGCCGACGAGCGCGAGCACCATTGCGGCGGCGGCGAGCCGTGGGCCCGACCGCTTCATCAGGCCCGCCCGCTTCGTCCGCCTGGCTCAGTCCGTCTTCTCGCCGGGCTGACCCGTCGTCCGCTCGACCTCGATCTTCCAGTGGTTCGCGAGTGCGGCGACGGCGCCGACGGCGGTGAGGACGGGGGCGACCACGGCGGCGACGACCCCGGCGACGACCGGGATCTCCATGACGGTGTGGCCGTCGTCGTTCTTCACGATGAGCCGGCGGACGGTTCCCTCGTGGAGGAGGTCCTTCACCTGCGCGACGAGCGCCTCACCCCGTACCTGGGTGGTTTCGCGGCGGGTCGGTCCGGTCTCCGCGGTGGTCTCGGCCCGGTCGGTGGCGCCCATGGTGAACTCCTTCTGTCAGGAAGCCTTCAGCCTGCGCGGCCGGTGCGTACTCCCGCAGCGGTCGAACGGTCCGGAGGTGGCGGGACCTACGGCCCGTCCGGGCTCGCCGGTCGGGGATCGTCATCGCAGGCGAACAGGTCACCGAGCCGCCCGTGAGCGCGATGAGGAAGCGTGGGCTGTCGACGTCCGCGCCTCGCGGTCATCGAACAGGCGCGGACTGTGGTTGGAGGATCACGACCGCGGTCTCCGACGATCGGAGCGCCCTAGACGCGTCCGAGTTCTTGTCGATCTCCTGCCACGTGGCCCACAACCGTGACCGTTCCGCTCCCTCTGCGGCCATGGCCCTGACCAGGTACGGCCCGTCGGCGAGAACGACTCTCCCCCCAGGATGCGCCTGGAGGTTGAGCACCACACGGGCTCGCCGTCGGCCCAGCCGTTCATCGCCAGCGTGACGAGGTTCGGGCTGTCCTCGATGTAGGCGCGGCCGTCCACGACATCCGCGGCGGGCCGGCGGACCACGCGCTGGAATGCACGGGTGTGATCCCCGTCGTGCGCCAGGCGATCGAAGTCCCACAGCGGTGCCGTCGTCAAGCCCGTCCTGACCATGCCGGGGTGGGAGTTCAGGCAGGTGCGGGGGACAGGAGTTCGGTGAGCAGGGTACGGACACGCTGTTCGATCTCGTCGCGAACCGGGCGGACGTCGTCGATGCTCTTGCCGGCGGGGTCGTCGAGGACCCACTCCTCGTAGCGGCGGCCGGGGAACACCGGGCAGGCGTCGCCGCAGCCCATGGTGATGACGGCGTCGGCGGCGCGGACGATCTCGTCGGTCCAGGGTTTGGGGTACTCGGCGGAGATGTCGATGCCGCGTTCGGCCATCGCGGCGACGGCGGCGGGGTTGATGGTGGTGGCCGGTTCGGAGCCGCCGGACCAGGCGATGGCGCGGTCGCCGGCGAGGTGGGTGAAGAACCCGAGCGCCATCTGGGAGCGGCCGGCGTTGTGGGTGCACAGGAACAGCACGACGGGTTTTCCGTCGTCGACCTTGCCCTCGACGCGGGCGAGGGCGCGCAGCCGTTGGCGGGCGAACTTCTCGGCGAGCAGGGGCAGGTAGTTGAGCACGACGGCGCGGCCGGCGAACTCGTCGTAGGAGGAGTGCAGGAACCGTTCGATGGTCTCGACGCCGAAGGTGTCGTCGAACTCCCGGCCCAGGTGCCCGGCCGCGGTCTTCAGGGCGAGCTGCTGGTCGATGGACAGGGTCTTGCGGGGCCACGTGCTGGTCATGGCTGCCTCCATTGGCGGCTCGTGCGGGGCTGGCGTGTGGTGCACGGGATGATCGAGTGGTTCGCGTCAGTCGCGGATGTCGTGCGGGACGACCGCAGCCCCGGCCGTGCGGGCGGCGTCGGGGTAGAGCGCGAGGACCAGCCCGGCACCGAGACCGGCGCCGACGAGCTGGGCCAGCACGAAACCCGGCACCGATGCGGGCGCGATGCCGGCGAACGTGTCGCTGAAGATCCGTCCGACGCTGACGGCGGGGTTGGCGAACGACGTCGAGGAGGTGAACCAGTACGCGGCGCCGATGTAGGCGCCCACCGCACCCGCGGACAGCGCGCCCCGTCCGCTGCGGGCCAGCGCGAAGATCAGCGCGATCAGGCCCGCGGTCGCGACGACCTCCCCGAGCCACAGTCCCGGGCTCGCCCGCACCTTTTCCGAGACCTGCAGCGGCGCCAGGTCGAACATGGCGTTGGCCAGCACCGCGCCGAGCACCGCGCCGAACGTCTGGGCGACCGTGTAGGCGGCGACGTCCCGCCCGGCCAGTCCGCTGCCGTCGCGGCGACCCGCCAACCAGTCCACGGCGGAGACGACCGGGTTGAAGTGGGCGCCCGACACCGGGCCGAACAGCAGGATCAACACGGCCAGCCCGAACACCGTGGTCAACGAGTTCTCCAGGAGCTGCAACCCCACGTCGTCGGGGGAGAGCCGCTGGGCGGCGATCCCCGACCCGACCACGACCGCGACCAGCAGCGCTGTGCCCACGCCCTCGGCCAACAGCCGTCGCGCCAGTGGGGCGATCACGCCCCGACCACCGCGTCGGGCACCAGAACGGCCGAGAGCCGGCGCAAGGCATCGGGCTCGGCCCGGTAGTAGACCCAGGTCCCGCGCCGGTCACCGGAGATCAGCCCCGCCTGGCGGAGCACCTTGAGGTGGTGGGAGATGGTCGGGCCGGTCAGGTCGAACACCCCGGTCAGGTCGCAGACGCACGCCTCCCCACCCTCGTGGGAGGCGATCAACGACAGCAGCCGCAGCCGCACCGGATCCCCCAACGCCTTGAACAGCCGCGAGAGTTCGACCGCCTGCGCCCCGGACAGCGGTTCCCGAGCGAGCGGCGAGCAGCAGTCGATCACCTCGGCCGGGACCTGCCCTTGGTTTGACATGTCTCTACCTTGACAGTCGTCGATCCAGGGCGCAACCTCTGTGTCGACGACTATCGAATCAATCGGGAGTGATCATGTCACGAGTTCAGCTGGCGCTGCGGGTGTCCGATCTCGACGCCTCGGTCGCGTTCTACCGGTCACTGTTCGGGGTCGAGCCCGCCAAGCGCCGCCCCGGCTACGCCAACTTCGCGGTCACCGAGCCGCCGCTCAAGCTGGTGCTCATCGAGGGCGCGCCCGATTCACCGACGGTGCTGGACCACCTCGGCGTCGAGGTCGAGTCCACCGACGACGTCACCGCCGCGACGGGGAGGCTGTCCGAGCTCGGCTTGTTCACCCGCGTCGAGAACGACACCACCTGCTGCTACGCGCTGCAGGACAAGGTGTGGGTGCACGGCCCCGGCGCCGAGCCGTGGGAGGTCTACACCGTCAAGGCCGACGCACCCGAGGCCACCGACATCCACCCGGCGGGCCTCACCCGGTGAGCCCACCGCCTGCGGTGTTGTTCGTGTGCGTGAAGAACGGAGGGAAGTCCCAGATGGCCGCCGGCCTGATGCGCCGGATCGCGGGCGACGCCGTCGACGTCCTCTCGGCCGGCACCCGACCCGGCACCGCGGTCAACGCGCTGTCCGTGGAGTCGCTCCGCGAGGTCGGTGCCGACATCAGCGCGCAGACCCCCACGGCGGTCACGCCGGACATGATCCGCTGGGCCGATGTGGTCGTGATCCTCGGGCGGGACGCCACCGTCGAGCAGGTGCCCGGCACACGGTTCGAGACCTGGGACACCGACGAGCCCTCCGAGCGCGGTATCGACGGTCTCGAACGGATGCGCCTGGTGCGCGACGACATCGCTGCCCGGGTCACCGATCTCGCCGACCGCCTCCGGGCGTGACGGCGCCGCGACATCGGGGGTGCGACCCGTTGGATCCGATCCCGTCGCCGAGGCGTTCCGGGCGATTCCCGCCGATCCCGGCGGGGACGTCGAACGCACGAACACCGGAGCGAGCTGACATGGCTGTTGCACCACCCGCGGACGAGCGGACCCTGCTGACCGCGCCCGACGCCGCCGAGGCGGCGTTCCTGATGCGAGGCTTCGGCTCCGCCGCGGGCGGGCAGGGCGGTTTGACGGAGATCCAACGGCTGCTGTTCGAGGCGGTCACGCGCGCGCTGACCGGCCATCGTGTCGATGCCACCGCGGGCGCGGCCGTGACGGCGCGGGAGTTCGCCGAGGGCCTCGCTCGGCGCAACCTCGCCTTCCGGACCCGCATCGTGCAGGTCATGGTGCTCGGCGAGTTGGTCCTCTCGCCGATCCCGGAGGACGTGAGCGAACAGGTGGCCGCGTTCGCCGACGAGCTCGGCGTGGCCGACGACCTCGTGTCGGTGGCCCGGTCGTTCGCACTGGGCAGCCTGGGGATGGCCGCGGTGGACTTCGAACGCAACGACTACCTCGACGGCACCGCGCAGGGGGCCGCGCTGCACACCAGCCAGGCGCTGGTCCAGGCCTGGGACGCCGTACCCGACGACCCCGGGCTCGCGGCGCGGTGGGCGTCGCTCGCCCATCTCGACCGCTCGTGCTCCCCGTCTGACTCCCGCGCCCCTCGTCGAACGGGGGTGCGGGGCCGGACGGGGGGCGCGAGCCTCGGAAGCCGGCCGTGGTCGCCTCACACGGTGATGACGACCTTTCCTCGGGCGTGACCGTCTTCCAGGTACCGGATGGCGGCGGGGTCACGCACCGACACGCCGCAAGATCACCGACCTGAGACCTGAATGGTTGCCCTGGCGGGCCGGCGGGTGTCCGTAGTTCGTTATGTGATCGGGGTCGGTCGCGGGGCGGCAGTGCCCTGCGGGACACGGGGAGCGGGGCCCGTGCCAGAGTTCGGGACATGACGGCACCCGTGAACCGCT
>JAJAZD010000267.1 GCA_026785945.1 Pseudonocardia sp. | reverse complement strand
GGGTCAGCGCCGGCTCCGGCGGGCCCGCACGACCGTCGCCGCCCTGGCGGGAGCGGACGGCGAGCTGGTCGGGCTCGACGGCCGGGCCGTGACTCTGGCGGACCTCCGGGCGCGGTCGGTCCTGCTGGGTGCGGCGGTCGACGTCGACCCGCGGGCCCGGCGGCTCGACCGGGCGAGCCGGCCGATGCGCTTCGTCGGACACGGGCTGCTCCTCGTCGATGCCGTCGCGCTCCTGGTCGTCCTCGGGTTCCTGGTGAACCTCGACTGGCTGCGCCCGGACCCGGCCGGCCTGGTGACGGCGGTGGCACTCTCGCTGTTCGGCGCCGCCGTGCAGGGGGTGCTCGCGTTGCACCTCGGCCGCCGCCTGTGGGCGTGGCGCCACACCGACCTGAGCGACGACTCACCGCCGGAGTTCCCACCCCGTGCGGCGGTGGTCGTTCTCGCGGGCGGGTTCCTCGCGGTGATCAGCACGTTCGCGGCCGGTGCGATCTACCTGCGCGTGCAGGGCGACGGGGTCGCGGCACCGGGCATCGCGACCGCGTTGGGCCTGCTGCTGGGAGCCTCCGCGCTGGCGGCCCCGTGGTGCCTGGTCGCCGACGAGGCCTACGGAGTGGGACCCGAGGTCCGTCTGCTCCGCGTGGCGGGTCGGCTCCTGGTTCGGGCCGACCGGTGCCGGCTCCGTCGCGAACGCCGGGCCCGGCGGCACCTCGACGCCGCCGCCGGGCGCCTCCGGCGGGCCGAGTGGGTGCTCGCGAGCACCGTGCACCGCGTCGGGCGCGACTATCTTGCGGCGCACCGGACGTTGCTGGCCGCCCGTGGCCTGGCCTGGGGGACGACGGTGTGCTCGGCGGCTCAGCTGCTGGCACTGCGGGAGGTGCCCGACGCCACGGGCGCGCGTGCGGTACTGCCGATGCTCGTCGCCGGTGACCACCGATGCCTGACGCTGCCGGTGGAGCAGCTGCGTTCCGCCCTGGCCCGGGGCCGGGCCGACTACGTGACGGTCGTGGAGCGCCTCGGTCCCGACGAGCTCGACCTAGCCGGATGACTAGCGGGCCGTGCTGCTCACGCGCTCCCAGTGCTGCTGGGCCCGGCGGTCCCAGGCGGAGTGCCGCGCGTCGAACACGGTCGCGGCCCTCGCCCCGGCCCAGCGGTCCGGCAGCAGCTCCGCGGGGAGCCTGGGGTCGAGGAACGGGAAGCGGCGCCACGAGTGCACCAGGTGGATCTGGTGGGCGAGCACCTCGGCGGGAGAGGCGGGGGCGGCGCCGGTGAAGGCGTCGAGGAACTCCTCGTAGGCGGCCTCGACCCCGGCGAGGTCCCACGCCTGCGCGACGACCGAGGCCTCACCGCCGATGGCGCCGAACGGCCCCACGAAGGAGCTGGTGACGCCGGTGAGGCCCAGGTCGGCGACGACGCCGGCCACCTCGCCCTGCTTGCCCGGGTCCGGGGTGAGCCACACGCCCGGCGCGGGGGACCCGAGCCCGGCCCACGCGAGCCGGGTGCGCAGCCGGTGGCGCAGCTGGCGTCGGGCCTCGGGCACGCTCACCAGCAGCACCAGCCAGCGCCCGTCCCAGGCGGGCGCGGCGGTACCGAACCCGTAGATGCGGGCCGCGCCGTCGGTGAGCAGGATGCGGCCCTGGTCGGTGAGCGACCAGCGGACCCGGCGCCCGGACCGGTCGGAGACGAGCAGCCCCTCGGCCGCCGTGCGGGCCAGGGCCTGGCGGGCCGACTTCGACTCCACCCCGAGCCCGCCGAGCACGTCGAGCAGGACCTGGGTCCAGACCGGCTCGTCCCAGGGCAGGACGAACTCGCCGAGCACGGTGAGCAGCAGCGACCGTGCGCTGACGGCGCCGAGCTCGCGCCGACGCGACAGCGCCGGGTGAGCGCTGACGGACTCGGCGGCGGACATGACCTCTCAGGGTAGTGGGCCGAACCACGCGTGCCACCGATGGACCTAGGCTCCCCTGTCGTGGATCCCGACGAGCTGCGCCGAGCCGACCGCGAGCACGTGTGGCACCCCTACTCCCCGATGCCCGCCACGTCCGTGCCGCTCGCCGTGGCGTCGGCGTCGGGCGTCCGGTTGCGACTCGACGACGGCCGGGAGCTGGTGGACGGGATGTCCTCGTGGTGGTCGGCGATCCACGGCTACGCCCACCCCGTGCTCGACGCGGCGGTCCGCGATCAGCTCGGCTCCATGAGCCACGTCATGTTCGGCGGCCTCACCCACGCCCCGGCGGTGGAGCTCGCGCGCCTGCTGGTCGACATCACCCCGTCGGGCCTCGCGCATGTGTTCCTCGCCGACTCCGGTTCGGTGTCGGTGGAGGTGGCGATCAAGATGTGCCTGCAGTTCCAGCGCGCGCGGGGGCGGCCCGAGAAGCACCGGCTGCTGACCTGGCGCGGCGGCTATCACGGCGACACGTTCGGCGCGATGAGCGTCTGCGACCCCGACGGCGGCATGCACTCGCTGTGGCGCGACGTGCTCCCGCGGCAGGTGTTCGCCTCCGCCCCGCCGCGGGAGTTCGAGACGGCCTACGTCGCGGAGCTGGCCGAGCTGGTCGAGACCCACGCCGACGAGCTGGCCGCCGTGATCGTCGAGCCGGTCGTGCAGGGCGCGGGCGGCATGGCATTCCACGACCCGCGCTACCTGCACGTGCTGCGCGAGCTGTGCCTCACCCACGACGTGCTGCTCGTGTTCGACGAGATCGCCACCGGTTTCGGCCGGACCGGTGAGCTCTTCGCGGCCGACCACGCGGGGGTCGCGCCGGACGTGATGTGCGTCGGCAAGGCCCTGACCGGCGGATACCTGACGATGGCGGCGGCGCTGTGTACGTCCGAGGTCGCGCACGCAATCTCGCGGAGCACGTCCGGGGGGGAGGCGGGTGTGCTCATGCACGGCCCGACGTTCATGGGCAACCCGCTTGCCGCGGCCGTCGCGGGCGCGTCGACGCGGCTGCTGCTGGAACGCGACTGGCGGGGCGAGGTGGCGGCGATCGGGACGGCGCTGCGGGCCGGGTTGGCGCCGGCTCGGGACCTGCCCGGGGTGGTCGACGTGCGGGTGCTCGGCGCGATCGGGGTGGTGCAGCTCGACCGGCCGGTGGACGTCGCGAGGGCCACCGCCGCCGCCGTGGATCATGGGGTGTGGCTGCGCCCGTTCCGCGATCTCGTCTACACGATGCCGCCGTATGTCTGCACCGCCGACGACCTGGCCGCCATCGCTGCCGGGGTGGTCCGGGCCGTGGCGAGCGGCACCGGTCCTCCGGACGGGGCGGCGAAGCGGGCGCGGAGCGGACGCTGACCTCCGACGCGGCGGTGCACCCCGCCCACCGCGGCCGGGGCATCGGCTCGGCGCTGGTCGCGGC
>JAJAZD010000266.1 GCA_026785945.1 Pseudonocardia sp. | reverse complement strand
TACCGCTGGGGTGACGCCGCCGAGACCGTGTGGGACGTCGTGCGGTGGCCCGTCGGGCTCGCCGCGCTGGTCGTCGCGGTGACGCTGCTGTTCCGGCACGCGCCACGTCGCCGGCAGCCCGGCCTGAGCTGGCTCGCGGTGGGCGCGGCCGTCACCGTCCTGGCCTGGCTCGCCGGTTCGGGCCTGCTCGCGGTCTACGTCGCGGCGGCCGCGGGGTTCGGCGACACCTACGGGCCGCTGACGGCCGTCATGGCGCTGCTGCTGTGGGCGAACATCACCGGGATCGCGCTGCTGGACGGGCTCGCGCTGGCCGCACAGCTCGAAGCCGTGCGAGCCGGACGGCCGGACCCGCTCCTGCTCGACAGTGACGACGACGGGATCCCGGACGAGCTCGACGAGCACCCCCACTCGCCGGCCCGCTGAACCCACCCCGCCCCCCGCGAGTCGGGGTCCACGTGCGTGCGAGTCGGGCTCTGCGCGTCACCGCAGCCGGACCGGCCGCGCGTCCTCGGGCGGGGTGCCGAACAGCGTCGCGGCATCGCGCTCCGGAGCGGCCTCGGCCGTGAGATGGGCGGTGACGATCCGGTCGGTGCGGAACCACCGCGGGCCTGCCCTCAGCCGGCACCAGCCGAGCAGGTGCCAGTGCCCTCCCGTCGCCGCGAGGGCCACCGGTTCCACCGCCCGCTTGCTGACCGTGCCGTCCCGATCCGAGTAGCGGAGCACGATCACCTGCCGGCGCCGTACGGCCTCGTCGAGCACGCGGGCGACGGCCGGTCGGGGGGTGCGCTCGGGTACGCGCAGCCACAACCGCGCGGCGATCGATCCGGCGTGCTCCCGCTCGGCGGGCGACATGGCAGCCAACACCTTGGCCAGCGCGCTCCGGCCGTCCGCGGCGAACGGGAGCGCCGGCAACGCGGCGAGCGCCACGGCGATGGCGGCAGCCTCGGCACCCGTGACGTTCAGCGGCGGCAGTGAGGACACGGTGTCGAGCACGTAACCCCCGCCGGGCCCGGCCCGTGCCCACAGCGGCAGCCCGGCCTGCAGGAGCGCGTCCACGTCACGCTTGATCGTCCGGGTCGACACCTCCAGCCGCTGCGCCAGCCACGCACCGGTCCGCCCGGCCGGACCGGCGGCGCGCAGCTCCTCGGTGACTGCGTAGAGCCGTTCGGTGCGGTTCACATCGACAAGAGTGCCCGCGGATCGGTGACAGCACGGTGTCACCGACCCCGCGGGAAGCTTCTGTTATGCAGACGACGCGCACCTGGCACCTCGATCGACCGGACGGCCGCCGCGTGGCGGTCCACGAGCTCACACCCGACGCGCCCGCCGACGCACCCGTGGTGCTGCTCGCCCACGCGGCGCCGGGGTCGGGCCGGTTCGATCCCGACCCGGTGGCGACCGCCGCGCACAGGGTGCGGTTGATCGCCCCCGACCGGCCCGGCTACGGCGGCTCGGATCCCGTGCCCGGCGGATTCGCGACGGTGGACGCGGCCGCCGCCGACGCCGCGGCCGTGCTGGGACGCGTCCTGCCGGACGGTGCAACGGCGGGAGTGGTCGGATGGTCGGCGGGTGGACGCGTCGCACTCGCGGTGGCGGCCCTGCGGCCGGAGCTGGTCGGCCGGGTCGCCGCGATCGGCACACCGGCACCCGACGAGGAGGTCCCGTGGGTGGGCGAGGACAACCGGGCGGCCATCGACGCGCTGCGCGGGACGCCGGCCGTCGACGCCCACGCGGCGCTGACCGGAGCGTTCGGGCCGATGCTCGACGCCATGACCGGGGACGCGCGGTTCGGGCTGGTGACGGACCCCGTCGCCGACGCGGCCGTGCTCGCCGAACCCCGGGTGGCGGACCGGCTGCGCTCGATGCTCGACGAGGCGCTCGCCTCCGGTAGCGGCGGAATGGTGGCCGAAGTCGCCGGTTACTCGTTGCGGCCATGGGGGTTCGAACCCTCTGACGTCAAGGCAGAGGTGCTGCTCGCCTACGGCGCGGCCGATGCGTTGGTCGGCCCGGCCCACGGGCGGTGGTGGCTGGGCGTCCTGCCGCACGCACGGCTGGAGGTGCTGCCGGACCTGGGGCACCTGCTGGTCGTGCCGGTGTGGGACCGGGTGCTCGATCATCTCGGGGGAAGGCAGCGCTAGCGACTCCTCGCACGCACCAGGCCCCGACTCACGGGGTGGTCAGGGCGCGGTGTACTGCTGCACGACCTCGAACTCCAGCAGGGCCGAGCCCGACGCCACCGGTCGGGCGCGCTCGCCGGAGTGGGCCTCCATCGCCGGCCCCTTCAGCCACTCCTGGAACGACTCCTCGGTGTCCCAGTGGGTGACCACGAAGTACCGCTCCTCGCCCTTGACCGGCCGGAGCAGCTCGAAGGACAGGAAGCCCGGCTGGCCGTCCACCGCGTGGAGTCGGTTGGCGAACCGCTTCTCCAGCTCGGGTCCGGCACCCTCGGGAACCTCGATGGCATTGATCTTGACGACGGCCATGGCGCCTACGCTAGTCGGGTGCGGCGCACGGTGCGTACCAGTGACGGCCTCGACCTGCAGGTGGTCGAGTTCGGTGGTGCAGGCCCCCCGATCCTGCTGCTGCACGGCCTCATGGGCCGGGTGTCCACGTGGTGGCCCGTGGCGCACTGGCTCACCGGCCATGGGCGCGTCCTCGGTCACGACGCCCGCGGCCACGGCCGGTCCTCGGCCCGGGGACCGTGGACGACCGAACGGATGGTGCGCGACGCCGAGGAGGTGCTCGCGCCGGTCGGCCCGGCTGTGGTGATCGGGCACTCGATGGGTGGTCTGCACGGCCTCGTCCTCGCGGCGCGGCGGCCGGACCTGGTGCGTGCGCTCGTGGTCGAGGACATGGGGGTGGACTTCCGGGGTCGCAGTGCCGATGCGGCGGGTGCCTGGTTCGCGGCGATGCCCCAGCCGTTCCCGTCGCTCGCGGCCGTGCGTGAGGCGTTCGGATGGCCGCGTCCGACGTCCGGCGCCTACATGGCCGAGTGCGTCGAGGAACGGCCGGACGGCTACCACCTGCTCGCCCGGATCGAGCACGTCACGGAGATCGCGTCGGAGTGGGGCCGGGGGGGGCCCCGGGGGACCCCCCCCCCGCGGGGCGACCCCGGGGAGGGGGGGGAGGCGCCGGGGGCGGGCCCGGGCGGGTGTTAGAGGCGGAGGACAACGTTGGTCCCGCCGGTGAGCTCCACGCCCAAGCGTAGAAGCTCCCCAAACCCCCGCACACCCCCCAGCCCCCGCC
>JAJAZD010000265.1 GCA_026785945.1 Pseudonocardia sp. | reverse complement strand
TGCTCGGTGGCGTCCCGAACACCGCTCCACCGCGCCCGCTCCACCGCGCCCGCTCCACCGCGCCGGCTCCACCGCGCCGGCTCCACCGCGCCGGCTCCAGCGGGTCGCGCCAGCGCAGCTCCCCGACCGGTGGAGCGGCGAACGGGAGGCCCAGGTAACGGACGACCCCGCCGTCGGTGACGCCGGTCAGCGTGCCCTGCTCGACGGTCACCCGCTCGCCCAGCGGGGCTGCGACCTGCTCCTCGGCGACCTGCTACTCGGCGACCGAGCACGACGTCAGGATGCAGGCGATGGACAGCACCGCCACGACGAGTCGCGCCCGCACGAATGTGACGGGCCGCACCGTCGCCGTTCGGGTCGGTCGCCCGGGCGGCCTCAGCCGACCGTCGCCGTCTGGATCGTCACCGGCTGCACCGGCGCACCCCCACCCGCCTGTGCGTCGAACGAGCCGTCGTGGCCGGCCGCGGCGATGGCGTCGACGACCTGCAGGCCCTCGGGGCTGATCGAGCCGAACGCGGTGTACTCCGGCGGCAGCTGCCCGTCGCCGTAGACCATGAAGAACTGGCTGCCGCCGCTGTCGGGCGCCGCCGTCTTCGCCATGGCCAGGATCCCGCGACCGTAGGTGAGCTCCGGGAACACCTCGTCGGGGATCGTGTAGCCCGGACCGCCGGTGCCCGTTCCGGTCGGGTCGCCGCACTGCAGCACCTGCAGGCCCGGGCTTGTGGTGAGCCGGTGGCAGGGGGACCCGTCGAAGTAGGCCTGCTGGGCGAGGCTCAGGAAGCTGTTGACGGTGCACGGTGCCAGCGCCCGGTCGAGCGTGAGCGGGATGGCGCCGGCGCTCGTGGTCAGGGTGACCGTGACGGTGCCCTCGGCGCTGATGTCCGCACCGGCCGGGGGCTGGGCGGCCTTGGCCGGGGGCTGCCCGTCGGTCGGGTAGGTGCAGGTGGCCGTGGCTGGTAGGGGTGTGGAACGCACCGGCAGCGGCGTGACCGCGGTCGGGATCGACTCCGGGGTGACGGGGGCCGCACCCGCGTCGGGCCCGGTGGTGGTGGCCGCGGCGCCCTCGCTCGGCGGTGCGGCGGCCGGGTCCGTGGCCTCGCCGGAGCCGCCCAGGGTGCTCAGCAGCACGACTCCCACCACGACCACGACGACGACGACCGCCGACGTGACGACCGCGACCGTACGGCTGCGCTTGGCCTGCTGCTCCCGTCGCTCCTGCTGACCGGCGAGCTTGCGCTTCGCCGCCTCGCGCCGCATCTCGTTGGTCGCCGCCATCGCTCCTGCTCCCCCGCCTGTCGCCCACATGCCGAACGCGCCGCAGGATAGCCGCCGTTCCTGAGAGCTCCCGGAGGGGCCGGAACGGGGGCGCGTCGCCGGTCTAGGCTCGCCACCGTGCTCGTCGCAGGTTTTCCGGCCGGTTCCTTCCAGACCAACTGCTACGTCGTGGCGTCGGGTCCGGGTGAGGCGTGCGTGGTGGTCGATCCCGGTCAGGACGCCACCGCGCCCCTGGACGCGCTGCTCGCCGAGCACAAGTTGACCCCGGTGGCCGTCCTGCTGACCCACGGGCACTTCGACCACACCTTCAGCGTGGCTCCGGTGTGTGACGGCCACGACGTGCCGGCCTGGATCCACCCCGAGGACCGGGAGCTGCTCGCCGACCCCATGAAGGGCCTGTCGCGGGAGGCCGCGGCGTTCTTCGGCGGGCGCCTCGAGCTGCGCGAGCCCCGCGACGTCCGGCCGCTGGACGACGGTGCCGCGCTCGACCTCGCGGGGCTCGTCCTGCGCGTCGACCACACCCCGGGCCACACCCGCGGTTCCGTCGTGTTCAGCACTCCCACCGAGGACGGCGTCGAGGTCATCCTCGCCGGCGACACGCTGTTCGCGGGGTCGATCGGGCGCACCGACCTGCCCGGCGGCGACCACGCGCAGATGCTGGAGAGCCTGCGCACCAGGTTGCTCACACGTGACGACACCGCCGTCGTACTGCCCGGCCACGGGCCCGCCACGACGATCGGCCGGGAGCGGGCCGCCAACCCGTACCTGCAGGACCTCGGTACCCCGGCGCCGGGGCGCGGGCTGTGAGCGCGCTGTCCGAGCGGGTCACCGCGTTCGCCGCGCCGAAGGGCGTGCCCGAGTACGTCCCGCCCGCGTCGGCGGGCTTCGACCACGTCCGCGCGACGCTGCTGAACGCAGCCGACCGCGCCGGCTACGGGCTCATCGAGCTGCCCGTCTTCGAGGACACCGGCCTCTACGCCCGGGGCGTCGGCGAGTCCACCGACGTCGTCAGCAAGGAGATGTACACCTTCGCCGACCGGGGCGACCGCTCGGTGACGCTGCGCCCGGAAGGCACCGCGGGCGTCGTGCGGTCGGTGATCGAGCACGGGCTCGACCGAGTCGGGCTGCCGGTGAAGCTGCGCTACGCCGGGCCGTTCTTCCGCTACGAGCGCCCGCAGGCCGGGCGCTACCGGCAGCTGCAGCAGGTGGGCGTGGAGGCGATCGGCGTCGACGACCCCGCGCTGGACGCTGAGGTCATCGCCGTCGCCGACGAGGGGTTCCGGGCGCTCGGGCTGACGGGCTACCGGCTCGAGCTCACGTCCCTGGGCGACGCCGAGTGCCGCCCCGCCTACCGTGCGCTGCTGCAGGGCTTCCTCGCCGACCTGCCCCTCGACGAGCCCACCCGCGCACGCGCCGAGCTGAACCCGCTGCGGGTGCTCGACGACAAGCGCCCCGAGGTCCGCGCCCTGCTCGCCGACGCCCCGCTCCTGACCGACCACCTCTCGGCCGCCTCCGCCGAGCACCACGCGGCCGTCCTCGAGCACCTCGACGACCTGGGCGTCGCCTACGTCGCGAACCCGCGGATGGTGCGTGGCCTGGACTACTACACGAAGACCACCTTCGAGTTCGTGCACGACGGCCTGGGCGCACAGTCGGGCATCGGCGGCGGCGGGCGCTACGACGGTCTGATGGCCGTGCTCGGCGGGCAGCCCCTCTCGGGGGTCGGCTACGGCATCGGGGTCGACCGCACCCTGCTCGCCTGTCGCGCCGAGGGTCTCGCCCCGTGGTCCGAGGCGCGCTGCGAGGTGTTCGGCGTGCCGCTGGGTGACCCCGCACGCCGCCGGCTGGTGGTGCTCGCGGCCGCGCTGCGGCACGCGGGAGTGCGGGTCGACCTGGCCTACGGCGGGCGGGGGCTCAAGGGCGCGATGAAGTCCGCCGACCGCTCCGGTGCGCGCCTGGCCCTCGTACTGGGGGAGCGCGACCTCGAGACGGGCACGATCGGCGTCAAGGACCTGGCGTCGGGCGAGCAGGCGCCGGTCGAGCTGGCCGCCGTGGTCGGCGAGGTCCTCGCCCGGCTTTCGTGAGCGAGCCGGCGGCACCGTCGCGCGCGGCCGTACGACGATCTCGGTCGCCGGGCGTCGGTGGGCGGCGCCGGTGAGCGGCATCGACCGGCGGCGCTGGGACGAGCGGCACGCAGTCGGCGAGGTCGGCGTCCCGGCACCGCCCGACGCGCTGCGCGGCCGGGAACACC